>NZ_JAHAWC010000003.1:0-351281 GCF_018383635.1 Enterobacter sp. 120016 | reverse complement strand
AAATGTTTAAAATGTTTAAAATGTTTAAAATGTTTAAAATGTTTAAAATGTTTAAAATGTTTAAAATGTTTAAAATGTTTAAAATGTTTAAAATGTTTAAAATGCGGTCTTACTAGTAAAAATTCTTCTCCATAGTGACTGCAGGGTTAAATTTTAATGCTGTTTCGAGATGGCCGAGGCACGATGAGCATAGCGCATGTTCTCGAATGGATTTAGTGCTGTCTATTCTCCAGGTCGGACCAGCGCACTAAAACTCTGCTCAGGTAGCTTTATTCAAGTTTGATAGTTACCAGGCTGGCTCACTTCTCGTTGAAGTAGAATTCACCCGTCAGGCGCTTGTCACGGTAATACGCGAAGAATTTGGAAATGAGATCTGTAGCGAGAGAGTTTCCGAGTACATCGACCATCAGGATCAGCTTGTTGAAAACATGCTCACCAGCGGTTAGGGATTTGCCATGAAGTTTGAATCAGAGTTCAACTACCTCTTTCAGAGTTCGACGGTCTACCGATTCACCCAGCCAGGGCTTAGCTTCAGCCTCATCCATCGTATGACGCTCAAAAGCCAGTGCTTCACCTTTAGTGGCGAACTGCTTACGCACACGACGCCCGCTTCGTCCGGAGGAGTATCATTCGCAAATCCATTTTCCTGTGTCGAGTTTTCGTACTGCCATAAAAAAGCCCTCATGTCTGAGGGCTAAATTTAACTGTATATACAAACAGTAGTTGATTTATGATTACGTGAAATCACCTTTGTCAGGCAACAACGATTTCTTCGTTTGCAACCTGTGCGGCTGAGCGTTCATTCTCAATTGCGAGAGACTCTCTATATTCTTTGGCATCTGCAAACATCGTCCAATGTGCATCGATATTCATATTGGCTACAGTTGATTTAATATCTTTAATGCCGACATTAAAGAATTCTTTCCGAGAATTAACCTTGTTAACCTGTTTTTCATTAAATACTTTATGCAAGTGATTCTCTAATGATGGTGCATCATCACTGTAGATCATTGCATGTACATCAAAGGCGAATGGAACACTGGCATCACCAAGTTCACGAACACGGTCTAGAGGTTCGAGGCGTCTCGTCATGCCAATTTTATAAACATTTTCGCCGAACGAACCTATATTACTAATTACATAGACATGACCTGAGCGTGTTTGTTGAGCCATCGAAATTGCACGCTGGTTTTTGGCCTCAGCCTCTTCGAATTTAATTTGTAATTCAGCCAGTTTCTGCTCAAGAGCGAGTCGTTGCTCTTCACCTGCAAGCATCAACTCTTTAGTAGCCTTGTCTATAGCCTGCTGAATTGTTTTCTCTTCTTTCTCGGCTTCTTTTATCGCTCTTTCGTATTCTCGACGTGCTTTTTCTTCTTCGTGCAACTGCTCCTTGATATGCCTTTGTTCTTCTTTTTCTTCGAGCATAATTTCATTAACTGCAACGCCCCATTTAAGTTCGTTGAGTCGCGCCTGTAAGTATATATCAGTGATCTTAGCCGACCTAAAAGCTGAGCCGTTATAATTCACAAGCTGAAATGCATCTTTAATTTCTTGAGAAAGCTTACCGTAATTGTTATGTTTTATTTTTGAAAGTGTACTATCAACTTTTCCATTGAACGCATCTAATACAAATTTTATTGCAGTGTTACGTCTATTAGGTTCGACATAATCACAATTTGCCGCTTTGCTTGTGTTGATTAGAGATTTTGTTAACTCTCTGGCTTTTTGGAGTTCTCTGCCTGCATCAGTAAATTCATAATTCGCTGCAAGTTCATCCAGAACGCTTCGGTTTGGAACAATCCATTCATCACCGTAACCTTCAATTTTATTTTTCATTGACTTGGCTACAGCTTGGTAGGTTTCTGCAAATTCTTTCGCTTCATATGCAGAGCCAGCGATTTCTTTTGCTCTGCTCTCTGCATCAGCGACTATTTTCATTGCGTTATCATTAGCATTGGAGATTAGCTCATCGGCCCTACTATTTGCGTTATCCAATCGTTCCTTGGCTTTTAAGCGAGCATTGCGAGCATCTTTAGTTATCACAACTACTTCGTTGTTGGCATTACTTATCGTTAGTCGGGCTTGGTTATTTGCTTCTAAAACGATGCTGGAGGCTTTAAGTTGTGCTTCATTCACGGTGCTTTTAGCAATCGACTCTGCTGTTTTTATCGTCTTTTCTGCATCCAGAACCGCACTATGCAGTTCTTCATATCGCCACAATGGAGCAGCTCTCCCCTCCAGATCTGAGTGCTCTCGTATAGCATTCGCTAAATGTTCTTGGCTTTCACTCAATTCATTCGAAAGAGTTATATTGCGGTCATTAAGTGCCTTGATCTCGATCTTATGTTGTTTGCTCTTCTTGAGCAAAATGACAGCCAAGATGGGAGAGAGTATGGCTAACAGCAAAACTACAACAAGAAACAAATCTATTTTTAAATCCTTTTACTGAATCAGTATGAAACTGTTGTGCTTCTTATACATGCAATAAATTCTATATATGAAAAAGCGCATTAAAAATTATTTTCCATAGTGGAAATCTTAATCATGCCTTTCGGCAGCCGTATAATCAGTCTAACGGAATAGGCCCAATCAATATTGATCAACAAGTGCGCATCTAATACTTTCGTGAATTTTTGACAATAGATATATGTATTACAACCATCACTAAAAACAATCGGAGATGAAGATTGGTAGGAAGAAATGGCGCGTCAAAAATGTAAGTACCCTCATCAACCATTATCAGTTTTGTTTCCATTTGTGTGCTTGTCCCGTTTACAAACGGCTCACCACAAGGCAGTAGGAGGTGTTGCACCATGACCCTAATATTGCAATTTCTCTGAACAAACTGCACGTCACTCTGGAACGCTATAGCGAGCTAACTGGGCTGCCTGTTGACACCCTAAACGACATGCCAGCAGATGGCTGGTTGCCATGTCATCGCATGCATTAATATATTGAGAAATGCTGCATTTGGTAAATCTGTACGGCTATGTGGTCATACCATAATGCACAAACTTGAAAGGAATACCTGAACAGTTAACGTAATGCCGTTGGTTCGTCGCCTGAGATGTGCCGTTTATTTTTTCAACTGCACAGCGGCGGACTTCCTGAGCCAACTATTCTGCCATTGCAGTTTGATCAACAATCTCCATGATCTTACGTCTGCTAAATCCTGTTTCGTTCGCGATCTCCATCAGTTTGGCTTCTGCCATAGCTTTGCTGCGCATTTCTGAGAGCGTTGGCTTAAAAGGATGAGTGTTACCTTGAATGTTTAATGGGAGCGGAATACTTCTTATCAGCGCTTCTTCCAGCACCCAAGGTTCTTCGTCTGCTACCCAGTATACTTTTGCATTCTGTTCCATCCAAAGATCGAGCCATTGTTCCCCAGCATGGGTAAATGTCGTTCTGTTTCCCCTTCCAACCCGACGGAGGGGATAATTGCTTACTGCCGCAAGCAAAACACCTAGCGTTCGTCTCAGCGTAGAGCCTTCGGCATTTCCGCTGTAGTGAGTTTTGATGCGTGTTTTGAGATTGGCTCGACTATTAGGTTTCCCTTTTTTGTCGGGAGAAATACCAACATAAAGCAGAGTTAGCCCATCATGAGTTAGGCAACCTTCTGTTGGAACGCCCGGCGGGATTTCTTTGAACCACCAAAAATAGACTCCGTTGATGGCGGGAATGGGTGTTGGTCGACTCATAACTTCCGTTCTGTTAAATGTCTTGTCAGGATAAAAATTGAACACTGATATTCTCCGCGCTGATTTATCCGGGTATTTTATGGGATCATCAACTGGGATTGCTTGATTTACTTAGGGGAAGATATGAGTTTAACAGTGACGACACAGCAGGTGGATACCTGGAAGAAACGTATTCAAAGGGATGGGTTGAAAGGTTCGACCTACTTTTGTCAGCAGAGCGGTGCTGTGTGGGTATCTGCATCCGTTGACCACCAGGCAATATGTCAGCGAATTTTAGGGCAAGATTCGGGAACAAGCTCTCTGTCGAGTTACCTGCGCTGGGATGATGTGAGTGCGGTTGATCTGGTTGAACTGCTGTATGCGATTGAAACGGCGTAGAAAGGCTTTGCCTATGGCTATTTGCCACAAGGACACGAACTTCAGACAACAAAAAACCCATCAACCTTGAACCAAAACGGCGGGGTTGATGGGCTCCACAAATTGGGGACATCAAAGAAAAGCAGTGGCACTAGTTATGACTGCCCCCTGATAAAAAAGTTCTGCGCGTAACGAAAATATTTTCCACCACGCGCAAACTTAGGAGTTATCCGAGTCCAGGCCAGATGATGATGATCAGTGTACCCGCCAGCGTCAGCAGCACGTTAGCGATAGCGTACGTGCCTGCATACCCCAACGCCGGGATGTTGCTGCGCGCGGTATCGCTGATGATTTCCATCGCAGGCGCACAGGTGCGCGCGCCCATCATTGCCCCGAAGAGCAGAGCGCGGTTCATGCGCAGCACGTAGGCGCCGAACAGGAAGCAGATCACCACCGGCACCAGGCTGACGATAAGTCCGGAAACCAGCATCTGCCAGCCGACGGCGCCCAGGCTGTGGCCGATACCGCTTCCCGCGCTTAAGCCCACGCCCGCCATAAAGACCATCAGACCGAACTCTTTCACCATGTTCAGTGCGCCCTGCGGAATGTAGCCGAAGGTCGGGTGGTTCGCTCGCAGGAAGCCCAGCATGATCCCGGCAAACAGTAGCCCGGCGGCGTTACCGATGCCGAAACTGAAGTTGCTGAACTGGAAGGTGATCATCCCGATCATCAGGCCAACTATAAAGAAGGCACAGAAGGCCAGCAGGTCGGTGACCTGGCTGTGAATGGAGATAAAGCCGATGCGGTCGGCAACGGTTTTCACGCGTCGTGCATCGCCGCTGACCTGCAGAACGTCGCCTTTGTTGAGCACGACGTTATCGTCGATAGGCATCTCAATCTGGCTGCGGATCACGCGGTTGAGGAAGCAGCCGTGGTCGGTCAGCTTCAGCTGCGCCAGACGGCGGCCAACGGCGTTATGGTTTTTCACCACGATCTCTTCGGTGACGATGCGCATGTCGAGCAGGTCGCGGTCGAACACCTCTTTGCCGTTACGGAAACTCGGGTCAAGACGGGCGTGGGCGTCCGGGTAACCCACCAGCGCGATGTCGTCGCCCATCTGCAGCACCGCGTCGCCGTCCGGGTTCGCCAGAATGCCGTTGCGGCGGATACGTTCGATATAGCAGCCCGTCTGGCGGTAAATCCCCAGCTCGCGCAGGTTTTTGCCGTCAGCCCATGCCACCAGCTCTGGCCCGACGCGATAGGCGCGGATCACCGGGAGATAGACTTTACGTTTGGAGTCGGTATCGAGACCGCGCTCGCGCGCGATTTGCTGGGCGCTGGTCTGCAGATCCTGGTGCTGCAGTTTTGGCAGGTAGCGTGCGCCGACAATCAGGCTCACCAGACCAATCAGATAGGTCAGGGCATAGCCCAGGCTCAGGTGGTCGAGCGCGGTAGAGAGCTGCGCGCCGGCCATGCCGGAATGGCGAAGGGTATCACCGGCACCCACCAGCACGGGGGTGGAGGTCATGGAGCCTGCCAGCATACCGGCCGTTAACCCGATATCCCAGCCAAACAGTTTACCCAGCCCTAAGGCGATCAGCAGCGCGCTGCCGACCATAACCAGCGCCAGCATCAGATAATTTTTGCCGTCGCGGAAGAAAATTGAAAAAAAGTTTGGTCCTGCTTCCACGCCAACACAAAAAATAAACAGCATAAAACCTAAGTTGAGCGCGTCCGTGTTAATGCTGAAGTGCTGCTGGCCTAATAATAAGGAGACGACTAAAACGCCAATGGAATTACCAAGTTGAACTGAACCCAGGCGCAATTTACCCAGGCAAAGGCCCAGCGCCAGTACCACAAATAATAACAGGATGTAATTCCCATTTAACAAGTCTGCGACGTTTATATTCACGGAGGCTAACTTCTTGTTTACCAGTAAGTTGTTGAATGAAAGGACTTTTTGGGCTACTGTTTTCTGGGTCAGGGAAAGGCGTTAACGCTCCCTGTTTCCTGCTTTATTCCCTAAAACATTAGCTGGCGTGTAGTTTAATCGCATTAGCTACTGACAGCTACTGATTATCGCATCACCCTGTGCGTACTTTGGCAAGGATTGCCGCACTGCTTTATCTGACTGGGCGTCTACCCGACGAAGGTATATTTGATAGAGATAAGTCAGGAGGATAGTTTGAACATTAAACGAAACTGGGCGGGGGTGATCAGCTGCTTTTTGCTGTTCACCGTCGTGTGCATGTCGCTCGCTTTTAATGTGAAAGGGGCATTCAGGGCGTCGGGCCATCCGGAGCTGGGGCTGCTCTTTTTTACGCTGCCGGGTGCCGCAGCCAGCTTTCTCTCCCGTAAAGGGGAGGTGGCGAAACCGCTGCTGGGCGCCATGCTGGCCGCACCGCTGTGTCTGCTGCTGATGCGCTTGCTGTATGTGTCGACGAGAAGTTTCTGGCAGGAGCTGGCGTGGTTGCTGAGCGGCGTCTTCTGGTGCGCCCTTGGCGCGCTGTGCTATTTGTTTGTGTGCAGTCTGATTAAGCATCGACGGCACCACAATTAAAAACGCCCTCAGGGTGAGGGCGTCTTAGCATTACTGAGCGGCAAACAGGCCCAGATGCTCTTTGGCGTAAGCTTCAAAGTCAGTGCAGCCGCCGATGTGTTTCTGATCGAGGAAGATCTGCGGTACGGTTTCAACCGGCTTGCCGACGGTTTTTTCGAGATCCGCTTTGGTGATGCCTTCCGCGTGGATATCCACGTAGCGGAAGTTGAAGTCATCGCGCTCTTCGGTCAGTTTCTCAGCCAGCTCTTTCGCGCGCACACAGTAAGGGCACCCTGGACGACCAAAAATTACTGCAAACATTTCTCTCTCCTCAAAAATCAAGCCTGACGGCGAATAGGACATATAGTGCCCGATAACCTGCCGCCATTAAAGAAGGTTTCGCCTGTCGCTTTGATACAGTCAGGCTATGTTTCGCCAATTACATCACGTAAATCATTGCCTATACTGGCTGGCATAAGGTTTAAGCAAGACAAAGAGAGACAAGATGACACCAACGATTGACCTGCTCCGTTCCCACCGTTCCATTCGCCACTTCACCGATGAGCCGATTACCGAGGCGCAGCGTGCCGCGATTATCGACAGCGCCAGGGCGACCTCCAGCTCCAGCTTTCTGCAGTGCAGTTCCATTATCCGCATCATCGACCCGGCCATGCGCGAGCAGCTGGTCACGCTGACCGGCGGGCAGAAGCATGTGGCTCAGGCGGCGGAGTTCTGGGTGTTCTGCGCCGACTTTAACCGCCACCTGCAGATCTGCCCTGAGGCCGAGCTGGGGCTGGCCGAACAGCTGCTGCTGGGCGTGGTGGATACCGCACTGATGGCGCAAAACGCCTTCACGGCGGCGGAGTCGCTGGGGTTAGGTGGTGTCTACATCGGCGGCCTGCGTAACAACATCGAAAGCGTGACCGAGCTGCTGAAGCTGCCAAAACACGTGCTGCCGCTGTTCGGCCTGTGCCTCGGCTGGCCTGCGGATAGCCCGGATCTAAAGCCGCGCATTCCTGCGGCGATGCTGGTGCACGAAAACCACTACCAGCCGGTCGATCAGGACGTTCTGAATCAATATGATGAAGAGCTGGCGAACTACTACATGACGCGCGGCAGCAATAACCGTCGCGATACCTGGACTGACCATATTCGTCGCACCATCATTAAAGAAAATCGCCCGTTTATTCTTGATTACCTCCACAAACAGGGATGGGCGACGCGATAGTCCATTCCTCCTGCGCTTGCCTGCGTATATGATACGCAGGCTTTTTCCATGTCTTCAGAGAGGTGCAGGGTGAAAATTGCCATATTGTCCCGGGATGGAACGCTCTATTCATGTAAGCGCCTGCGTGAGGCGGCGGCGAAACGCGGGCATCAGGTTGAGATCCTCGACCCGATGTCCTGCTATATGAACATCGACCCGGCCGCCTCGTCGATTCACTACAAAGGCCGCAAGCTGCCGCACTTTGATGCGGTGATCCCCCGCATCGGCTCTCAGATAACCTATTACGGCACCGCCGCGCTGCGCCAGTTCGAGATGCTGGGCAGCTATCCGCTCAACGAATCCGTCGCCATATCCCGCGCCCGCGACAAGCTGCGCTCGCTGCAGCTGCTCGCCCGTCAGGGGATCGATCTCCCCGTCACGGGTATTGCCCATTCACCGGACGACACCAGCGATCTTATCGACATGGTGGGCGGTGCGCCGCTGGTCATCAAGCTGGTGGAAGGTACGCAGGGCATTGGCGTGGTGCTGGCGGAGACGCGCCAGGCGGCGGAGAGCGTGATTGACGCCTTTCGGGGCCTCAATGCCCACATTCTGGTGCAGGAGTACATCGAAGAGGCGAAAGGGCGCGACATTCGCTGCTTCGTGGTCGGCAATGAAGTGGTGGCGGCCATTGAGCGGCAGGCGAAAGAGGGCGACTTCCGCTCTAATCTTCACCGCGGCGGCATTGCAAGAATTGCTGATATCAGCGACCGGGAGCGGGAAATTGCCGTCAAAGCGGCGCAAACCCTGGGGCTGGACGTGGCGGGCGTAGACCTTCTGCGGGCGACGCGCGGGCCGCTGGTCATGGAGGTAAATGCTTCGCCGGGGCTGGAAGGCGTGGAAAAAACCACAGGTGTCGATATTGCGGGTAAAATGATCTCATGGATCGAGCGTCATGCCACGCCGGGTTACTGTCTGAAAACGGGCGGTTAAATGGTATTGAACGCACTTTTTGCGTAATCTATGCGAAGTTTTTATTTAAGAGGCTGCACAGCGATGGATTTACAGGTCGTACCTACACTGGATACGTTACGTCAATGGCTTGATGATGCCGGAATTACGTTCTTCGAATGCGATTCCTGCCAGGCGCTGCATCTGCCTCATATGCAGAATTTCGACGGCATCTTCGATGCCAAAATCGATCTCATTAACGACGTGATCCTTTTCTCCGCGCTGGCCGAAGTGAAGCCGTCTGCGCTGCTGGCGCTGGCCTCCGACCTGTCAGCGATCAACGCCAGTTCTTTGACGGTGAAAGCATTTCTCGACATACAGGATGATAATCTGCCAAAACTGGTCGTTTGCCAGTCTTTATTCTCCGGTGCCGGGCTGTCATTCAAGCAGTTCTCCGCGTTTATGCGCTTGAGTGAAGAGCAAATTTCCATGGTCATGATGGAAGCCAATGCACACCATCTGCTGTATAGCGCGGAAGATGATGCAGAGAATAATGATGCATCTCCCAATTTTCTTCACTAAGCCTGTCTGACTTTTGCGCAGTCGCTGCCATAGCGGCTGCAGAAGGCCATTTTTTCTGCTGCTTTTAACCTTTCTTTAAAGAATTTTTCACCTCCCTGAAGGCCGTTTCGGCTTATCACGTAGACATAACCTGCATAAAAAATTGATAAAAGGCGTTTTTTCGTCTGGGCTATAGCCGGAGACACGGGCTACAGTTATTCTTGCGGTGCTTAAAAAAGCGAGCGGAAACTGCCGGGTAAAGAGGTTTCTTTTTATTTTGGGCAGAGCGACAAACTATGCATGATTATTGCATATCTTCAGATTGCACAGTTTTAGTTCGTTTGTTAACGAGCTTTCAGAAGGAATAAAGATATGATCGCCTTGAATAAAAAATGGTTATCGGGTCTGGTTGCGGGTGCTCTGATGGCCGTCTCTGCCGGCACGCTCGCTGCGGAACAAAAAACGCTGCACGTTTACAACTGGTCTGACTATATCGCGCCGGACACGGTGGCGAATTTTGAAAAAGAGACCGGCATTAAAGTGGTCTACGACGTTTTCGATTCCAACGAAGTGCTGGAAGGGAAACTGATGGCGGGCAGCACCGGGTTTGATCTCGTGGTGCCTTCTGCAAGCTTTCTGGAGCGTCAGCTGACGGCAGGCGTCTTCCAGCCGCTGGATAAGAGCAAGTTACCTAACTGGAAAAACCTCGATCCGGAAGTGCTGAAGCTGGTGGCTAAGCATGACCCGGACAACAAATACGCCATGCCTTACCTGTGGGCGACTACCGGCATCGGCTACAACGTTGATAAAGTCAAAGCGGTTCTGGGCCCGGACGTCAAGCTGGACAGCTGGGACGTGGTGCTGAAGCCGGAAAACCTTGAGAAGCTGAAAAGCTGCGGCGTCTCCTTCCTCGATGCGCCGGAAGAGATTTTCGCGACCGTGCTGAACTACCTGGGCAAAGACCCGAACAGCAGTAAAGCCGATGATTACACCGGCCCGGCGACCGATCTGCTGCTGAAGCTGCGTCCAAACATTCGTTACTTCCACTCGTCTCAGTACATCAACGACCTGGCGAACGGCGACATCTGCGTCGCGATCGGCTGGGCAGGGGACGTGTGGCAGGCGGCTAACCGCGCGAAAGAGGCGAAGAACGGCGTGAACGTCTCTTACTTCATTCCGAAAGAGGGGGCGCTGGCTTTCTTCGACGTCTTCGCAATGCCGGCTGATGCGAAAAACAAAGACGAAGCCTATCAGTTCCTCAACTACCTGATGCGCCCTGACGTGATCGCCCACATCAGCGACCATGTTTACTACGCGAACGGTAACAAGGCCTCCGTGCCGCTGGTAAGCGAAGAAATCCGTAACAACCCGGCTATCTATCCGCCGGCGGATGTGTTCGCCAAGCTCTTCACCCTGAAAGTTCAGGATCCAAAAATTGACCGCGTGCGTACCCGCGCGTGGACCAAGGTGAAAAGCGGTAAATAACGGCGTTGGGTATTGTTGCCCGGTGGCGCTAACGCTTACCGGGCCTCTACAACCCGTAGGCCGGGCAAGCGTTAGCGCCGCCCGGCGATGCGCACCCTGACGGTGCGTTTGCACCAGTATTGATCTATGCCGGAGAACACCCCGTGAATGACGCGATCCCCCGCCCGCAGGCGAAAGTCCGTAAAGCGCTGACCCCGCTTCTTGAAATTCGTAACCTCACCAAATCTTTCGATGGCCAGCATGCCGTGGACGACGTCAGCCTGACTATCTATAAAGGCGAAATTTTTGCCCTTCTGGGGGCTTCTGGCTGCGGTAAATCGACCCTGCTGCGTATGCTGGCCGGTTTTGAACAGCCCACCGCCGGGCAAATCATGCTCGATGGTGTGGATCTCTCCAGCGTGCCGCCGTATCAGCGCCCGATTAACATGATGTTCCAGTCCTACGCGCTGTTTCCCCACATGACGGTGGAGCAGAACATCGCCTTTGGCCTGAAGCAGGACAAGCTGCCGAAGGCCGAAATTACCGCGCGCGTGGCCGAAATGCTGAGCCTGGTGCACATGCAGGAGTTCGCGAAGCGTAAGCCGCACCAGCTCTCCGGCGGCCAGCGCCAGCGCGTGGCCCTGGCCCGCAGTCTGGCAAAACGGCCGAAATTATTGCTGCTCGATGAGCCGATGGGTGCGCTGGATAAAAAACTGCGCGACCGTATGCAGCTCGAAGTGGTGGATATCCTCGAGCGCGTGGGGGTGACCTGCGTGATGGTGACCCACGACCAGGAAGAAGCGATGACCATGGCCGGGCGTATTGCGATCATGAACCGCGGGAAGTTCGTGCAGATTGGCGAGCCGGAAGAGATTTATGAGCACCCGACCACCCGCTACAGCGCGGAGTTCATTGGCTCGGTTAACGTTTTCGAAGGGCTGCTGAAAGATCGTCAGGAGGATGGGCTGGTCATCGAATCGCCGGGGCTGCAGCATCCGCTTAAGGTCGATCCTGATAACTCGGTGGTGGATAACGTGCCGGTCTACGTCGCGCTGCGTCCGGAAAAGATCATGCTCTGCGAGGATCCGCCTGCCGATGGCTATAACTTTGCCGTGGGCGAAGTGGTGCACATTGCCTATCTGGGCGATCTGTCCATCTATCACGTGCGCCTGAAAAGCGGGCAGATGCTCAGCGCGCAGCTACAGAACGAACATCGCTATCGCAAGGGGCAGCCGACCTGGGGTGACGAAGTGCGCCTGTGCTGGGACGCTGACAGCTGCGTCGTGCTGACGGTATAAGGAGCGATCATGAGCACACTTGAACCTTCAGCTCGCGTAGAAAAGTCGGGCGGCTTTGCCGGTTTACTGACGCGCATGCAGATGAAACACGGCCGCAAGCTGGTGATCGCCATGCCGTACGTGTGGCTGATCCTGCTGTTCCTGCTGCCGTTCCTGATTGTTTTCAAGATAAGCCTGGCGGAAATGGCGCGGGCGATCCCGCCCTATACCAACCTGCTGGACTGGGCCGACGGGCAGCTGACGCTGACGCTCAATCTCGGCAACTTCCTGCAGCTCACCGACGATCCGCTCTATTTCGAAGCGTATCTGCAGTCGCTGCAGGTGGCGGCGATTTCGACGCTCTGCTGCCTGGTAATGGGCTACCCGCTGGCGTGGGCGGTGGCGCACAGCAAGCCGTCGACGCGTAACATCCTGCTGCTGCTGGTTATCCTGCCGTCGTGGACCTCGTTCCTGATCCGCGTTTACGCCTGGATGGGGATCCTAAAAAACAACGGCGTGCTGAATAACTTTCTCATGTGGCTCGGGGTTATCGATCAGCCGCTGACGATCCTGCACACCAACCTCGCGGTCTATATCGGCATTGTGTACGCCTATCTGCCGTTTATGGTGCTGCCGATCTACACGGCGCTGACGCGCATTGATTACTCGCTGGTGGAAGCGTCGCTCGATCTCGGTGCCCGCCCGTTAAAAACCTTCTTCAGCGTCATTGTCCCGCTGACCAAAGGCGGCATTATCGCCGGGTCAATGCTGGTCTTTATCCCGGCGGTCGGGGAGTTTGTGATCCCGGAACTGCTCGGCGGCCCGGACAGCATCATGATTGGCCGCGTGCTGTGGCAGGAGTTCTTCAATAACCGCGACTGGCCGGTGGCCTCGGCGGTGGCGATTGTGATGTTACTGCTGCTGATCGTGCCGATCATGTGGTTCCACAAGCATCAGCAGAAACAGATGGGAGATCACGGATGAACAACTTACCGGTAGTGCGCTCCCCGTGGCGAATTGCGATCCTCGTTGTCGGCTTTACCTTCCTGTATGCGCCGATGCTGATGCTGGTGATCTACTCCTTCAACAGCTCCAAGCTGGTGACGGTCTGGGCGGGCTGGTCGACGCGCTGGTACAGCGAGCTGTTCCACGATGATGCGATGATGAGCGCGGTAGGGCTGAGCCTGACCATTGCCGCCCTGGCGGCGACAATGGCGTCGGTGCTGGGCACGATCGCCGCGCTGGTGATGGTGCGCTTCGGCCGTTTTCGCGGCTCGAACGGGTTCGCCTTTATGATCACCGCGCCGCTGGTCATGCCGGACGTGATCACCGGTCTCGCGCTGCTGCTGCTGTTTGTGGCCCTGGCGCACGCCATCGGCTGGCCGGCGGATCGCGGCATGCTCACCATCTGGCTGGCGCACGTCACCTTCTGTACGGCCTACGTGGCGGTGGTGATCTCCTCGCGCCTGCGCGAGCTGGATCGATCCATTGAGGAGGCGGCGATGGATCTTGGCGCGACGCCGCTGAAGGTCTTTTTCATCATCACCCTGCCGATGATTATGCCGGCGGTGATCTCCGGCTGGCTGCTGGCGTTTACGCTATCGCTGGACGATCTGGTTATCGCCAGCTTTGTCTCCGGACCGGGCGCGACGACGCTGCCGATGCTGGTCTTCTCCAGCGTGCGCATGGGGGTCAACCCGGAGATCAACGCCCTGGCCTCTATCATCCTCGGCGTGGTCGGAATTGTCGGATTTATCGCCTGGTATTTGATGGCGCGCGCGGAAAAGCAGCGCGTGCGCGATATCCAGCGTGCAAGACGCGGCTGAAGGATTTAAAATTTCCAGTGATGTGCCGCGCATGACGCGGCACTGTTTTTCAGGGAAGTAAAACATTGGGATTATTAAAAAAATCACGTACTACGCACGCGCGGCCTAACGTACCTGCACTGGTTCAGGTGGCGGCGCTCGCCATTATTATGATCCGCTGCCTGGACGTGCTGATGATTCTGAACACCCTGGGCGTGCGCGGCATCGGTGAATTCATTCACCGCAGCGTGCAGACGTGGAATCTGACGCTGGTCTTTTTGAGCAGCCTGGTGCTGGTGTTTATCGAGATCTACTGCGCGTTTTCGCTGGTCAAAGGGCGCAACTGGGCGCGCTGGGTCTATCTGCTGACGCAAATTACCGCCGCCAGCTATCTGTGGGCCGCCTCGCTGGGATACGGCTACCCGGAGCTGTTCAGCATTGCCGGTGAATCCAAACGCGAGATCCTGCGCGCGCTGTTTATGCAAAAACTCCCGGACATGCTGGTTCTGTTTCTGCTTTTTATCCCCGCCTCCAGTCGGCGGTTCTTCCGCCTGCAATAATGTGTATAATCGCAGCCCTCGTGATCCTTAAGGTTTTCATATGCAGTGCGCACTCTATGACGCCGGACGCTGCCGCTCCTGTCAGTGGATAGAACAGCCGGTCTCTCAACAACTCACCGCCAAAATGGCCGACCTGCGACAGCTGCTGGCAGCGCACGCGGTGGGCGAGTGGTGCGCACCCGTCAGCGGCCCGGAGCAGGGTTTCCGTAATAAAGCCAAAATGGTGGTCAGCGGCAGCGTTGAAAAACCGCTGCTGGGGATGCTGCACCGCGACGGCACGCCGGAAGACTTAACCGACTGCCCGCTGTATCCCGCCTCGTTTGAGCCCGTCTTTGCCGCACTGAAACCGTTTATTGCGCGTGCAGGGTTAACGCCTTACAACGTCGCCCGCAGGCGCGGCGAGCTGAAATACCTTCTGCTGACCGAAAGCCAGAAAGACGGCGGCATGATGCTGCGCTTCGTGCTGCGTTCGGAAGCCAAGCTTGAGCAGCTGCGCGCGGCGCTGCCGTGGCTTCAGGAGCAGCTGCCACAGCTTAAGGTCATTACGGCGAATATTCAGCCGGTGCATATGGCGATCATGGAAGGGGAGAAAGAGATTTTCTTCTCCGAGCAGCATGCGCTGGCCGAAAGCTTCAACGGCGTGCCGCTGTGGATCCGTCCGCAAAGTTTCTTCCAGACTAACCCGACCGTGGCAAGCAGCCTGTACGCTACCGCCCGCGACTGGGTTCGTGCGTTAAACATCCAGCATATGTGGGATCTCTTCTGCGGCGTGGGCGGCTTTGGCCTGCACTGCGCCACCCCAGAAATGCAGCTCACCGGAATAGAGATCTCTGCCGAAGCGATTGCCTGCGCGAAACAGTCCGCCGCCGAGCTGGGGTTAACGAATCTGCACTTCCAGGCGCTGGACTCCACGCAGTTTGCGACCGGCCAGGGCAACGTGCCGGAACTGGTGCTGGTCAACCCGCCGCGCCGCGGCATCGGGAACGCGCTGTGCGACTACCTGAGCCAGATGGCACCGGAGTACATCGTCTATTCCAGCTGTAACGCACAGACCATGGCGAAAGATATCGCCAGCCTGCCGGGCTACCGCATTGAACGCGTGCAGCTTTTCGATATGTTCCCGCATACCGCGCATTATGAAGTGTTGACGTTGTTGGTGAAAACGCGCTAATCCTAAACATCGCCCGGTGGCGCTGCGCTTACCGGGCCTACGAGTTCGGGTAGGCCGGGTAAGGCGTAGCCGCCACCCGGCTTTGTTTGCTCAGCCCAGTAATGCGACTCCCGCCTCTGTATTTAGCCAGCGTGGCGCTTTCAGCTGGTCGGCAAAATAGCCCGTCAGCTCAAAGAGCAGATCACCCATCACGCGGGCTGACTCCGGCGCAAGTACTCCCCCAATTAAGAGTTGCGTAATCTCCTCACAGTAACGGCACAATTGATCAGGCTCTGCGTTGAATGCAGGTTCGCTTTCCGGGAAAACATCCACCGTTAATCGTTCATACAAATGCTCCGGCACAGGCTCCAGCAGCATCGGGCGGAGCAAGGCAAGACAGGCTGTGAGGCGGCCACAGAGCGCGATTTTTCTGGCAGGATCGGTTTCTTCAACCAGCGCTTCGCAGTAGCGCTGGCAGTTGTCGGCCAGATCGGTGAAATCGGTATTGTGATGAACAGGAAGTGTGAGAAGTGTGTCTGAAAAAGACGAGACAATAGACATATAAACATCCTCAGTATGTTGGTTTGTCACCGCCACTGAAAATGCCAATTTTCTTTGGTGGCGGAGTCGGACGAGGTTGGCATAACCGGACATACTGAGAACCGGCGCGCTTTTCAGCGCCCTCGTCCGACTCACCATTGAAGTGTAACCGGACGCACAGCGTAAAAAAAGTATCACGCCGTCAGTATGTTATGCAGGATGCCAATCCCGGCACCAGATTTTGCTGGTGTGAGGTGAACATACGCCTGTAAAACCTTAATAAAAAGAGGGGTAGCAAGGATAAGTTAAATCCTGCGAGGCTGATTCAGAAAATACAGAGGGGACCGGTTTGAATGGTTTGTTAGCCTTCAAAAGTTCAACAAAATGTGAACTCTTCCCCCGCTCGAAATCAGGTAAGCTTACGTCATAAGACATGAATAAAGGCTTACCCATGAAGCAGATCCTGCTGGTGGAAGACGACCACGATATCGCGGCGCTTCTGCGACTCAATTTAGAAGACGAAGGCTACGCCATCACCCACGAGCCCGACGGGGGCAACGCCTTACTGCGCCTTGAAAAACAGCCGTGGGATGCGGTGATCCTCGACCTGATGCTGCCCAACGTTGACGGTCTGGAGATTTGCCGCCGCATCCGTCAGATGACGCGCTACCTGCCGGTGATCATCATCAGCGCCCGCAGCAGCGAAACCGACCGCATCACCGGGCTGGAAACCGGCGCCGATGATTATCTGGCTAAGCCGTTTTCGGTGCAGGAATTAATTGCGCGCATCAAGGCGCTGTTCCGCCGCCAGCAGGCGATGGGGCAGGCGCAAACCGACGGTCAAATTCAGGCCCACGGTCTGACCATCGATCCGCTGGCGCGCAGCGTGCTGCTTCACGGCCAGGTGGTGGATCTCACCCCGCGCGAATTCGAGCTGCTCTATTTTTTTGCCCGTCATCCGGGCGAGGTGTTTTCCCGTCTGGCGCTGCTGGAGCAGGTCTGGGGCTACCAGCACGAAGGCTATGAGCACACCGTTAACACCCATATTAACCGCCTGCGCATTAAGATTGAGAAAGACGCCGCCGAGCCAGAGATTATTCGCACCGTCTGGGGCAAGGGCTATAAATTTGCGGAGCCAAATCATGATGCGCCGCTTTAGCCTGAGCCAGCGCCTGACGCTGCTGTTCATCCTGCTGATGATGCTCTGCGCCACCGTCGCCTGTGCGGTACAGCTCTACACCAGTACGCAGTACGGTAACGCGATGGTGCAGCGGCTGTCGGGCGGGCTGGCGCAGCAGATCGTTCAGCGTGAAGCGATTCTGGACGCGCAGGGCAGGGTCGATCGAACGGCTCTCAAGCCGCTGTTTGACCGGCTGATGACCTTTAATCCGAGCGTTGAGCTGTACGTCGTTTCTCCTGACGGCGATATCCTGGCCGATGCCGCACCGCCGGGACATATTCAGCGGCAAAAAATCGACCTGGCGCCGGTTCAGACCTTCCTGAGCGGTACCGCCATACCGGTCCTGGGCGACGACCCGCGCAGTCAAAATAAAAAGGTCTTTAGCGCCACGCCGCTGCGGCAGGACGGCGAGCTAAAAGGCTACCTGTACATTATTTTGCAGGGCGAGGAGTCCAACGCGCTGGCGGAGATGGCCTGGCATAAGGCGCTGTGGAGCACGGTGCTGTGGTCATTGCTGTGGGTTGCGCTATTTGGCCTGCTGGCAGGTTTACTGGTCTGGTACTGGGTCACGCGCCCGGTAAAACAGTTGACGGTAGAAGTCGCCGGGCTGGAGCAGGACAGCATAAGTGCTATCAGGCAGTTGGCCGCTCAGCCGTCGGACGCGGCGGCAAAGGATGAAGTGGCTATCCTGCGCAACAGCTTTATCGAGCTGGCGCGCAAAATCACCCGCCAGTGGGACCAGCTGGCCGACAGCGATCGCCAGCGCCGGGAGTTTATCGCCAACATTTCGCACGATCTCCGTACGCCGCTGACCTCGCTGCTGGGCTATCTGGAAACCCTTTCGCTAAAATCCGCCACGCTGACGCCGCAGGAGCACCAGCAGTATCTCGCCACCGCGCTGCGTCAGGGGCAAAAAGTCCGCCATCTTTCGCAGCAGCTGTTTGAGCTGGCGCGCCTTGAGCACGGCGGCATTAAGCCGCAGCGCGAGCGTTTCGCGATGGGGGAGCTGATTTCCGACGTGGCGCAGAAGTTTGAGCTCACCGCCCGCACGCGGGAAGTGAATCTGCATATTGACGTGCCGGGACCGCTGCCGCTGATTAACGCCGATGTGTCGATGATCGAACGCGTGGTGACCAACCTGCTCGATAACGCGATGCGCCATACGCCAGGCGGCGGGGAAATTCGTCTGGCTGTCTGGCAGGAGAATGAACGGCTTCAGGTCGAAGTGGCGGACAGCGGAACGGGCGTGGACGCCTCGCTGCGCGACGATCTGTTCCAGCGGCCATCGGCGTTGAATACCCAGGCATCGCGGGAGAATCGCGGCGGGTTGGGGCTGTTAATCGTGAAACGCATGCTGGAGCTGCACGGCGGAGGGATCAGGCTGATGGAGTCGGCGAGCGGGGCGCGGTTCAGGTTCTTTGTGCCGCTGTGAGAGAGTGCCGGGTGGCGGCTTCGCCTTACCCGGCCTACAGACTACCACCCCCGTAGGCCGAGTCACCCGGCAAAAACGTTACTGCGGGAACCACTGCTCGCTAATTTTATGGTACGTACCGTCTGCTTTAATCGCTTTCAGCGCGCCGTTCAGTTTTTCCAGCAGGGCTTTGTTATCCGGACGTACCGCGATGCCGAGGCCTGTACCAAAGTACTGTGGATCGGTCACTTTCTCGGTCGCGGTGCCCAGCTGTGGGTTGGTCTTCAGCCATTCATTCACCACCGCGGTATCGCCGAACACGCCGTCGATGCGGCCATTTTTCAGGTCGATAATCGCGTTCTGATAGCTGTCATAGGCTACGGTTTTCACTTCAGGATGCTTGTCCTGGAGATACTTCTGGTGCGTGGTGCCGTTTTCCATTCCGATGCGTTTGCCTTTCAGCTGATCGAAAGAGGTATAAGCGCCTTTCTTCGCAATCACGACCGCAGAGTTGGCGTAGTACGGGTCGGTAAACGCGACCTGCTTGCTGCGCTCAGGCGTGATGTCCATCCCGGAGATCACCGCATCGTATTTTTTAAATTTCAGCGACGGGATCAGGCTGTCGAAGGCATGGTTGGTAAAGGTGCAGTCGGCCTGCATTTGTTTGCACAGCGCTTTCGCCAGATCGATATCGAAACCCACGATCTGGTTGCTGGCATCCAGCGATTCAAACGGCGGATAGGTGGCGGACACGCCAAAATTGATTTTATCTGCTGCGGATGCGCCAGCGGCGAAGGTGGCGAGTAATGCGGCCAGAACTAACTTTTTCATTGTAATGCTCCCGTCTGTCTTATTTATGCGCCGTGTCTGCGGCATGGATGTACAATGCCAGTTAATGAATTTATATGCAATAAAAATGATTAAGTATTGTTGTATGGCAAAAAAAAAGCGGATAACCCATCAGGTTACCCGCTCCATAAATACCGTTTTATGCACTCGCGTAGTTAATTTCTGCGCTCAAACGCCAGCGCTCTGCGCTCGATCAGGCGCATCATCAGCGTCAACAGACCGTTAACCACCAGGTAAACCACGCCTGCCGCACCGAACACCATCACGTCATAGGTGCGTCCATAGAGCAGCTGTCCGTGACCCATCACCTCCATCAGGGTGATGGTGTAGGCCAGAGAGGTACTCTTGAACACCAGCACCACTTCGTTGGAGTAAGAGGAGAGCGCGCGCTTAAAGGCGTACGGCAGCAGGATCGCCAGCGTATCTTTCTTGCTCATGCCCAGCGCCCCACAGGACTGCCATTGACCTTCAGGAATGGCGCGGATCGCCCCGTAGAACAGCTGGGTGGTATAGGCCGCACTGTTAAGCGAAAGGGCAATCAGGGCACACAGCCACGGTTCAGAGAGCAGATGCCAGATAACCGGATACTCCTGCAGCGACGGGAACTGGCCTGGGCCGTAGTAAATCAGGAAGATCTGCACCAGCAGCGGCGTACCGGTAAACAGGGTGATGTAACCGCGCACAATCCACACCAGCACCGGCGTTTTCAGCGTCAGGATGATGGTGAAGATAAGGGCCAGGATCAGCGCCACGATAATGGACGCCACGGTCAGCGTCAGGCTGGTGTGCAGCCCTTTCATCAACTCGGGGAAATATTCAAGCATCAGCCTGGTCTCCGTTCAAAGCGCGTCGCACGCAGGTCAATACGCTTGAGGATGTACTGACTGAGCAACGTGATCACCAGGTAGATAGCCGCCGCCACAATGTACCAGGTAAAAGGCTCCTGGGTACGGGTGGCGATGCTTTTGGTTTGCAGCATCAGATCGTTAACGCTTATCAGGCTCACCAGCGCGGTATCTTTCAGCAGCACCAGCCACTGGTTGCCGAGGCCCGGCAGGGCATGGCGCCACATCTGCGGCATAACCAGACGGAAGAAGATGGCTGACTTCGACAGGCCTAACGCCTGACCCGACTCCCACTGACCCTGCGGCACGGCTTTCAGCGCACCGCGCAGCGTTTGCGACGCGTATGCGGAGTAGAGCAGGGAGAGGGCAATCACGCCGCACAGGAACGGGCTGACGTCGAAGTTTTCAATCTGCATCTGCACCGGGATCTGCGCAAAGCCGAGATTGAGGGTGAAGCCGTCAGACAGCGTGAGCAGCAGCTGTGAAGAGCCGAAATAGATAAACAGGACCACCAGAATTTCCGGTAGCCCACGCAGCACGGTGACCAGCGCGGAGCCTGTCCAGGCGACGGGGAACCATTTCGCGGATTCCCACACCGCAAAGAACATCGCCAGCACAAGGCCGATAATCAGTGCGCAAACGGCAAGGCCGACGGTCATCCCGGCGGCGCTTGCTAAAGGAAAAATTTCATTCATCAGGAATTACTTCTGGAACCATTTTTTGTAGATGGTTTCGTAGGTGCCGTCTTTCTTCACTTTTTCCAGCGCAGCGTTGAATTTCTGCTGCAGCTCAGTGTTGCCCTGACGAACGGCAATCCCCAGACCGGTACCGAAGTAATCCTTATCGGTCACTTTGTCGCCCACTGGCGCCAGCTTGTCGTTGGCTTTCAGCCATTCGGTCACGACAGCGGTATCACCAAATACGCCGTCGATACGGCCATTTTGCAGATCCAGCTTCGCGTTCTGGTAGCTGTCATACGGAACGGTGGTGATTTCCGGATGTTTATCCATGATGAATTTCTGGTGCGTGGTGCCGTTCTGCACGCCGACTTTTTTGCCTTTCAGCTGATCGACAGAGGTGAATTTACCTTTCTGACCAATGAACAGGGCGGAGTTGTCGTAGTAAGGGGTGGTGAACAGCACCTGCTTTTCACGCTCCGGGGTGATGTCCATACCGGCCATCACGGCGTCGATACGGCGGAACTTCAGGCTTGGGATCAGGCTGTCGAACGCCTGGTTGCTGAAGGTACAGGTCGCGTCGATCTCTTTACACAGGGCGTTAGCCAGGTCCACGTCGAAGCCAACAATTTTATTGTTCGCATCAATCGACTCAAACGGAGGGTAAGAGGCTTCCGTGGCGAAACGAATGGTCTGGGCTGCGGTAGCAGAAAGGGTAACGCCAGCAAGCAGCACGGCAAGTAATACTTTTTTCATTATATTTCCCCTGACACAATCAATGAGATAAATAGTTTTTGAAGGCATCGGTTTGCGGGTTCGCGAAGCAGCCCGCATCACCTTGCTCAACGATATAACCGTTTTCCATGTAGACCACACGGCTGGCGGTTTTACGCGCCACTTCCACTTCGTGGGTGACGATAACCTGCGTAATATTGGTTTCCGCCAGCTCGCGAATGATGCTGACGATCTGGGCGGTGATTTCCGGATCCAGCGCCGCGGTGGGTTCATCAAACAGCAGTACCGCAGGCTCCATCATCAGCGCGCGGGCAATGGCCACGCGCTGCTGCTGACCGCCGGAAAGGTGCAGCGGATAGCGGTCGCTGTAAGGCTTGAGACGCAGACGATCCAGCAGCTTTTCGGCACGGGCGATCGCCTGATCCTTGCTTAACCCCAGCACGCGGCACGGCGCTTCAATCAGGTTTTGCAGGACGGTCAGATGCGGCCAGAGATTGTATTGCTGGAAGACCATGCCGACGTTTTGACGCAGTTCGCGAATCGCTTTATCAGACGGCGTTTTCGCGAAATCAAAATGGTTACCGGCAATCGCCAGCGTACCTGAACGGGGCATTTCAAGCAGATTAAGGACACGCAGAAGGGAGCTTTTGCCTGCACCGCTTGGGCCAAGCAAAACCAGCGTTTCGCCTTCCGGGCAGTTCAGCGTGATGTCAAACAGCGCCTGGTGTGCGCCGTAGAAGCAGTTAATGCCGTTTAGTTTAATACTCATCGGGGCAGTCTTTACTCATCCAGGCAATCTATAGCAATTGAGGCCGCAGATAGTACCGTTGACAGAATAGTTATGCAATATTTATGCGTTAAAAGTTAAATATAACCCGCGTTTCCTCTTAAACATAGCACAAAATAGCGAACGGTAAGGTCGGCGAGTATAAATGTCGGCATTCCGCATGAAATGCCGCACATTTTACGGGGGTAACAAGATTGTATTGGCGGGTTTAGCGATTCTCAATCGACTGGCGAAGCGTGCCTGCCGGGGCATGAACGCTGCCGCCAACGTAGCGCACGTCGTCTACCGCCCAGCACTGTCCTTCACGGATCATCAGCACTTCATCCTGCCAGGTTTGGGTTCCCTGCGTCAGCTTCACGCGCAGCGGAATATTGCGGGCATCGGTATTCGGGATGGTTGACGCGCTGGCTACTTCGGCGCTGTCCGGCAGCGTGGCGCGGCTGGAGAACGGATCGGATTTCAGCAGGGCGTTGTGCTGCGCATCGCGGGTGGCGTCGTTAAGCAGTTTTGCCAGGCCGTCGCTCAGATACGGGCGCAGGCCGGTGAGATCGTTGCTGCGGTGCTGAATGCGATAATTATAGAACTGCTGCGCCACGGCGTCCGGGCCGCCCTCGATGCAGGGGCCGCTGCGGGTACCGATATCCTTAAAGGCTGGCGTGACCGTGGTGGTACAGGCGCTGAGCACCAGCGCGCAGGGCACGAAAAGTGTTAAAGCAGAATAGCGCATGTTGATTTCCTTATTTATTAACTATCCTTTCAATCATAGCGTAACGAACCGATAATGCTGTGCCTAAGGCATTGAACGCTAAAGAAGGAGAGAAACCATGCAGTTTTCAACAACGCCAACCCTGGAAGGGCAGACAATAACCGAGTATTGCGGTGTGGTTACCGGCGAAGCGATCCTCGGCGCCAATATCTTCCGTGACTTTTTTGCCGGTATCCGCGACATCGTTGGCGGCCGCTCGGGCGCATACGAAAAAGAGCTGCGTAAAGCGCGCGAAATCGCCTTTAAAGAGCTTGGCGAGCAGGCGGAAGCCCTCGGCGCCGATGCGGTCGTGGGGATTGATATCGACTACGAAACGGTCGGGAAAGACGCCAGCATGCTGATGGTGAGCGTAAGCGGTACGGCGGTGAAAACCCTCCGATGAGGCGTTCGCTTGCGACACTCCTGCTGGCGCTGCTGCTGGCAGGGTGTGCCACCGAAAAAGGGATCATCGACAAAGGCGCCTACGAGCTGGATACGCGTCATCAGGCGCAGGCGGCTTACCCGCGCATCAAGGTACTGGTTATCCACTACACCGCGGATGATTTTGACAGCTCGCTGGCCACGCTGACGGATAAGAACGTCAGCTCTCACTATTTGATCCCGGCTAAACCCCCGGCCCCGGACGGTAAGCCGCGCATCTGGCAGCTGGTGCCTGAAAGCGAACTGGCCTGGCATGCGGGCATCAGCTTCTGGCGCGGCACCAACCGCATCAACGATACGTCTGTCGGCATTGAGCTGGAGAACCGCGGCTGGCAAAAAACCTCCGGCGTTAAGCACTTTACCCCGTTTGAGCCTGCGCAAATTGCGGCGCTGGTGCCGCTCGCCAGAGACATTATTACCCGCTACAACATCAGGCCTGAAAACGTGGTGGCCCATTCGGACATCGCTCCGCAGCGCAAAGACGACCCCGGCCCGCTGTTCCCGTGGCACCAGCTTGCTCTGCAGGGCATTGGCGCGTGGCCCGATCAGGCGCGCGTCGCGTTCTATATAAACGGTCGTCCGCGCTATCAGCAGGTGGATACCGGAGCATTACTCGATCTCCTCGCGCGGTATGGCTATGAGGTGCCGGCTGACAGCACCCCGGCGCAGCAAAAGCGCGTTATCACGGCGTTCCAGATGCATTTCCGGCCTGACCTGTGGAACGGCGTCGCGGACGTCGAAACGATGGCCATTGCCGAAGCGCTACTAGAGAAGTACGGGCAGGGGTGATCCTTCGGACGCCCCCGAATGCCTTAGTTCATCCTGACCCTCTTCAGATTAATCTTAAGTACAAACTCAATTCATTTTTAGTTAATTGACTTAAAATTATCCGGATTTAAGATAGACACATAGCTTGCTAAGTAATGCAGCAAATAAATATATCGCATTTACTCTTTATTTTTCTCCTTGAGAACGCCATCAGGAAAATATTCGAGGGGTGAGGCTTATTTTTGCCTTGCGCCTGCATTTTTTAAAATTCACATCTTAAATCGGGTATAACAATGTTAAGCATCTATGCAAAAAAATTACGTCCGCAACATGAAATGGAAGCCATTATTTCGGCAACCTCAGGCTTTGAAGAAAAAACCTTAAAGAAATGGCAGAAAATATCCACGTCTGATTCACAATACATTCATATTATCGTCAGCGGCGAAGTTGAATTCCGACGCGAATCCGACGAACTGTGCATGTTCACGGTCACGGGCCAGTGCATTTTTGGTCTCTCGTCTATGTACTACAGCGCAACCCATATGTACGGCCTCGTTCGCGCCAACACCGTGGTGCGCTCGATTAAGAAAGAGGTCTTCGCCCAGCTGATGACCGATAAAAACTTATGGCCTGAGCTGACTAAAGTGCTCTCCTGGTACATCTGCATGCTGAGCAAACGTGACGATGTGCTGGTTGCCCGCAGCGCTTACGCCGTTGTGCGTGAATTCTTGTACGAGATTAATGAACTGATTGTTCATCATCAGCGCGATATTAATATTTACGATTATATTCAGGAATACACCAACCTGGCGCGCAGTACCATTATTAAAATCCTCTCCGACCTGAAAAAAGGTCAATATATTGTTGTGGAAAAAGGACGACTCCTTAACCTGACAACGTTGCCTGAAAAATATTAATTACTCCAGCCGGTCGCCTTTCTGACTCAAAGGCGATCGGTTATCTACCTTATGTAGCACCCTCGACTGTGAATTATCCTGCGTTTCGTCCACCGGCGGCGCGGGAATTTTGCCTTGCGAATAATCTTGCTCCTGTTCTTTTAACGCCTGCTTAAACAGCTCGGTTAACGAGGCATCCTCACTGCCTGCGCTGGCGGGAGCGACATCATGCGCTTCGGTGCCGGGTAACGTATCCCGCGACGTATCGTGCGGTTCTGCGCCGTCGGGCGCCTGCTGCCAGTCGGCATCGTCGCTGTTAATCGGCAGATCCTGCATGGCGGGGACCTCGGCCTGCACCGGGGCCGGTTTCGGATGAGGATGCGGGAACGGCTTGCTCACATACACATAGTGCATATCGGAAAGCTGCGTTTCGGGTTTCGCGACGCTCGCTTTTTTTACCGGTTCCGGCGCAGGATGACGCAGGCTCCAGTAAGTATGCGCGTACATGCCCGCCATCAGCATGGCGCACAGGCCCAACGTCCATAAAAAGGCGTTGCCGAAAACTTTTCTCAGGCTGGGGAGGCGGTACGAAAACCAGACCGCCTCCCCGTTAGTGTAGCTGCGCTGGGCAGCAAGACAGATGGTAGACATCAGGAATGCTTCTCCTGCTTTTTCGCGTCCGGTGTGGAACGCGAGGCCTGTATTAATACGCTCGGCGTGGAATGGGTTTCACGCATTAACTGCATCAGCGTATCTTCCCCTGGAATGCCATCCACGTGCAGATGCATTTGTTGCTGGAACTCACGGGTGCGTTTCATCATCTCCGCCGTCCAGGTCTGGGCATGGGTTTCCGGCTGGTTAAGGGCCACGCTCAGCTGCTGGTCAAGCCAGGCCATGTCTTTCGCATCGCTGGCGGCGCTGATGGCGTCTTTGCCATCCGGCGTCAGGCGGTGCAGCTGGGTGTAGTTCCCGGTGGCATGCTGGTTAAACCAGCTGCGGCTTACCTGCCAGGTGCGGTTGTTCATCAGCAGGTCGAGAGAGTTATCTCCGACGCGGGCGACAACGGCATAGTTGAGGTGGTTACCGGTTTTCAGCTCACTCACCCACGGATAGCCTTCCTGCGCCAGCGCGTCCGGTGAGGCGTTCCCCTGCTTACACATCAGGTTCACCTTCGCGGCGTTTTGACACAGGGCATCGTCCGCCGAGGCGTCATACCCCCACATCAGATAGAGCTGATGCATCGCATCCGGCTGATTCACCACCTCGTTGTCGATAACCGGCACCACCGGGGCCTGAACGCGTGGCGTCTGCTGTTTCCAGCTCACCGGTACCGGGAGCTGAACCGGAAGTCTTGCACCGATCGAAGAGGTGAAATACCAGCCGCAGGCGGCAAACAGCACGGACGCGAATAAACCGACGGTAGCCAGGCGCTTGCCGTGTTTTTTCGCGGGCAGCGTCTCGCCCGCCGCCAGCCGTAAATGACGCGGGCTGACCTGGGCTGCGCGTTCGGTCCAGGCGGCCAGCATCGACAGGTGCGCCAGCTCGTTCAGCTTGCTGATATTCCCCCTGGTCAGCGCGTGCATCTTGCGCACGCGCGCCGGGGTGAGCGGCGCGTTCTCGCACCCGTGCTCTTCACACTGCGCCTGAACGTAGCTGAGAAACTCCCGGCAGGTAAGGGGACGCAGGGTGTGACGGGTATGAGCATATTCACGCAGCTCAGGTTGCTGCATCAGGACGGCATCCTGATCCGCAGCCCCCATCAGCACGATGGACAGGCGAAACTCCAGCTCCTGCGCGCGCGTCAGCAGCATCGCCAGCACCTCCCGACAGGTGTCCTTCATGGCTTCGGTATGGCTAATCACCAGCACTTTTGACCGGGTTTTTCCCCCTTGCCACTGGTGCAGAACGGCATCCACCGCCTGAAGCCGGTTCTTGCTCTCTTTCGTTCCCGGGTTGAGTTTGTACAGCAGGCTACTGGCACTCAGTTTTGGAAACGCGTTGATGGCAAGTACGCCAGGACTCGCGGACTTCAGAGCATCGCTGAACTGGCCCAGCAGCGGAGCATCGTCAGCAAAGAGCCCGGTAATCCCCGCCCGTTGGGTTTTCTCTTTCAGCAGGTTGAACACGTCCTGATGATAAGGCACCAGAAAATCCCCGGATAACCGGGTTATTTTCCGAAAGGGCGGATTTTTAAAATTAAAGTGGCTCTGATACATAACGACTTACCGTCTCTGATTAGGAATAGCAACAGGACGAGAAAGTAAAGCAACGCTATAGGGAGGTCAATTTGCGCACAGGGTAAAAATATCCTGCCGGTGAGGCCTAACATCTGGATTTTATACGGTCAATATTTTTCTGTATGAAAGTTAGCGGCAAAGTCAGTGGTTGTTTTTACAGCGGGAAATTACTCTTTGCTCACATATTGGCGCAGCACGACGCTGCTTATTTTCGCTTTGTTAAAGGCCAGATGAAAAATGAGGTTCTCATTTCTGTCACGGTGGATAACACCTTGCATTATGTTCGTGCTGTTAATTTTTTGCGGCCAGCAAGGGTATCTGACGTTTAAAGATTATAAAAAAGTTACGAATAAGTTGGCTAATTCTGATGCGCAGCCGCTGAAAACGCGTCGTAACGAAAAAACATTCACGCTTTTTACCGCAGCAGTTCGCCAGGATAACGTTCCGACGGCGGTTAAAGCCCCGCTGGCAGTGGAGATCGAAGGGATCGTGCGCAGCGATGACGCCTGGCTTTCCTTCGCGGTAATCAAAACGCCTGGCGGCCAGAAGAGCTACCGTGAAGGCGAGCCGCTGACCGGTTTTAACGATGCCTTTATTCAGGAAATAAACAAAGACAATGTAGTGGTTAATTACGAAGGTGCTACGCAGGTACTGGCGTTAAATAAACCTGATTATTTTAAGGGCGGCGCTGACAGCGGCCCGGTAACCAAATCGACGAAAGATGCAGGCGCGGAAAGCGTGCATCTGAATGATTATCTGGTGTTAAAGCCGTTAATCGAAAAGGGCCAGCTGGAAGGTTACAACATTAATCCAAGGAATGCCTCCTCCTTCTACAGCCATTCAGGGCTGAAAAAGGGTGACGTGGCAGTAAAAGTGAATGCTGTCGATATGACCGACGAAGCAAAGGCAAAAAGCATTATTGCCAACTGGTCGAAAATGAAAGAAGCGGAGGTCGTCGTCAGACGTCACGCTCACCTTGAAAATATTCGGGTTAATGTTCTAAACAATTAACAAGTGTACAGACATGAAGAAATTTCCTTGGGCGTGCGTGGCGCTGACCGCATTGTCGTTATATTCGAGTTCGCTGCTTGCAGCCAACTTTAGCGCGAGCTTTAAAAATACCGATATCCGCGAGTTTATCGATACGGTAGGCCGCAATCTGAATAAAACCATTCTCGTCGACCCGTCCGTTCAGGGCTCGGTGTCGGTGCGAACCTACAACGTGCTGACGGAAGATGAGTATTACCAGTTCTTCCTGAGCGTGCTGGACCTGTACGGCCTGTCGGTGATCCCGATGGACAACGGCATGGTGAAAGTGGTGCGCTCAAGCGTCGCCCGCACCGCCGGCGCGCCGCTGGCCGACAGCAAAAATCCGGGCAAAGGCGATGAGATCATCACCCGCGTGGTGCGCATGGAAAACGTGCCGGTACGCGAACTTGCCCCGCTGCTGCGCCAGCTCAACGATGCCACCGGCATCGGCAACGTGGTGCACTTCGAGCCCTCCAACGTGCTGCTGTTAACCGGTAAAGCCTCGGTGGTGAACCGCCTGGTGGATCTGGTGCAGCGCGTCGATAAAGACGGTATTCAGCGCCGCGAGATCGTGCCGTTGCGCTTTGCCTCCGCCAAAGAGCTCTCGGACATGTTGAACAACCTCAACAATGAAGAGCAGAAGGGGCAGAACGCGCCGCAGCTGGCGACCAAAGTGGTGGCGGATGACGAAACCAACAGCCTGGTGATCAGCGGCTCGGAAGATGCGCGCATGCGTACCCGCTCCCTGATCCATCAGCTGGATCGCGAGCAGAACAACGAGGGGAATACCCGCGTCTTCTACCTCAAATATGCCAGCGCCACGAAGGTGGTGCCGGTACTGACCGGGATTGGCGAACAGCTGAAAGACAAGGCCGGCACGCCGAAGGCGAAAACCGCCACCGCGTCCAGCGATCTGAACATTACCGCTGATGAGGCAACCAACTCTCTGGTGATCACCGCCCAGCCTAACGTGATGAACTCTCTGGAGAAGGTGATCGACAAGCTCGACATCCGCCGTCCGCAGGTGCTGGTGGAAGCGATCATTGCTGAAGTGCAGGACGGTAACGGCCTGGATCTCGGCGTGCAGTGGACCGGCAAACACGGCGGCGTGCAGTTCGGCTCCACCGGACTGCCTATCAGCCAGGTGAAGAATGGCGTAATTAAAGGCGCTAGCTTCACGGGGATGGCCACCGGTTTCTTTAACGGCGATTTCGGCGCGCTGATGACCGCGCTCTCCACCGGGGCGAAAAACGACATTCTCTCCACGCCAAGCGTGGTCACGCTGGATAACAAAGAAGCGTCGTTCAACGTCGGTCAGGACGTGCCGGTGCTCTCCGGCTCCCAGACCACCAGCGGCGACAACGTCTTTAACTCCGTTGAGCGTAAGACGGTCGGTACCAAGCTGAAAATTGTGCCGCAAATCAACGACGGCGACATGATCCACCTGAAGATTGAGCAGGAAGTCTCCAGCGTCGACAACAGCGCGACGGAAGACGCCAGCCTCGGCCCAACCTTTAACACCCGCACCATCAACAACGAAGTGATGGTGCACAGCGGGCAGACGGTGGTGCTCGGCGGCCTGATGGAAAACGTCACCAAGCAGTCGGTCTCCAAAGTGCCGCTGCTGGGCGATATCCCGCTGGTCGGCCAGCTGTTCCGCTACACCTCGCAGGATACGTCGAAGCGCAACCTGATGGTGTTTATCCATACCACCGTCCTGCGCGACGACGACAACTACAGCGCGGCGTCGAAAGAGAAATATGACCAGATCCGCGCCCGCCAGCAGCAGCGCGTGGAAGAGAAAAAGCTCGGCATTATCGAACCAGCGGATAACGCGGTACTGCCTGCGTTTCCCGTTGACGCCAGCGCCGCACCGGTAAAAACCAGCGCCAGCGCACCGCGCAATCCGTTTAAGCACTAGGGCGGAGAGGGCACCGTGGACGAACTGACTAAAACCCTGTGTAGCAGCAGCTACGCAAAAGATAACGGCGTTCTGTTTTATAACAACGACGTCTATATCCGTGAAGACACCCCGGCGTTTGCACTGCTGGAGGTACGCCGGGTGCTGGGACGAGCGTTCGTTCCGGTGACCCTGACGCCGGAAGCCTTTGACGAGCTGCTGGCCAAAATCTGGCAGCAGAGCAGCGGCGTGTCGCAGCAGCTGGTGGACGATATGGACGCCGATATCGACCTGATGGCGTTAACCGAGGAGATCCCGGACAACGAGGATCTGCTCGATAACGACGAAAACTCCCCGGTGATCCGCCTGATCAACGCCATTCTCGGCGAGGCGGTGAAAGACGGCGCGTCGGATATTCATATCGAAACCTTCGAGCGCACGCTGAGCATCCGCTTTCGCGTCGACGGCGTGCTGCGCCCGGTGCTGCAGCCAGCGCGTAAGCTCGCGCCGCTGCTGGTGTCGCGCATCAAGGTCATGTCGAAACTCGACATTGCCGAGAAGCGCCTGCCGCAGGATGGTCGTATCTCCCTGCGCATTGGCCGCAAGGCGATCGACGTGCGCGTGTCGACCATTCCATCCCAATACGGCGAGCGCGTGGTCATGCGCCTGCTCGACAAAAGCAACCTGAAGCCCGACATCAACAAGCTGGGCCTGATTGATGAAGAGCTGGATAAGTTAAAAGGGCTGATTGACCGCCCGCACGGCATTATCCTGGTCACCGGGCCAACGGGTTCCGGCAAAAGTACCACCCTGTATGCCATTCTCTCGGCGCTGAACGGCCATGAACGCAACATCCTGACCGTTGAAGACCCGATTGAATACGAGCTGGAAGGGGTGGGGCAGACGCAGGTTAACCCGCGCGTGGACATGACCTTTGCCCGCGGGCTGCGCGCCATTCTGCGTCAGGACCCGGACGTGGTGATGATCGGGGAAATTCGCGACGGCGAAACCGCGCAAATTGCGGTGCAGGCGTCGCTCACCGGTCACCTGGTCATGTCTACGCTGCACACCAACAGCGCCGCAGGGGCGATTACGCGCCTGCGGGATATGGGGCTGGAGTCGTTTTTAATCGGTTCATCGTTGCTCGGTGTCATTGCCCAGCGTTTGGTGCGTCGGCTGTGTACCCACTGCCGGACCACCAGTCCGCTGGACGCCAATGAAAAAGCGCTGTTCAGCTTTATGGACGCGCCGCCCAAAGCGATTTACCGCGCGGTGGGCTGCGAGCACTGCCGCCAGAGCGGCTACCAGGGCCGCGCCGGTATTCATGAATTCCTCGTCGTGGACAGCACCATGCGCCGCGCCATCCATGAAGATAAGGACGAAATGTCCATCGAAACGCAGCTCTTTAAGCAGGCCTACAGCCTGCGCGAAAACGGGCTGCTGAAGGTGATTAGCGGCGTAACCTCTCTGGAAGAGGTGATGCGCGTCACCGCCGAGCGCGGGGGGGATGCGTAATGGCCTTCTACGCCTGGACGGCGACGGATGCGGCGGGCAAAACCCGGCGCGGCACCCTGCAGGCCGAGGGGCAAAAGCAGGTTCGCCAGATGCTGCGCGAGCAAAAGCTGATGCCCGTCAGCATCACCGAAACCCGCGAGGCGGCGGCGTCCGGGAAAGCAAAAACCGGGGCTAAGCTCTCCACGCCGGTGCTGTCGATGTTTACCCGCCAGCTCTCCACGCTGGTCAACGCCGCGCTGCCGCTGGAGAGCGCGCTGAAGGCCATCTCGAAGCAGACGGAAGACAAAAAGCTGGCGGCGATGGTGGTGGAAATTCGTGAAAAGGTGGTGGAAGGGCACACGCTGTTTGACGCCTTCAGCCAGTTTCCGCGCACCTTCGACAAGCTCTACTGCACGCTGGTGATGGCCGGTGAAAAGACCGGCCACCTGGGCGACGTGCTGGAGAAGCTGGCGGAGTACAACGAGCAGCGCCAGAAGATGAAAAGCAAGCTGACGCAGGCGATGGTCTACCCGATCACCCTGACGGTGGTGGCCATCGCGGTCATCAGCATTCTGCTGGTGGCGGTGGTGCCGCAGGTGATCGAGCAGTTCACCCACATGAAGCAGCAGCTGCCGATCACCACCCGCACGCTGATTGCGGTGAGCGATTTCCTGCAGGCCTACGGTATCTATATCGTCGGGATCCTGGGCGGTGGGTTTGTCGGTTTTAAAACCTGGCTCAGAAATGCCAAAAACCGCTTTCGCTGGAACCGCTGGCTGGTGAACGGCTCGCCGATTAAAAAGCTGGTGTGCGCCATCAACAGCGCCCGCTACATCCGCACCCTGAGCATTCTGCAGGCCAGCAGCGTGCCGCTGCTGGAGGGGATGTATATCGCCATGGACGGTATCGAAAACCTCTACGCCCGGCAGGTGCTGGAGCAGGCCGCGGATACCGTGCGCCAGGGGGCCTCGTTATATGCCGCGCTGGAGCAGGCGAAATTATTCCCCCCAACCATGCTGTACATGATTGCTTCCGGCGAAGAGAGCGGGGAATTGGGCAATTTAATGGACCGCGCGGCGGAAAACCAGGAATCGGCATTACAGCACCGCATTACGTTAACGCTGTCGGTATTTGAACCGGCGCTGGTGGTATCCATGGCGACGATTGTTTTATTCATCGTGCTGTCAATATTACAACCGCTTCTGCAACTTAATAATATGGTAGGTTAAATCATGGCTATAAAAAGAAAACACCTGGCTCGCCAGGCGGGCTTCACGTTGCTCGAATTAATGGTGGTAATCGTTATTCTCGGCGTTTTAGCGAGTATGGTGGTGCCAAACTTAATGGGCAATAAAGAAAAAGCGGATACGCAAAAAGCGACCAGCGATATTGTCGCGCTCGAAGGTTCGCTGGATATGTACAAGCTGGATAACCACCGCTACCCAACCACTGAACAAGGCATGCAGGCGCTGGTGACCAAGCCTGAAATCGCGCCCATCCCGAACGGTTACCGCGCCGACGGCTATATTCGCCGCCTGCCGCAGGATCCGTGGGGCGGGGATTATATCCTGGTGAGCCCGGGCGAACACGGCGCGGTTGACGTCTTCTCGGCCGGTCCGGACGGCGAAGCCAATACCGCCGATGATATTACGAACTGGTCTCTGGATAAGAAAGAGAAATAATGAAACGTCAACGCGGCTTTACGTTGCTGGAAATTATTCTGGCGCTGGTGATATTTGCCAGCTGCGCCATGATGGTGGTGTCAACAATACCCTCGCGCAGCGGTGCGGATATATTTGGCCAGCAATTAAAAGCCCTCGTTGATTATGGTTCGGACCGCGCGGTGATGGACGGAAATATTGTGGGGCTGGTGATTTCCACGGATAGCTATCAGCTGGTGACGCTTGAAGATAAAAACGGCGAGCGCCGCTGGGTGCCGTTATCCGCGGGGCGTATTACCACCAAAGGCGGTTTCCCGGAAGAGATGCACGTTTCGCTCTCTCCCCAGCGTCTGGCCGCCACGGTAACGTCCGACCCGCAGGTGCTCTTTTTGCCGGACGGCGAAATCAGCCGCTTCACCCTGACGCTGCAAAGCTATGACAAACAGCACCATTTCCGCGTGGTGTCGCAAGGCGCGGCCCCGGTATCGGTAGAAAACGATGACTAAAGGCAACGCTAAGCAAAAGGGTATGACCCTGCTGGAGGTGATGGTCGCGCTGGTGATCTTCTCCACCGCCGCGCTGGCGCTGATGAACTCGGTCTCCCTGAACGTGCGTTTCACCCACGGGCTGGCCGACACGCTGCAGGCGAGCTGGGTGGCGGAGAATCAGCTGGCAGAAGCGCAGCTCGCGAAAACCGACTTCCCGGATGCTGAGCAGCAGGGAACGGAAATCATGGGCGGGCGCAGCTGGAACTGGCGCAAGCAGCGGGTCAAAACCGCCGACAGCGGCTGGGCTAACGCGATCCGCGTGTATGCGGAAGGCGACGACAGCCAGCCGGTTATTTCGCTGCAGATCGCTCCGCCGGGAGAGAGCAAGTGAAGAACACCCGAAGCCAGCGCGGTTTTACCCTGCTGGAGATCATGATTGCGCTGACCATCTTTGCGGTGATCAGCACCCTGGCCTGGCAAATTCTGGACGGCGCGATGCGTACCAGTTCGGCCACCGACGCCAGCGCGGCGAAGCTCAATCAGCTCCAGCGTGCCTGGAACCTGATGGAGCGCGATTTCTACCAGCTGCAGGCGCGCGCGCCGCGCAACGAGCCGGATCTGTTCCGCCAGACAGACGATGCGCTTGAGCTGACCACGCTGAACGGCGTGAGCGGAACGGTCCAGCTGGAGCGCGTGCGCTGGCGGCTGGAAGAGGGGCGTCTGTATCGCGACGTCTGGCCGGTGATTGACGGCCCGGCGGACGCCAAACCCGACGAGGTGCCGATTGTCAGCGAGGTGAAATCGCTGCAGTGGCGTTTTTACCGTCAGGGCTGGCAGAAAAGCTGGAGCGACCCGGCGCATCTGCCGGACGGCGTGGAGCTGACGCTGACCATGGAAAACGGCGATACCTGGCGCTGGGTCTTTACGACCCCGGGCGATCTGCCTGAGGCCGCTGCGCCAGCGCCGCAGCCTGCACCGGAAGTGAAGCCATGAGCCGATTACAGAAACAGAAAGGCGTTGCCCTGCTGGTGGTGCTGATCCTGCTGGTGATGATGTCGGCGCTGGCCGCCAAAATCAGCCAGCAGTTCTGCCGCAACCTGCAAAAAACGCATTACCAGGTGAGCCAGCAGCAGCTGCGCTGGACGATGCAGGCCCAGGAAAAGGTGGTGAAAGACCGGCTCCAGACCGACGCCAGCGGGGAAAGCAAAGCGCTCTCCCTCGACGGCGACTGGCATCAGCCGCTGGAAACCCGGGGCGAAAACTACACGGTGGTCAGCCAGGTGGAGGACGCGCAGGACTGCTTTAACGTCAACAACCTGCTGGCGGTCGAAAAAATTGCCCAGGGGCAAACCGCCCCGGCGGTGCCGGAAAAGCCCCGCAGAGAGCAGATTGTTGAACAGCTTCTGACGGAGAGCGGCGTGAGCCAGACCAACGCGGAAGAGGTGTATCAGCAGCTGGTGGACTATCTCGATGGCGACACGACAACGGCCAAAGAGGGCGCAGAGACCGATGCCTGGGCAGGCGCGGTGCCCGCTCGCCAGCCGGCGAACCAGATGATGCGCACTATTGCCGAGATCAAGCTGCTGCCTGCCTTCCCGGCCGCCGCTTATCCGAAGGTGAGCAAGCTGCTGTGCGCGCTGCCGGACTCCGCCAGCAGGGTGGATGTGAACACCCTGAAACCGGAGCAGGCCGCCTTACTGGCCGCCCTGTTCCCCGGAAAACTCAATGAAGATGATGCCGCTCGCCTGATTGAATCGCGTCCTGAAACCGGCTGGGAAAATATGGAAACCTTCAGCAAAGCGCTGGAGCAGACCTTCCCGCAGTTAAAAGACGACCTCCCGCAGGTGGCCGACTATCTCTCCATTAATAGCCGGTATTTCCGCGTGAACTATACCGGCAATACCGATGAATTAACGCTTCGCGTGGTAAGCCAGCTTCAGGTGAATAACGAAGCCGGTGAGATCGTGACGTGGCAACGTCGTTACCGAATGATTGAATAAGAAAAGTAGAACGCTATGAAACAGGTCCTTTTTGTTCGTCCCGACAGCCGCGAGGGCGGGAAAATAATGTGGTGTGTCTCCGGCAGCGAGCAGGTTGAGGTGCTGGAGAGCCTGGACGCGCTGGCGGACCATCCTCTGGCCGCCCGCGTTTGCCTGCTGCTGCCCGCCAGCAGCATGATCTTCCGCCACTTTACGCTGCCGAAGAAAATTGCCTCGCAGGCGACGGCGTTCTCGTGGATGGCGGAAGAGACGCTGATTGGCGAGGTGGATAATCTCCACTGGACGGTGCTCAACAAAAAGGGCGCCGAGGTTGACGCGGTGGCCATCGACGCCGATTGCCTGCGCGGGTGGTTAACCCGCTGTCAGGAGGCCGGATTAAAGGTCATTCAGGCGCTGCCGGATGCGTGGCTGCTGCCCGTGACGGCGGGCGGAAGCACGCTTGTCGCCCTGGACGACGGCTACTGGCTGCGTTTATCGCCGCATGTCGCTGGCGAAATGGAGGCGAGCCTGCTGCCGCTGCTGATGCAAAAAGCCGGAGAGGGGGACGTGTGCTGCTACGGCGACGCGCCCGCTGGCGTCGACGTTGACGTCGGGCACCCCTGGCAGCATCCGCTGGTCCTGATCCAGCCGCAGTGGCACGCCTGCCGCGTCACGCTCCTGCACGGTGAATTCAGCGCGAAAGCGGGCTCGGGTAAAGCGTCTAAGGGCATCAAAGCGGCAATAGCCGCGGCGGGGCTGCTCTCTCTCGGCCTGTTGCTGGGGCCGCGCGTCGCCATGGCCTGGATGCTGGTGCAGCAGGAAAACCAGGTTCAGCAGGAGATCCTTCAGGTTTATCAGCACCATTTCCCCAGCATGCGCCAGCAGACCAACATCAAATATCACTTTGGTCAAAACATGAAGAAGCAGACCAAAGGGGTCTTTTTGCAGCTTGAAGAGCTGGAGAAAGCCAGACAGGCCGTGCCGGCAATGGAAATCGATCTGCTGGAATATGACGCCCAACAGAACACGCTGACGCTGAGCGTCAGTGCGCAAAACCCAACCGCGTTGCAGACGTTTGTGAATCAGGCCGGGGAGAATTTTGACTTCACCCTGCAGCCTGTTTCCACCGCTGCACCTTATACCGCCATGATCGCAGGGAAATATAAATGAAAGAGCGAATCGCGCAGCTTAAGTCTCGTTATCAGAATTACAGCGCCAGGGAAAAAGTCATTATAAAAATATGTGCCGTGGCCCTGGCGGGGGCAGCCATCTATTACGCAGGCGTGATCCCGCTGGATAATATGATTCAAAACAGTAAAGCCACGCTGAGCAGACAAAAAGAGACGCTGAACTGGATGCGCAGTGAAATAGATAAAAACCATCTCCAGGTCCAGATTATCAAAACGAATAACCCGCGCACGGTAGTCGAGAGCAGCGCGCAGGAAATTAATCTTGCGCTGACGGATGTGCGTCAGGATGGACAAACCCTATCGTTCGTCGTGAATCGCGTAAACGTATATGAATTAAAGAGCTGGCTGCGGGAAATTAACCAGACCTCCGGCGTCAGGCTGCAAAAAATGAACCTCACGCCGGTCGATCACCTCAGCGACGTCAAGGCAGAGGTGCAGCTTACCTGGAGCAAAACCGCATGAACACCTTCGCGCTGATGCGGGAGGTTTACCCGGTCGGGTTCCCGATAATGAGTGCGATCTTAGGCGGCATTGTGGGGAGCTTTCTGGGCGTCGTCGCCGAGCGCGTACCGGGCATGGTGATGAACGAAGAGGGCGGCGGCAATTTGCTGTTCCCGGCCTCGCACTGCCCGGTGTGCCAGCACGCGCTGGCCGCCTGGGAGAATATCCCGCTCATTAGCTGGCTTATTTTACGCGGACGCTGCAGCCGCTGCGGCACCGCTATTCCGCTGCGGATATTTTTAATCGAACTTTTTTCCGCCCTGTTTTTTGGTATCACCGCCTGGTGCATGCCCGACGTGCAGGCACTGTTCTCACTGTGGCTGCTGGCGGCGTTTTTGTTGCCCCTTGCAACGATCGACTGGCGGCACCAGCTGCTGCCGGACTGCCTGACGCAACCCCTGCTGTGGGCGGGATTACTGCTTCACGCGGTTGACCACCGGCTGCCGCTGTGCGATGCGCTGTTCGGTGCCGTGGCGGGCTATCTGTCTCTCTGGCTGCTCTACTGGGCGTTTCGCCTGACCACCGGAAGGGAAGGGTTGGGATATGGCGATTTTAAGCTGCTGGCGGCCTTAGGTGCCTGGTGCGGCTGGCAGGCGTTGCCCTCGCTGGAATTAATCGCCGCGTTGAGCGGTATTATCGGCTATTTCACGCTAAATAATTTAAATAAAAATAACCTCACTATTTCTTTCGGACCGTATCTCTCATTTGCTGGAATAGTGGTGTTTATTGCGCAGCAGTTTGCCTTCATGTTTTAAATATTCAGGTCAAGATTTTTTATCAATTTTTTCGACGGTGGAAGAGAAGGACGTCTCTTTGCGCTCAGTGTATCGTAAAGGATATAAGCTACACGGAATTTGGGCTTGTATCTTTTTATGGAGGAATACAACGCAGCAATACGTTTTTTTGTCACGGTTTTCAGGTTGGTTAAATACGCATCCATGTTCTCACGGAAGGCATGGATTATTAACGTTACGAATAAATTTATCAGGAAATAAAAATGAAATTTATGAAGCCTAAATATCTGGCGCTTTTTGTTGCAGCTGCAACAAGCTCAGTATTTGCAGCGGCACCGGGTACGCCTTCTATTACGTCAGGCAATGATAAATTTGCGCTGGTAGAAGTAGACCAGGCGGCACAAGACTATAACAACCTCATCAAAGTGCACAAAGATGGCGTGGATGTGAAGGTTGAGTGGAACGTCTGGAGCGGCGACGCACCAACGTCTGCAAAAGTGCTGCTGGACGGCCAGACCGTCTGGACCGGCGCGGGCAGCGCCGCAGGCTCTGCGACCTTTAAAGTGAAAAAAGGGGGCCGTTATCAGGAGCAGGTTGAACTTTGTAACGACAGCGGCTGCACCAAAAGCGCCAGCAAGCTGATCATCGTTGCGGATACCGACGGTAGCCACCTGCTGCCGCTGAATACCCCGCTGCTGGAAAACAACAAAGCCTTTGCGCAGCACACCGACAAAGTGGTCGGTGCTTATTTCCCTGAGTGGGGCGTGTATGACCGTAACTTCTCGGCGGACAAAATCCCGGTGGCGAACATTAACCACCTGCTGTACGGCTTCATTCCAATCTGCGGCGGCGACGGCATTAACGACAGCGCTAAATCTTCCGGCGCGCTGGAATCCCTGAAGCGCGCCTGCGAGGGCCGTCCGGACTACACCGTGGCGATCCACGACCCGTGGGCTGCGCTGCAGAAACCGCAGCAGGGCGTGACCGGCTGGGACGACCCGTACAAAGGCAACTACGGCCAGCTGATGGCGATGAAAAAAGCCCATCCTGACCTGAAAATTCTGCCATCCGTAGGCGGCTGGACGCTGTCCGATCCGTTCTATCAGATGGATAACAAAGTGCTGCGCGATCGCTTCGTGGCCTCCGTGAAAGACTTCCTGACGACCTGGAAGGTGTTCGACGGCGTGGATATCGACTGGGAATTCCCGGGCGGCGGCGGTGAGAACGCCAAACTGGGTAACCCTCAGACCGATAAAGCGACCTACACCGCGCTGATGCACGACCTGCGTCAGATGCTGAACGAACTCTCTGCCGAAACGGGCCGTACCTACGAGCTGACCACCGCAATCGGTGCGGGCAAAGATAAGATCGAAGACGTGGATTACAACACCGCGCAGCAGTACATCGACCATATCTTCCTGATGAGCTATGACTTCTACGGCGCGTGGAGCAATACCGATCTCGGCCACCAGACCGCGCTGTACGGTGCGTCCTGGAAACCGGATACCAACTACACCACCGATAACGCCGTGAAAGCGATGCTGGAGCAGGGCGTTCACGGCTATACCGGCGATAATCCGTTTACCGGTACGGCAACGGGCCCAATCAAAGGCACATGGGAAAACGGCATTGTCGACTATCGTCAGATTGTGAACCAGATGCTGGGCAAACCAGGCTGGGAATACAAATACGATGAAGCGGCAGAAGCGCCGTACGTGTTTAACAAGTCTACCGGCGAACTGGTGACCTACGACAACGCCCGTTCCGTGATGGCGAAAGGCAAATACGTACAGAACAAAAACCTCGGTGGTCTGTTCGCATGGTCTATCGAATCCGACAACGGCGATATCCTGAACGCGATGAACGAAAGCCTGCTGGGCGGCAGTTCAACGCCTGTTGAGCCTGTTGTGACCAACCATGCGCCAGTGGCTTCTGCTACCGATATGACGGTAACCGGCCCGGCAACCGTCACCCTGGACGGCTCTGCCTCCAGCGACCAGGACGGCGACGCGCTGACCTACAAATGGACGCAGGTATCCGGCGCAACCGTGACGCTGGCAAACAGCACCAAGGCGAAAGCCAGCTTCAGCGTACCGGCCGTCACCAGCGACCAGAATCTGGTCTTCCGTCTGACCGTGACTGACGCGAAGGGTCTGAGCAACGCGATTGATGTTCAGGTTGTGAACAAAGCGCCGAAAGCGAACCAGGCTCCGGTGATCAATGCCATGGAAGCCGTCACCGTTGAATCCGGTGAAGCGATTTCCCTGCATGCACAGGCAACCGATCCAGACGGCGACGCGCTGACCTATAGCTGGAGCGTACCGGCGGATATGAACGCAACGGGTACCGATACCGCTAACGTTCGCATCACTGCACCAGAGGTCAACAACGCCTCATCCTACACCCTGAGCGTTGTCGTGACCGACGGCAAAACCAGCGTGCAGTCAAACGTGCAGGTGACGGTTAATCCGAAACCAGCAGACGTAACACCGCCTGCTGATGAGGTGACCCCACCATCTGATGAAGTGACTCCTCCGTCTGACGAGGTTACGCCGCCATCTGACGAAGGCACGGCAACCGGCAGCTGCGACGCGCCTGTCGATGCTAACGCCAGCAAATACGCTGCGTGGGATTCCAGCAAAGTCTACAACAGTGGCGATACCGTAAGCTTCGACCATCTGGTGTGGAAAGCGAAGTACTGGACGCAGGGTAACCAGCCTGGCTTCGGTGCCGAAGCATGGGAAATGGTGAGCAACGTGAAGATGAACTGGCGCTCTGACCTGGTTTACAACGGCGGCGAAACCACCACTTACCAGGGCAACGTTTACCGTGCCAAATGGTGGACCCGCGGTGATAACCCGGCTAACAGCGACGTATGGGTGAAAGAAGGCGCAGCAACAGACTGCAAATAATCTAACCCGATAAACGCTCACCGCTCTCTTGCGAGGGTGGTGAGCGTTTCAAAAATTCATTTTACAGGATGTGGGCAAGGAGAAATAACCGAAACTGTCAGCAGGTAAAAATGAAAAAATTAATGTTGTTGTTATTGATAATAAGCCAAAGCGCGCTGGCCAACTGTTGGGATAAAGCGGCGCATTATTATCATGTCGATCCCTATTTACTGTATGCCATTGCTAACGTTGAATCCGGGATGAACCCGTATGCGGTTGGGCAAAACCACGACGGCACGCGCGATGTCGGGCTGATGCAGATAAACAGCTCTCATTTTACGGAGCTGGAGAGCAGGGGGATTGATGAGTACCGGCTGATGACCGAGCCCTGTACCTCCATTATGGTCGGTGCGTCCATCCTGTCCGGAATGATTAAAGTCTATGGCTATAACTGGGAGGCAGTAGGCGCCTATAACGCCGGATTAAAAAAAGAGAATTATCCGCAGCGAATGGTGTATGCGCACAAGGTCTGGAAAAAATATCAGCAGTTGAAATTAGAGGCACGTTATTAAGGTTTTTTATTTTTGAAGAATTCCCCAAGGGTGTTCTTCGAAAAGTGAAAACCGCTGTCTGTGGTTTATTTATTAACGGATTAATACATAAGCCGGGATTTTAAATTTAACTTCAATTAACAGGAATACTGAAATGAACAAAAGGACGTTACTGAGTGTACTGGTTGCCGGCGCGTGCGTAGCCCCCTTTATGGCACAGGCTGCGTCGCTGCAAGCGACCACCAGTGAGCCGTACACCATGAAAGCCAGCGATCTGGCGAAGAAGGAAAAGGAGCTGACCAGCTTCCCGCTGATGGCCTCCGTAAAAGAGACCATCCAGACGCTGGACAATGCTCAGGTTGAAATGATTGAGCCAGGCCGTGCGGCGAACCCGGACAACGTGAAGCGCGTAGAAGGGATCGTGAAGGCCAGCGACTGGGAATACCTGTTCCCGATGCGCGCGCAGGCCTACACCTACAGCAACTTCCTGAAAGCGGTGGGTAAATTCCCGGCGCTTTGTAAGACCTACAACGACGGTCGCGACAGCGACGCCATCTGCCGTAAAGAGCTGGCAACCATGTTTGCCCACTTTGCCCAGGAAACCGGCGGCCACGAAAGCTGGCGTCCGGAAGCCGAATGGCGTCAGGCGCTGGTTCACGTGCGTGAAATGGGCTGGACCGAAGGTCAGAAGGGCGGCTATAACGGCGAATGTAACCCGGACGTCTGGCAGGGGCAGACCTGGCCGTGCGGTAAAGATAAAGACGGTGACTTCCTGAGCTACTTCGGTCGCGGTGCGAAGCAGTTGTCCTACAACTACAACTACGGTCCGTTCTCTGAAGCGATGTACGGCGACGTGCGTACTCTGCTCGACAAACCTGAGCTGGTGGCGGACACCTGGCTGAACCTGGCGAGCGCGATCTTCTTCTTCGCCTACCCGCAGCCGCCAAAACCAAGCATGCTGCAGGTTATCGACGGCACGTGGCAGCCAAACGATCATGATAAGGCCAACGGTCTGGTACCGGGTTTTGGCGTGACCACCCAGATCATCAACGGCGGCGTAGAGTGCGGCGGTCCGACTGAAATTGCCCAGTCGCAGAACCGTATCAAGTACTACAAAGAGTTTGCGAACTACCTGAAAGTGCCTGTTCCGGCGAATGAAGTGCTGGGCTGCGCCAACATGAAGCAGTTCGACGAAGGCGGAGCAGGCGCGCTGAAGATTTACTGGGAGCAGGACTGGGGATGGAGCGCGGATACGCCAAGCGGCGAAACCTACTCTTGCCAGCTGGTGGGCTACCAGACGCCGTTCAGCGCCTTTAAAGACGGTGACTATAGCAAGTGCGTGCAGAAGTTCTTCAAAGTTAACATCGTAAACGACGACGGCTCTGCCACCACCCCGGACGAAACGCCGGTAACGCCAGCGCCGACGCCATCGGAAGATCAGACTCCGGCACCAGCGCCAACACCGGATGAAACCCCGGCTGAGCCAGCGGCGGTGAACCACGCACCGGTTGCGCATATCGCGGGTCCAATCGGTGCGGTTGACGCCGGTGCGCAGGTTTCTCTGAGCGCGGAAGGGTCTACGGACGCAGATGGCAACAAGCTGACCTACACCTGGCGTTCACAGGATGGTCAGACCGTCACCGGTCAGGATAAAGCGGTTGTAACCTTCAAGGCGCCAGAAGCGGCGACGGCTCAGCAGATTGAAGTGAGTCTGACCGTTAGCGATGGTGAACTGAGCAGCACCACCTCTTACCTGCTGAACGTGAAGGCGAAAGCGGCTACGCCATCTCAAGACGACGCGTCTTACGCGGCGTGGAGCGCGAACAGCAAGTACAACGCAGGTGATATCGTGAATAACCACGGTAAACTGTTCCAGTGCAAACCGTTCCCGTACAGCGGCTGGTGTAACAGCGCCCCGGCATACTATGAACCGGGTGCAGGCCTGGCATGGGCTGACGCCTGGACGGCATTATAAACAGCAAACGGCAACCGAAAGGTTGCCGTTTTAGTGTTTGCACCCTCTCCCGGTGGGAGAGGGCCGGGGTGAGGGCATCAGGCCGTACACTCTGTCTTTTGCCGGGTGGCGCTGCGCTTACCCGGCCTACATGAGGCTGGACGCTTACCGGTGCAACTTCCCGTGATCCCGTAACCACGCCGCCGTGCGCACAATCCCTTCATCCAGCGTCACAACCGGTTTATACCCCAGCTCGTTCTCCGCCCGCGAAATATCCAGCGTGAAATCAAAGTTAAGCTTCGATACGCCGTAGTGCGTCAGCGCTGGCTCTTTGGCCGATTTACTGCCAAAACGCTCCATGCTGCGGGCAATCATATCCAGCATCGGGTAGGGCACGGAACGGATACGACAGTCGATCTGCAGCTCGTCGATCAGCCGCTGCACAATGCTGCGCAGCGTGCACGGTTCGCCGTTAGTGATGTTGTAGGCGCGACCGGAAATGAGCTTATCGCAGTCCGTCTGACTTGCCAGCCACATGGCGTGGACGGCGTTTTCGTAATAGGTCATATCCACCAGCGCATCACCGCCGCGCGGCAGCAGCACGCTGCCGTAGTGGTGCATCATCTGCGCCAGACGCGGAATAAAGACTTTGTCGTGCGGCCCGAACAGGCTCTGGGGGCGCAGCACGGTAAAGCGGGTATGCGGGTTCGACTGTGCCAGCAGGTCAATCACCTCTTCGCTGGCCGCCTTGCTGCGGGCAAATTCACAGGCAAAACGAGCCGGGCGGAAATCTTCCTGCACGTCACGATGGTGGTGATAGTCGAAATAGAGTGACGGTGACGAGATATGAATAAAGTTACGCACGCCCCAGGCGACGGCCCATTCGCCCAGACGGCGGGTTGCCCGCACGTTGGCGAGATCGAAGGCTTCCTGGGTACCCCACGGGGAGGTGAAACTGGAGCAGTGCCACAGCGTGTCGATACCGGCGAGCATCACTTTTGCCTGAGAGGAGACCAGCTCCGTCAGGTCAGCATGGACGAACTCTGCGCCCATTTTTTGCAGCAGCTTACCCATCGCTTCGTTGCGACCGGTAGCCCTGACGCTGATGCCTTTTTTGCGCAGAAATTCGACCGCATTTCGGCCTAAGCCGCTGGTCGCCCCGGTAACCAGTACCTTCATATCTATCCACTGTGTTGAAAAGAATTTCGTGCGCATTCTTTCGTGAATTACGACGCTATGCAATGGGAAAGGTGAAAGAAAAAGGGTTTTATTAACTAATTTTCATCTTTTGTTCTGCCCGTTGCGTAATGCGTTTCGCCATCCCCCGGAAGATAAACAGGTGGGCGGGGATCATCAGCAGCCAGTAGAAAAGACCCGGCATTCCGTGCGGATGCCACCAGGCGCGGACGTCCAGTTCACGATGATCGCCTTTGTCTTTGAGGGTAAAGCAGAGTCGCCCCAGCCCCGGCGCTTTCATGCCGAACAGCAGCGCCAGCTGTTTTTCCGGCTCGACGATGATCACCTTCCAGCTGTCGACCGCATCGCCCACCTCAAGATACGGGCGTGCCGGGCGGCCTTTTGCCAGCCTGTGCCCTACCAGTAGATCCATTGCCCCGCGCGTTTGCCAGAGGATATTGCCGAAGAAATAACCGTCTTTGCCGCCAATCTGGTTCACGACCTCCCACAGATCTGCGAGGCTGGCGGAAGTCCTCACCGTGCAGCCCGCCTGTTTTGGGTAATAGCCGTACTCCGGCCGCCAGCGGGCAAACGCCTGGGCGTCGTAGCCCCAGTCGCTGGAGTTCACCAGCTGCTCTTCCTCTTTCAGCGTATTGCGCACGGCATCATCAAAGCGGATCAGGTCCTGGGGAATGAGTGCCCGCAGCGCGCGATCGTCCGCCAGCAAATCGTGCTTCAGCCCCTGGATCAGCGCTTTGGCGGTCGTCGGCGGCACCGAGGTGATCACATTCAAAAACCACACCGAAATCCAGCGGGTTGGAAAGGGGATGGGGATCAGCCAGCGGCGGCGGCCGCTGACGCGCATGAAATGTTCGAACTGCTCCTGATAGCTCAGGACTTCAGGGCCCGCAGCTTCCAGCACGCGGTGTTGCTCGGCCGGATGATCCAGCAGCGCCACCAGATAATGCAGTAAATTCTCCAGCGCAATCGGCGTGGTGCGCGAACGAACCCAGCGCGGCGGCGTGAGTACCGGCAGGTTGTAGACCATATCGCGCATCACTTCGAAGGCGGCGGAGCCTGCGCCGACGATGATGCCGGCGCGCAGTTCGGTAACAGGGATAGCCGCGCCGCGCAGGGTGTCAGCCGTCAGCTGGCGGGCGCGCAGGTGATCGGACTGCTCGTGTTCGGGCGCCTGGAGCGAGCTTAAAAAAATCACCTGCTTCACCGGCGTTTGCAGCAGGGCATCGCGGACGTTCATCGCCACCTGTCGCTCGTGGGCGATAAAATCCCCGCCTTCGCCCATGCTGTGCACCAGGTAGTAAAGCGTGTCGACTCCTTCGAGCAGCGCGGGAAGCTCCTTCGGCCAGTTGAGGTCAACGCTGTGGCAGGTGACGCCGGGCAAACTGAGTTTTTGCAGCCGTTCGGTGTTGCGTGCCGCTGCCAGCACCCGGTGTCCCTGCTGGCTTAACGCCGCGGTAAGATGCTGACCGATATACCCGCTGGCGCCGAGCACCAGAATGCGTTGCGGCACGTGATGCTCCTTATCGCTGTAAAAACGCCTGCCAGTGTTTCACCACGTCCGCCAGCTGTTCGCGGCTCACGTCAAGATGCATGACCAGTCGGACGACAGGTGAGGCGTTGATCAGCACGCCACGTGATTTCATAAATTCACCCAGCGCGGCGGCGCGGTCATCGCCTACGCGAACAAACAGCATGTTGGTGTCGTGACGCATCACGTCGGCGCCAATCTCGCGCAGCTGCGTAGCCATCCACGCGGCGTTGTCGTGGTCGTCCTTCAGGCGCGCCACGTTGTTTTTCAGGGCAAACAGCCCGGCAGCCGCCAGAATACCCGCCTGACGCATGCCGCCGCCGGTCATTTTGCGCCAGCGGTTGGCGCGCTTGATGTAGTCTGCGTTACCGACCAGCAGAGAGCCCACCGGCGTGCCCAGCCCTTTAGAGAGGCAAATGGTGAACGAGTCGCAGTATTGCGCAATTTCTTTCAGCTCGCAGCCGTACTCCACCACGGCGTTGAAGATACGCGCGCCGTCCACGTGCAGGCCGAGCTCGCGCTCGCGGGTGAATTCCCACGCTGCTTTCAGGTACTCGCGCGGCAGCACTTTGCCGTTGTGGGTGTTTTCGAGGCTGAGCAGCCTGGTGCGGGCGAAGTGGATATCGTCGGCTTTGATTTTCGCCGCGACCTTATCGAGCGGCAGGGAGCCGTCCGGCGCGGCGTCAATCGGCTGCGGCTGAATGCTGCCGAGCACGGCGGCACCGCCTGCTTCATACAGATAGTTATGCGCGCCCTGGCCGACGATATACTCTTCCCCGCGCTCGCAGTGGCTGAGCAGCGCCACCAGGTTAGCCTGCGTACCGGTTGGCAGGAACAGGGCGGCCTCCTTGCCGCTCAGTTCAGCCGCGTAGCGCTGCAGTTCGTTGACCGTCGGGTCATCGCCGTAGACGTCGTCCCCGACCGGAGCGGCCATCATCTCTTCGAGCATGGCGCGGCTCGGGCGGGTTACGGTATCACTGCGTAAATCGATCATGGCATGTCCTTATTATTAAAAAGGCGATGCCAGATGTTTTACCTGAGCCAGTTGGTTTTTGCCAGTTCGATCACCTCATCGCCGCGCCCGCTGATGATGGCGCGCAGCATATACAGGCTAAAGCCTTTGGCCTGTTCCAGCTTGATCTGCGGCGGGATCGCCAGTTCCTCTTTGGCGACGACGACATCCACCAGCACCGGACCGTCGATGGAGAAGGCGCGCTGCAGGGCTTCATCCACCTCTGAGGCTTTCTCCACGCGAATGCCGGTGATGCCGCAGGCCTCGGCGATGCGCGCGAAGTTGGTGTCGTGCAGCTCGGTGCCGTCCGTCAGGTAGCCTCCGGCCTTCATCTCCATCGCCACGAAGCCCAGCACGCTGTTGTTAAAGACCACGATTTTCAGCGGGAGCTTCATCTGCACCACCGACAGGAAATCCCCCATCAGCATGCTGAACCCGCCGTCGCCGCACATCGCCACCACCTGACGCTCCGGGGCTGTCGCTTTTGCGCCCAGCGCCTGCGGCATGGCGTTGGCCATCGAGCCGTGGTTGAACGAGCCGAGCAGGCGGCGTTTGCCGTTCATCTTCAGATAGCGCGCGGCCCAGACGGTTGGCGTGCCCACGTCGCAGGTAAAGATGGCATCGTCGTCGGCGAAATGGCTGATCTGCTGCGCCAGATACTGCGGGTGAATGGCTTTGTCGCTCGGTTTGGCGAGGTCGTCCAGCCCCTTGCGGGCATCGCGATAGTCGCTCAACGCCTTATCAAGGAACTTGCGGTCCGTTTTTTCTTCCAGCAACGGCAGCAGGGCGGCAAGGGTAGATTTGATGTCGCCCACCAGCGCCATATCGACCTTGCTGTGCGCGCCGATGCTGGCCGGGTTGATATCAATCTGAATGATTTTGGCATCCGCCGGGTAGAACGGACGATACGGGAACTGGGTGCCGAGCAGGATCAGCGTGTCGGCGTTCATCATGGTGTGGAAGCCGGAAGAAAAACCGATCAGCCCGGTCATCCCCACGTCGTAAGGATTGTCGTACTCGACGTGCTCTTTGCCGCGCAGGGCGTGGACAATCGGCGATTTCAGCTTACCGGCAAATTCAAGCAGCTCCTTATGCGCGCCCGCGCAGCCGCTGCCGCACATCAGGGCGATATTGCTGGAGTACCGCAGCAGCTGCGCCAGCTTTTTCAGCTCTTCTTCCGCAGGCGTTACCACGGGCTGTGGGGCATGATACCAGTGGGTGCTAGCCCCTTCCGGCGCTGCCTTGAGGGCCACATCGCCCGGGATAACGACCACAGAAACGCCGCGGTTCAGCACGGCCTTGCGCATGGCGATCGCCAGCACCTGCGGGATCTGCTCCGGGGATGAAACCAGCTCGCAATAGTGGCTGCATTCACGGAACAGCTCCTGCGGATGCGTCTCCTGAAAATAGCCGCTGCCGATTTCGGAAGAGGGGATATGGGCGGCAATGGCCAGCACCGGCACGTGGTTACGGTGGCAGTCGAACAGCCCGTTGATCAGATGCAGGTTGCCGGGACCGCACGAGCCCGCACACACGGCCAGTTCCCCCGTGAGCTGTGCTTCCGCGCCTGCGGCGAAGGCGGCAACCTCTTCATGGCGGGTGGGCATCCATTCGATGGTCTTCATCTTGTTGAGGCTGTCGCTGAGTCCGTTCAGGGAATCGCCGGTTACGCCCCAGATACGTTTCACGCCAGCCTGTTCGAGCGTTTTCGCAATATATGCAGCCACGGTTTGTTTCATGGTTGTCCGTCTCCTTTTTGTGATATCGCTTACAAGCTTAGAAGAAAGTCTCCGTATTGCCCGTCATCTCCCCCTAATTAAAAGGTGCTTTTCACGCGCAATTATTCGGCATAATCTGGCAATACCTCGGTGAAAACAGGAATAACTTCAAATGGTTAAATCATTGTTAATTGCTGTAAATGAAAAGCTATCGTGCGACGATCTTGGCAAACTCTTGTTACGACTTGCCGTCGGCGGGCTGATGCTCTTTCACGGTTTGCACAAGCTTTTCGGCGGCGTGGGCTTTATCAGCGGCATGCTGGTGGAGAAAGGGTTGCCGGGGTTTATCGCCTACGGCGTGTTGGTTGGCGAAGTGGTGGCACCGATCCTGATTATTGTTGGGCTCTTTACGCGCCCGGCCGCGCTGGTGCTGGCGTTTACGATGATCGTGGCGTGGCTGATGGTGGGAGTGGGGGAAACGCTCGCCCTCGACAAGGTAGGCGCATGGGCGATTGAAAGCCTGGTGTACTTCTTTATCGGCTCGCTGGCTGTCGCGTTTTTAGGCGCAGGGCGGTTTGCGGTAGGGAAAGCGCCCGCATGGCGGTAGGGTTGTTGTAGGTCGGGTAAACGTAGTGCCACCCGACAAAAAGCCCGGTGGCGCTGACGCTTACCGGGCCTACGATCGAACGTTTAACGCTTATGCGAGGACGAGATCTCCCTGCGGATGACATGAGCACGCCAGCACGTAACCCTCGGCAATTTCCGCGTCGGACAGCGTCATGGTGCTGGTGACGGTATACTCCCCGGAAACGACCTTCGTCTTACAGCAGCCGCACACGCCCGCGCGGCAGGCAGCCACTACCGGCACCTTGTTGCTTTCCAGCGCCTCCAGCAGCGTGGTACCCACGCGACCAAAGAAGGTCTGCGCAGGCTGCAGCCTGGTGAACTTAACGCCGCTGGTTGCCGCTTCCGCCACCGGCGTGAAGAACTGCTCTTTGAAGAAGCGGGTCACGCCAAGCGCTTTCACCTCTTTCTCGACGATATCCATGTAAGGCGCCGGGCCGCAGGTCATCACGGTGCGGTTCGCCATATCCGGCACGCTTTGTAGCAGCTCGCGGCTCAGGCGACCGGGCACAAAGCCGTGGGTTGCGTTGTGCTCCGCCACCAGCGTCACCGGATAATCACGCCATTCCCCGGCAAAAATCACATCTTCCGGAGAGCGTACGCTGAAAATCACCTGCACGTCGGTCTGCGGGCGATTTTTCGCCAGCCAGCGGCGCATCGACATGATCGGCGTTACGCCACAGCCCGCCGCCAGCAGCAGGAATTTGTCGTCTGCCTTGTCGTCACAGGTGAATTCCCCCTGCGCGTCAGACAGCCAGATATAATCCCCGCGCTTCACGTCCCGCGTCAGCCACTGCGAGCCCGCGCCGTCGTCAATGCGGCGGACGGTGAGCGTAATGTACTCGCTCACCCCCGGCGTTGAGGAGATCGTGTAGGCGCGCAGGGTGTCCGCCGAGTTGCGAACGCTGACCAGCGCATACTGACCTGCACGATACGGATAGTAGTCATGGCACAGCAGCGACAGCGTCCACACATCCGGCGTCTCCTGATGGATGTGATGAACCTGCATCCGCCACGGACATTGTGAGGTTGGCATGGTCATGAATAACTCCTTACGCGCTCAGCAGCTGCTTCATATCATCTTCAACGTTGGTCACGGAACGCAGACCGAATTTCTCGTTCAGCACCGCCAGCAGGTCCGGCGTCAGGAAGCCAGGCGCGGTCGGGCCGGTCACGATGTTGGTCACGCCCAATGAGAGCAGGGTCAGCAGGATGACGATCGCTTTCTGCTCAAACCAGGACAGCACCAGAGACAGCGGCAGGTCGTTCACGCCGCAGCCCAGTTTCTCCGCCAGCGTGACCGCCAGAATGATGGCCGAGTAAGCATCGTTACACTGGCCCGCATCGATCAGGCGCGGCAGACCTTCGATGTCGCCGAAGTCCAGCTTGTTGAAACGGTATTTGCCGCACGCCAGGGTCAGGATCAGGCAGTCTTCCGGCACGCTGGTGGCGAAATCGGTGAAGTAGTTACGCTCGCCGCGCGCGCCGTCGCAGCCGCCGACGAGGAAGATGTGGCGCAGCTTTTCACGGCTGACGAGATCGATCAGCGAATCAGCGGCACCCAGCAGGGTTTCACGACCAAAGCCGACGGTAATGAGGTGCGGGATTTCGCTGTACGGGAAGCCCGCCATCTGCTGCGCCTGGGCGATAATCGGACCGAAATCGTCACCTTCAAGATGGCTCACGCCCGGCCAGCCGACGATGCTGCGGGTCCAGATGCGGTCGTCATACGCGCCCACGGTAGGGTCGATGATGCAGTTAGAGGTCATCACGATAGGGCCAGGGAAGCGGGCGAACTCCACCTGCTGGTTCTGCCAGCCGCTGCCGTAGTTGCCGATCAGATGCTTAAATTTACGCAGCTCCGGGTAGCCGTGCGCCGGGAGCATTTCGCCGTGGGTATAGACGTTAACGCCGGTACCTTCGGTTTGCTTCAGCAGGTTGTAGAGATCTTTCAGGTCGTGACCGGAAATCAGGATGCACTTGCCTTCGGTCGCTTTCACGTTGACCTGAGTCGGCGTCGGGTGGCCGTAGGTGCTGGTTTCACCGGCATCCAGAATGCTCATCACGCGGAAGTTCATCTGGCCGATTTCCATTGAGCACTCAAGCAGGGCATTCATATCGGCAGGCCAGGTGCCCAGCCACGCCATGATTTTGTGGTACTGGGCGTAAATCTCGTTGTCGTACTGACCGAGCACGTGCGCGTGCTCCATATAGGCCGCAGCGCCTTTCAGGCCGTACAGGCACAGCAGGCGCAGGCCGAGAATGTTCTCGCCAATCGCCGCTTTATCTTTATTCGGGGTGAATTCTGCCGCCTGACGCTGGAGGTCGCCCAGATCGTCGCTGACGAGCTGAAGTTCTGACATCGGGTTTTCCACGCGGGCGCTGGCGTCTGCCTTCAGGCACTGTGCTTTCAGCGCTTCACGCAGGGCAATCGCTTCGCGGGCATAGCCGACAATGCGCGGGGAATCGAAGTTAACGTTGGTCAGCGTGGAGAAAAACGCGCGCGGGGCGAAGCTGTCGACGTAGTGGTCGACAATGCCGTATTCGCGGGCTTTGAACGCCCATGCGGAAAGGCCTTGCAGGGCGGCAATCAGCAGGTCCTGCAGGTCAGATGTTTCTGCGGTTTTGCCGCACATACCCTGTGCGTAAGAGCAGCCATTGCCTGCCGGGGTTCGGATGGTTTGTTCACATTGCACACAAAACATAATCACACCTGTTAAAGTTATATTTGATATACATGTTTAAGGTTATGCCTGTGCCAGAACGGAGAAAAGGGCTTTCTGCTACAAAATAGAGGGAGATTGATTTAGCGCAATTTTGGCGGCAGGAAACCTACCGCCAAAGAAGTATCAGGCAGAGAAGAAGGCCATCATGACCGGAACCAGCAGGCTTAAAATAAAGCCGTGCACGATAGCCGCGGGCACCATCTCCAGCCCTCCGGAGCGTTGTAGTACCGGCAGGGTAAAGTCCATCGACGTCGCGCCGCACAGGCCCAGCGCGGTAGAACGACTGCGGCGAACCAGGCTTGGGATCAGCATGATGGCAATCAGCTCGCGTGCCAGATCGTTAAAGAAGGCGGCGCTGCCGATCACCGGGCCGAATGATTCGGTCAGCAGAATACCGGAGAGGGAGTACCAGCCAAAACCTGACGCCATCGCCAGGCCGGTTTTCAGCGGCAGATCGAGAATAAGGGCATTAATGACGCCCGCCACCATTGAACTGGCGACAACAATCACCGCAACCATCATTCCCCGACGGTTGAGGACAATTTGTTTCAGCGTCATGCCATTATTTCGCAGCTGAATACCAATCAGGAACAGCAGGAAGATCAGCGTATATTCGCTGGCCTCTGTTGCGTGCTGTAAAAATGCCCAACCGGTCAGCCCAAGAAGAAAACCGAGCACCACGACGCCGCATAATTTTAATGATTCAAGCGCCATTGCAATTCGTGAAGGGAGTTTTTCCTGATGGTGGTGATTTTTCCATGGAATAGTGCGTTCCAGCCACAGCAGCGCGGCAATATTGCACAGCAAAATAACCACCACGGTGATGACAGAATAATGGAGGATGGAGAGTAAATTCGCCGACAGGTTATCCAGGAAGGCCAGGCTGATCCCCATAAAGAAAAGAATGACGTAAACAATCCAGCTGAGAAAACGGTTGATAAGCCGTAATGCGGATTCCTGATGCAGCGGGATAAGGTAGCCCGCAATCAGGGGCAGCAGAATAATGAGGAGTCCTGAAAACATGAACAGCCGGTCCTTTTGAGTATCTGTTGAGCGCCAGAGACACTACCCAATAAAGGCTGTTCAGTAAAGCGGCAAAAGAAAGCCGGGTGGCGCTAACGCTTACCCGGCTTGTGTCTATGTGGGGTGTGCGGCCTGTTGCCCTCACCCCGGCCCTCTCCCACGGGGAGAGGGAGGGGAAGATTAATCGCGTTTTTCCAGCAGGGTGCGGTACAGCACGCCGCCCAGGATACCGCCGATAATTGGCATCACCCAGAACAGCCACAGCTGTTCAAGCGCCCAGCCGCCCTGGAAGATGGCGACGGCGGTGCTGCGTGCCGGGTTAACGGAGGTGTTGGTGACCGGAATCGAAATCAGGTGAATCAGCGTCAGCGCCAGACCAATGGCAATCGGGGCAAAACCGGCTGGCGCGTGTTTGTCCGTTGCGCCGTGGATCACCAGCAGGAAGCCCGCGGTCAGCACAATTTCAATCACGATGGCAGACAGCATGGAGTAGCCGCCCGGAGAATGCTCGCCGAAGCCGTTAGAGGCAAAGCCGCTTGCCGCCGCGTCGAACCCGGCTTTACCGCTGGCAATGACGTACAGAACGCCCGCTGCAATAATACCGCCAACTACCTGCGCCACAATGTAGCCAATCACGTCTTTAGCCGGGAAACGACCGCCCGCCCATAAACCTAATGTCACTGCCGGGTTAAAATGACCGCCGGAAATATGTCCCACGGCAAACGCCATGGTTAATACGGTTAAACCAAACGCCAGCGCGACGCCGACAAAACCAATGCCTAATTCCGGGAATGCTGCTGCCAGAACGGCGCTACCGCAGCCACCAAATACCAGCCAGAATGTACCAAAGCATTCTGCCGCTAATTTTCTAAACATAACCACCTCAAATAATTATCCGCACGCTTTCCCGCGCGCGGGATATATCGTCATAAAGGGATGACGACTCAAAGAGCCTCTATTCTAAAAAATAACAACACCCCTTCGCCACTTAAATAAATTCTGTTGGTTTGATTTTGGGCAATGCGATGTCAATCCTTGTTCAAATCAGCGGTAAATAGAGCATAGACCAATTCTCGCAAGGGTGAATGTTGTGCTGTCGTGACAGAACGCCTCCCGCTATACTGCTGATAACTTGAAGGAAAAAGTGATCATTTGTCGGGGGATTTATGCTTCTCGAACGTGTGGAAATTGTCGGGTTTCGCGGTATTAACCGTCTGTCGCTGCAGCTGGAGCAGAACAACGTCCTGATCGGCGAGAACGCCTGGGGTAAGTCCAGCCTGCTGGATGCATTGACGCTACTGCTTTCGCCCGAAGACGATCTGTATCACTTCGTCCGCGACGATTTCTGGTTCCCGCCCGGCGACGTGACGGGGCGCGAGAAGCACCTGCATATCATCCTGACGTTCCGCGAATCCGAGCCCGGACGGCATCGCGTGCGTCGCTTCCGCCCGCTGTCACCCTGCTGGGTGCCGTGCGATGACGGTTTCCACCGGATTTTCTATCGGCTGGAAGGGGAGATGGCGGAGAACGAGGGGGTACTCACCCTGCGTGATTTTCTCGATGAGAAAGCCAACCCGATCCCGCTGGACAATATCGACGATCTGGCCCGTCACCTGATCCGCCTGACGCCGGTGTTACGCCTGCGCGATGCGCGCTTTATGCGGCGTATTCGTAACGGGACCGTACCGAATATGCCGGAAGTGGAGGTCACCGCCCGCGAGCTGGATTTTCTGGCAAGAGAGCTGGTGTCGCGTCCGCAGAATCTGACTGATGGTCAAATCCGTCAGGGGTTGTCCGCAATGGTGCAACTCCTGGAACACTATTTTTCCGAGCAGGGAACCTCGGCGTCGCGCCATCGTCTGATGCGCCGCCGCTCTCATGATGAGCAGCGAAGCTGGCGATACCTCGACATCATTAACCGGATGATCGACCGGCCCGGCGGTCGTACCCATCGGGTGATTTTGCTGGGGCTGTTTTCAACGCTTCTGCAGGCCAAAGGCACCGTTCGTCTTGATCGGGACGCCCGGCCGCTGCTGCTGGTGGAAGACCCGGAAACGCGCCTGCATCCCATCATGCTCTCAGTTGCATGGCATCTGCTGAATCTGCTGCCGCTCCAGCGCATTACGACCACCAATTCCGGGGAGCTATTATCGCTGACGCCGGTAGAACACGTCTGTCGCCTGGTGCGTGAATCCTCCCGCGTCTCCGCTTTCCGCCTTGGGCCGGGCGGTTTGAACGCGGAAGACGGACGGCGCATCGCGTTTCATATTCGCTTTAACCGCGCGTCGTCGCTCTTTGCCCGCTGCTGGCTGCTGGTGGAGGGGGAGACGGAAACCTGGGTCATCAACGAGCTGGCGCGCCAGTGCGGCCACCATTTTGATGCGGAAGGCATTAAGGTGATTGAATTCGCCCAGTCGGGATTAAAGCCGCTGATAAAATTTGCCCGCCGGATGGGGATCGAGTGGCACGTGCTGGTAGACGGTGATGAGGCGGGTAAAAAATATGCCTCGACCGTGCGGAGCCTGCTGAATAACGAGCGAGAGGAAGAGCGCGACCATTTAACCATGCTCCCTGCGATGGACATGGAACACTTTATGTATCGTCAGGGGTTCGACGACGTCTTCCACCGCATTGCCATGGTGCCGGTCGATGTCCCGATGAACATGCGGCGCGTGATCGCCAAAGCCATTCATCGTTCGTCAAAACCGGATTTAGCCATTGAAGTGGCGACGGAAGCGGGGAGGCGGGGCGTGGAGGCGGTACCGACCCTGCTGCGGAAGATGTTCTCCCGCGTGCTGTGGCTGGCACGCGGGAAAGCGGATTAGCGTTGGGTCGCCTGTTTCACCTGCTGAATCAGGCTATCCAGCAGCTCGTAGCGGCGGCGATATTCGGAGCGTTTTTTGCTGGCGATCTCTTCCATCGGTTTACGCGGCATGACGAGCGGCAGCATAAAGTTACCGTTATCCTGCTTTTCACCGCCGATGGAGAGCCAGAAACTGTCGTAATCGGCCAACAGTTTGCCCTCTTTTTTCTTGCGGTAGCGCCAGCTGCGATAAATATGGGTATCGTTACTGACGGCGACAATCTGCTCTACCGGGAACGCGGCGCCAAGCGTCATTGCGGCCTCGACCAGCAGGCGTTTCGGGAACAGACCGTGGCAGGCTTTCGTCGCCCCCTGGATCAGCTCATGGGGAACATGCGCTTTTGCGCCCTGCAAACCGCCAATGAACAGCGTCTGTTTTCCCTCAAACGGGCATAGCGTAAAGGTCATCTCCGCCAGCGCCGTATTTTGACCGTCACAGAAAACGAGGGTAGCTTCTCCCTCTTTATCCATAAACGCGTCGGCACACAGGCGAACGGTAAATTGCTGTTCATCTTTTCCGGTTAAGGTCAGCAGAGTCACGCCCTGCTCTGAAAGGTAACCATGAGCCAGCGTCGCCGGCAGCTGACGACACATGATCTGATAGTGCCAGGACAGCGATTCCAGCGCACGCTGTCGATCCATATTGACCGTCAACCACGGACGATGAAGGCGGCAGGGCAGCCCCGGCTGAACCTGGAGCATTTGCATCAGGTGAGGATTTTTTGCAAGCTCGGACAGCAGACGCGCGGTGCTGAGCGGTGTCGCCAGTGAACGCAGCATGAACTTACGTCGGTAGGCGGTTTTTTCCCATGCCAGCCCGGGTGCGATCTCACCGAAAGCCAGGTTTTTGAAGAGCTGCCAGCCGGATTTTGGCTGCGGCAGGTTTGAAAGTGATGTATCGACGATAGAAGACATGGTAGATCCTGATCCTTTTGGAATATCGCTATTTCAACAGGAGAAATGTCAACATCTCGTAAACAAATTAGGACGATTTCGGATAACAGGGCTTTCGTTGAAGAGTCGTTTAGTTAGAATCAACACTTATCATTGCCAGAACATTTATTTGGAATATTTATGAACCTCAAGGGAAAACGCAGAACGCTGTTTCTGCTGCTGGCGGTCGTGGTTTTAGCCGGTGGGTACTGGCTATGGCAGGTGCTGAATGCGCCGGTGCCACAGTATCAGACGCTGATTGTTCGCCCGGGCGAACTGCAGCAAAACGTCCTCGCGACGGGCAAGCTTGACGCGCTGCGCAAGGTTGACGTCGGCGCTCAGGTCAGCGGCCAGCTGAAAACGCTGTCGGTTGAGATTGGCGACAAGGTGAAAAAAGGCCAGCTGCTCGGCGTTATCGATCCTGAGCAGGCTGAGAACCAGATCCGCGAGGTGGAAGCCACGCTGATGGAGCTGCGCGCGCAGCGTGCGCAGGCGCTGGCAGAACGTAACCTGGCCCAGGTAACGCTGACCCGTCAGCAGGCGCTGGCCAAAACCCAGGCTATTTCGAAACAAGATCTCGATACTGCCACCACTGAACTGGCGGTGAAACAGGCGCAGATTGGCACGATTGACGCGCAGATCAAACGCAATCAGGCCTCGCTGGATACGGCGAAAACCAACCTCGACTACACCAAAATCGTCGCGCCGATGGCGGGCGAAGTGACCCAGATCACCACGCTGCAGGGCCAGACGGTAATTGCCGCGCAGCAGGCGCCAAACATTCTGACGCTGGCGGACATGAGCACCATGCTGGTTAAAGCCCAGGTCTCAGAGGCGGATGTGATCCATCTTAAGCCGGGGCAGAACGCCTGGTTTACGGTGCTGGGCGACCCGCAGACGCGCTACGAAGGCGTGCTGAAAGACATTCTGCCGACGCCGGAAAAAGTGAACGACGCTATCTTCTACTATGCCCGCTTTGAGGTGCCAAACCCGCAGGGCGTGCTGCGTCTGGATATGACCGCGCAGGTGCATATCCAGCTGACCGGCGTGAAGAACGTGCTGACCATTCCGCTCTCTGCGCTCGGCGAATCCGCCGGGGAGAGCCGTTATAAAGTGAAAGTGCTGCGCAACGGCGAAACGCGCGAGCGCGAGGTCGCGATCGGCGCGCGCAACGACACCGACGTGGTGGTGGTGAAAGGGCTGGAAGAGGGCGAGGAGGTTGTTGTCAGCGAAAGCCTGCCCGGAGCCGCCAAATGACGGCGCTGCTTGAGCTGAATAACATTCGTCGTAGCTATCCGTCCGGCGACGGCCCGGTGGAGGTGCTGAAGGGCATCTCCCTGCGCGTGGAGGCGGGCGAGATGGTGGCCATTGTCGGGGCATCGGGTTCCGGTAAATCGACGCTGATGAACATTCTCGGCTGCCTGGATAAACCGACCAGCGGGACCTATCGGGTGGCCGGGACGGATGTCTCCACGCTGGACGGCGACGCGCTGGCGAAGCTGCGCCGGGAGCATTTCGGCTTTATCTTCCAGCGTTACCATCTGCTTTCTCACCTGAATGCGGCCCAGAACGTGGAAGTGCCCGCGGTGTATGCGGGCGTCGAGCGTAAAAAGCGCCTTGAGCGCGCGAAGATGCTGCTGACGCGTCTGGGGCTGGCGGAGCGGGTGGAGTACCAGCCCTCGCAGCTGTCCGGCGGCCAGCAGCAGCGCGTGAGTATTGCCCGCGCCCTGATGAACGGCGGGCAGGTTATCCTCGCGGATGAACCGACCGGCGCGCTCGACAGCCATTCCGGCGAAGAGGTGATGGCGATCCTCCATCAGCTTCGCGATCAGGGGCACACGGTGATTATCGTTACCCACGATCCGCAGGTGGCGGCGCAGGCGGAACGCATTATTGAGATCCACGACGGCGAGCTGGTCAGCAATCCGCCGCCGCGTGAGTCCAGGGCCGCGGCGCCGAAAGAAGTGCTGCCGGCATCAACCGGCTGGGGACAGTTCTCCAGCGGCTTTCGTGAAGCGCTGACCATGGCCTGGCTGGCGATGGCGGCCAACAAAATGCGTACCCTGTTGACGATGCTCGGCATCATTATCGGTATCGCCTCGGTGGTGTCGATCGTGGTGGTGGGCGACGCGGCCAAGCAGCTGGTGCTGGCAGATATCCGCGCCATCGGCACTAATACCATTGACGTTTATCCCGGCAAAGACTTTGGCGACGACGAGCCGCAGTATCAGCAGGCGCTGAAATACGACGATCTGGCGGCGATTCAGAAGCAGCCGTGGGTGAACTCCGCCACGCCTGCGGTTTCGCAGAACCTGCGTCTGCGCGTGGGCAATGTTGACGTGGCCGCCAGCGCTAACGGCGTGAGCGGAGACTATTTCAACGTCTACGGCATGACCTTCAGCGAAGGCGCTACCTTCAACGCCGAGCAGCTGGCGGGCAGGGCGCAGGTGGTGGTGCTCGACGCGAACTCGCGCAGGCAGCTTTTCCCCAATAAAGCCAGCGTGGTGGGCGAAGTGATTCTGGTCGGCAACATGCCTGCCACGGTCATCGGCGTGGCGGAAGAGAAGCAGTCGATGTTCGGCAGCAGCAAGATCCTGCGCGTCTGGCTGCCCTATACCACCATCTCAGGGCGGATTATGGGGCAGTCCTGGCTCAACTCCATCACCGTGCGCGTGAAGGAGGGCTACGACAGCGCGCTCGCCGAACAGCAGCTTGAGCGGCTGCTAACCCTGCGCCACGGGAAGAAAGATTTCTTCACCTGGAATATGGACGGCCTCTTGAAAACGGCGGAAAAGACCACACGTACTCTTCAGCTGTTCCTCACGCTGGTGGCGGTGATCTCGCTGGTCGTCGGCGGCATCGGGGTGATGAACATCATGCTGGTGTCGGTAACCGAGCGCACCCGGGAGATCGGCATCCGCATGGCGGTCGGGGCCAGGGCCAGCGACGTGCTGCAGCAGTTTTTGATTGAAGCGGTACTGGTGTGTCTGGTCGGCGGGGCGATGGGCATTGCGCTCTCGATGATGATCGCGTTTGCGCTCCAGCTCTTTTTACCCGGCTGGGAGATTGGCTTCTCGCCGGTTGCCATTATTACCGCATTTTTGTGTTCGACCTTTACCGGCATTTTGTTTGGCTGGCTGCCCGCCCGCAACGCGGCGCGGCTGGATCCGGTGGACGCGCTGGCTCGGGAATAACCCGAAAATAAAAATGCCAGCCGATCGGGCTGGCATTTTGACTGCGGGATGTACACAATAAAACAGAGAGCTATGCAACCGTCTCTGCTTCAAGGGGTACGATTAGGCTTGCATGATTGCCTTTTGGACCCTGATGTACATCGAACCGGACGGACTGCCCGGCTTTGAGCGTTCTGTAACCATCCATCTGAATGGTGGAATAGTGAGCGAAGATATCCTCGCCGCCGCCTTCGGGGCAGATGAAGCCAAACCCTTTGGCGTTGTTGAACCACTTAACAGTACCCATTTCCATGCTTCGACATCCTTCGTAAATCTTATAAGTTAAGATGGAATGAACCGGTGGTGGAGTGGGGGCTGTTCAAAACCTCGCCATCTCACGCTTGTACAATTTAGAGAAACGAAAGAAGTCGTCAAGCGTTTGGCGCTGGAGATGGGACAATAATCAACCAAAGTTTGAAGCAGTTAACGCTATTGCAACAGTTTGTGACAGACATCGCGGATGACAGTAATAGATGATTGTTATCTAACATCTGAGGTAGATTCAAAGTGGTTATGCATAATGGGTAAGACCAACGATTGGCTGGATTTTGACCAGCTGGCGGAAGATAAAGTGCGCGACGCGCTAAAACCGCCATCTATGTATAAAGTTATGTTAATGAACGATGATTACACGCCGATGGAATTTGTTATTGACGTGCTACAAAAGTTCTTTTCTTATGATGTAGAACGTGCAACGCAACTGATGCTTACCGTTCATTATCGAGGCAAAGCTATCTGCGGCATCTTCACAGCCGAAGTGGCGGAAACCAAAGTGGCGATGGTGAACGACTATGCGAGGGAGAACGAGCATCCGTTGCTGTGTACGCTGGAAAAGGCCTGATAAGGCATAAAATTGGGGGAGGTGCCTATGCTCAATCAAGAACTGGAACTCAGTTTAAACATGGCTTTCGCCAGAGCGCGTGAGCACCGACATGAGTTTATGACCGTCGAGCATTTACTGCTCGCACTGCTTAGCAACCCATCTGCCCGCGAAGCGCTGGAAGCCTGCTCCGTGGATCTGGTGGCGCTACGTCAGGAACTCGAAGCCTTCATCGAACAAACCACACCGGTGCTGCCAGCCAGTGAAGAAGAGCGCGACACGCAGCCGACGCTCAGCTTCCAGCGCGTGCTGCAGCGCGCGGTATTCCACGTCCAGTCTTCCGGACGTAGCGAAGTGACTGGCGCAAACGTCTTAGTCGCCATCTTCAGCGAGCAGGAGTCACAGGCTGCCTACCTGCTGCGCAAACACGAAGTCAGCCGCCTCGACGTGGTTAACTTTATTTCTCACGGAACGCGCAAAGACGAGCCTAACCAGGCATCGGATTCCAGCAATCAGGTCAATAACAATGAAGAGCAAGCAGGCGGGGAGGATCGTATGGAAAACTTCACCACCAATCTCAACCAGCTTGCTCGCGTTGGCGGTATCGACCCGCTGATTGGTCGCGATAAAGAGCTGGAGCGCGCGATCCAGGTGCTGTGCCGTCGCCGCAAGAACAACCCGCTGCTGGTGGGTGAGTCAGGCGTGGGTAAAACCGCGATTGCCGAAGGTCTTGCCTGGCGCATTGTGCAGGGCGACGTGCCGGAAGTGATTGCCGACTGCACCATCTACTCGCTGGATATCGGCTCATTGCTGGCGGGCACCAAATACCGCGGCGATTTTGAAAAACGCTTCAAGGCGCTGTTAAAACAGCTGGAGCAGGACACCAACAGCATCCTGTTTATCGATGAGATCCACACCATCATCGGCGCAGGAGCGGCCTCCGGTGGCCAGGTGGATGCCGCGAACCTGATCAAACCGCTGCTCTCCAGCGGCAAGATCCGCGTGATTGGCTCCACGACCTACCAGGAGTTCAGTAACATCTTTGAGAAAGACCGTGCGCTGGCGCGCCGCTTCCAGAAAATCGACGTGACCGAGCCGTCCGTCGAGGAAACGGTGCAGATCATCAACGGCCTGAAGCCGAAGTACGAAGCGCACCACGACGTGCGTTACACCGCGAAAGCGGTCCGTGCGGCGGTGGAGCTGGCGGTGAAATACATCAACGACCGTCACCTGCCGGATAAGGCGATTGACGTGATTGACGAGGCAGGGGCGCGTGCGCGTCTGATGCCGGCCAGCAAGCGTAAGAAAACCGTTAACGTGGCGGATATCGAGTCCGTGGTGGCCCGTATCGCGCGTATCCCTGAGAAGAGCGTTTCTCAGAGCGACCGCGACACGCTGCGGACCCTCGGCAATCGCCTGAAAATGCTGGTCTTTGGTCAGGATAAAGCCATTGAGGCCTTAACCGAGGCGATCAAGATGGCCCGCGCCGGGTTGGGGCATGACCACAAGCCTGTCGGTTCCTTCCTGTTCGCTGGCCCGACCGGCGTGGGGAAAACCGAGGTGACGGTTCAGCTCTCCAAAGCGCTGGGCATTGAGCTGCTGCGCTTTGATATGTCCGAGTATATGGAGCGTCATACCGTCAGCCGTTTGATTGGTGCGCCTCCGGGCTACGTGGGCTTTGACCAGGGCGGCCTGCTCACCGACGCGGTGATCAAGCATCCGCACGCGGTCCTGCTGCTCGATGAAATCGAGAAAGCGCACCCGGACGTGTTCAATATCCTGCTGCAGGTGATGGACAACGGGACGCTGACCGACAACAACGGGCGCAAGGCGGACTTCCGCAACGTGGTGCTGGTGATGACCACCAACGCCGGTGTGCGTGAAACCGAGCGTAAATCCATCGGCCTGATCCACCAGGATAACAGCACCGATGCGATGGAGGAGATCAAGAAGATCTTCACGCCGGAGTTCCGTAACCGTCTGGACAACATTATCTGGTTCGATCACCTCTCTACCGACGTGATCCATCAGGTAGTGGACAAGTTTATCGTCGAACTGCAGGTTCAGCTGGATCAGAAAGGCGTGTCGCTGGAAGTGAGCCAGGAGGCCCGCAACTGGCTGGCCGAGAAAGGCTATGACCGTGCGATGGGTGCCCGTCCGATGGCGCGCGTGATTCAGGACAACCTGAAGAAACCGCTGGCGAACGAGCTGCTGTTTGGCTCGCTGGTGGACGGCGGCCAGGTGACCGTGGCGCTGGACCAGGCGAAGAACGAACTGACGTACGATTTCCAGAGTGCGGCGAAGCACAAGCCGGAAGCGGCTCACTGAGTTGTAAGGTAAAAGCAAAACGGCAACTTCGGTTGCCGTTTTTTTTGTTTTCTCCCTCTCCCTGTGGGAGAGGATTGGGGTGAGGGCAACAGACCGCAGAGGAATTTTGCGAGGCGCTTTCCAGTTTCTTTCGAAGTCAGTTGCTGGATAAATCCACAGTAATAAAATGGCGGCGCACCTGCAAAATCAGGTGCCGGGATTGGCGTCCTGAAAGTGTGCACAAACAATCTTACGTGCATAAAGGATCACATATGACTGATATTAATAATTTCGCCCAACTTTACAGCGAACTCTCCCTCAACCCCGATCTCCCAACCCTGGCCGAGCGCTGCAAACTGCTCACCGAAATCCTCCTCGACTGCAAATCACTCCCGCAAACGCAGCCCGTTTGCCGCTGTCTCGGAACTTACCTGGAAGAGGTGAAAACTGGCCTTACAGAATCAATGCGTGATTTTCAGGTGGTGGAATTTGAGGATGAAGCGGAACAGCCGCGACAAAAAGAGTGGTTGCTTGAAGATACAGAAACGAAATGCGACTACTGCCGGGCGTTAAACCATGTGCTGCTGGTGTCGCATTTTGACCGCGATATGTTGCCGCACCTTACGGGATTACTCCATGACATGGCTCATTCTATGGCGGGGGATTTAATCGCTCCTGTCCAACCATGGATGACAATACATCTTCCGATGCAGCAACACTAAAGCCATAAATAAAAAAGGCCGGGATTATCCCGACCTTTTAAATATTCATCTGCCATTACAGGCGAAAACAATTAGCGACTACGGAAGACAATGCGGCCTTTGCTCAGGTCGTACGGGGTCAGTTCAACAGTCACTTTGTCGCCCGTTAAAATGCGGATGTAGTTTTTGCGCATTTTACCGGAGATGTGCGCAGTTACCACGTGACCGTTTTCCAGCTCTACGCGAAACATGGTATTAGGCAACGTATCAAGTACGGTACCCTGCATTTCAATATTGTCTTCTTTGGCCATCTAATCCTCTGGGGTATCACTACCAAGTTTTGAACCGGCAAGATAATGCCGAAATTCATCAATTAAGTAAAGAATTGCGCGATTAAAACGCAGCAAAACAGTTTCGGCGCATTGCCCAAGCGTCACGGTACAACCGAACAGGAAGCGCATTCGTAAAGGGGAGACGACAGGATAAACGTCAGGACGTTATCTGAAGCGAGGGTCCCAAACGGCGGCGGGGCAACAGGCAGAAGCTACTCTGCGGCATAATTATAACACCCTCACAAAAAATATGCGGAAAACATTTAGGCATTGGGCATAAAGAGCGTTCTCGGTATCCAGAAGTCGCGCGGGAGCTTCTCCTGACGGCTGGCGTCCAGCTGTTCGATGTACTGGCGTCGCGGAATTTCAACGGCACCCAGGGAGGCGGTATGCTCGTTGAGCACCTGACAATCGATCAGGCGTCCGCCGCGCTGGGCAAACGCCTCGCAGAAGACCAGCAGCGCGGTTTTCGAGGCGTTAACCGCACGAGAGAACATCGACTCGCCGCAAAACAGCGTCCCCTGCGCCACGCCGTACATGCCGCCGACGAGCGCTCCGCCTTCCCACACCTCGATGGAGTGGGCGTAGCCAAGCTCATGGAGCTGGTGGTAGGCGGTAATGATATCGCGGGTGATCCATGTCCCTTCATAGCGGTCTTCGGCACAGCCTTCAATGACCTGACCAAAGGCGTGGTTGAGGGTGACGCGGTACGGTGATTTCGCATGGAAACGCTTCATGCTGCGGCTCACGTGAAACTGCGCTGGCCACATCACGGCACGCGGATCGGGGGACCACCATAAAATCGGATCGCCTGGGGAAAACCAGGGGAAGATACCGCGCTGGTACGCCATTAACAGTCGAGCGGGACTGAGGTCACCGCCAAGGGCCAGCAGCCCGTTGGGCTCACGCAGCGCCCCTTCCGGAGAAGGGAACGCGATGTTATGACGAGAAAGCTGGACCAGGCGCATGACAGCAAAACTCCAGTACGCGAGTGAGGACGCTACAAATATAGTCTACAGACGCTGCTTAAACTGGTAGTAGCGACCCTGTTTTGCCAACAGTTCTGTATGATTACCTTGCTCAATAATGTGCCCGTTGTCCATCACAATTATCCGATCAAAGCTCGCCAGTCCGCGCAGGCGGTGCGTGACCATCAGCACGGTTTTGCCGGTCATGACATTCGCAAGCAAATCAAGAATTTGGCTCTCGGTCGTGGCGTCCAGTCCTTCGGTGGGCTCGTCGAGCAGCATCAGCGGCGCATCGTGTAGCAGCGCGCGCGCAATGGCCAGACGGCGCAGCTCGCCGCCGGAGAGCTGACGGCCACCTTCGCCCAGCCAGCTGTTCAACCCCTCGTCCTCAAGCAGCTTTTGCAGTCCTACCTGCTCCAGCACGGCGCGAAGCGCATCATCAGAGGCCTCTGGCGCGGCCAGCAGCAGGTTATCGCGCAGCGTGGCGCTAAACAGATGCACGCGCTGTGGAACCACGCTCACGGTCTTGCGCAGGGCCTGCTCGCTGAAATCAGTCAGCAACGTATTATTAAAACGAATCTGACCGCGCTGCGGATCCCAGGCGCGGGTCAGCAACTGCAGCAGCGTCGATTTACCGCAGCCGGTACGGCCGAGGATCGCAATCCGCTGTCCTGCCTCAACAGAAAGGTTGATACCGTCCAGCGCGTTCTGCGCCTGCTTGTCGTAGGCGAAGGTGACATCTTCAAGCGTTAGCGCAACCTGCTCTGGTACAGCGGTTTGCCCGGCACTGAACGTAACTTCGGGCTCCTGCTCCGCAATCTGGGTGATGCGCAGGGCAGAGGCGATGACCTGACCCAGATGCTGGAAGGCGCCCGTCACCGGGGCCAGCGCTTCAAACGCCGCAAGCGCGCAGAAGACGAAAAGGGCAATAAGAGGACCCGGCTGTGAATTTCCCCCAACATCGCCGGAGGCCAGCCACAGCATGGCAATCACCGCCACGCCGCCGATTAACATCATCAGCGCCTGAGAGAAGGCCGTCAGCTCCGACTGGCGGCGCTGGGCCTCATGCCAGTTCAGCTCCGTACTTTCCATCCGGGCACGGTAGCGCTTGCTGGCGCCAAAAATGGTCAGCTCTGCCTGCCCCTGAAGCCAGGAGGTTAGCTGCTGTCGGTAGTCCCCGCGCAGACGCGTCAGGTTTTCCCCGGTGGATTTTCCGGCACGGTAAAACAGCGGCGGCAGAATGATCAGCGTCAGCAGCATGATCCCGCCCAGCGTCAGCGCAACGGGAACATCCAGAACAGACAACCCCAGCGTGACCACCACAATCACCACAAACGCGCCCACGATTGGGGAGATCACGCGCAGGTACAGGTGATCCAGCGTGTCGACATCCGCAACGACACGGTTGAGTAGCTCACCCTGACGAAAACGCGCCAGCCCGGCAGGGGAGAGGGGCAGCAGCTTGCTGAAGGTGTAGATGCGCAGGTGCTGCAGCACGCGGAAAGTGGCGTCGTGGCTGACCAGCCGTTCGAAATAGCGTCCGGCAGTACGGGTGATGGCGGTACCGCGAACGCCGGCAGCAGGGAGCATATAGTTGAAGCTGTATAACCCGGCAACGCCCGCGACGGCCGAGGCCGACAGGAACCAGCCGGAAAGCGTGAGCAGGCCGATGCTGGCGAGCAGCGTGACAATCGCCAGCACAATCCCCAGCGTCAGCATCCATTTGTGGCGTTTATAGAGCGCAAGATAAGGCAGCAGAGCACGCATCAGATGTCCTCCTGACGGTTCGCCAGCAGGGCGGCAAACGGCCCCTGCGCGGCAACGAGAGAGGCGTAATCGCCTTGCTCAACAAGACGGCCGTTCTCCATGACCCAGATCTGGTCCCAGTCGGCAATGCCTTCCAGCTGATGGGTGACCATCAGGGTGGTTTGCTGCCGGGAGGCGGCGTTCAGGGCCTCCATTACGCGCTGTTCGCTGTGGGCATCCAGGCTGGCGGCAGGCTCATCCAGCAGCATCAGCTGACAAGGATTCAACAACGCGCGGGCAACCGCCACACGCTGCGCCTGTCCGACTGACAGCCCGGCGGACTGGTCGCCGACCACGGTATCTACTCCTTTCGGGAGCAGGGGCAGAAACTCGCTGACCCAGGCGCGGTCGAGAACCGATTGCAGTTCATCTTCACGCGCATCCGGGCGCGCCAGCAGGACGTTTTCACGCAGCGTTGAGGCTGGAAGCTGCGGGTTTTGGCCCACCCAGCTGAGCTGTTTGCGCCAGGCGTCAGGATCGAGGTTGCGCAGTTCGGTTTTGTTGATCCGCAGTGAACCCGTGTAGGCCATAAAACCGGATAGCGCATTCAGCAGAGAACTTTTCCCGGAACCGCTGGTGCCGACGAGCACCACGCGTTGTCCGGCAGGCAGGGTAAAGTTCAGCGGACCCGCGAGCACTTTGCCTTCCGGTGACAGAATGGAAAAGTCCTGCGCTTCAATGGTTACGGGGTCTTTAGCATTCAGCGTCACGTCACCGCGCTCCGGGTGTGCCAGCGGCGTTTCCAGGAACGTTTTCAGGCTATCGGCTGCGCCAACCGCCTGCGCTTTGGCGTGATAGAAGGTCCCCAGATCGCGAAGCGGCTGGAAAAACTCCGGGGCCAGGATCAGCGCCAGGAACCCGGCGGAAAGGGTCACCGCCGTGCCGTAATGGCCGAAATCCAGCGCGCCGAGATAGGAGAAGCCGAAGTAGACCGCCACGAGGGCAATCGACAGTGAGGTAAAGAATTCCAGTACCCCGGAAGACAAGAAGGCGAGGCGTAACACTTCCATGGTGCGCTGACGGAAGTCCTGTGATGCCTGGCGAATGTTTTCGGTTTCCGCTTCACCGCGGCCAAAAATGCGTAACGTCTCCATGCCGCGCAGACGGTCGAGGAAATGGCCGCTCAGGCGACCCAATGCCAGGAAGTTACGGCGGTTGGCATCCGCTGCCCCCATGCCGACCAGCGCCATAAACAGCGGGATCAGCGGGGCAGTGCCCATCAGAATCAGCGCAGCCATCCAGTTCACCGGGAAGATGGCGATCACGATCAGCAGCGGAACGAAGACGGCAAGGGCCATCTGCGGCAGATAGCGCGCATAGTAGTCGTGCATATCGTCAATCTGCTCAAGGATCAGCGTCGCCCAGCTACCGGCCGGTTTACCCTGGACCCACGCGGGTCCGGCTTCCTGAAGGCGATCGAGCACCTGACGGCGGATCTCGTAGCGGATGTGCTGTCCGGCGTGAAAACCGACGCGCTCACGCAGCCACACCACCCAGGCGCGCAGGATAAAAATCAGGATCAGGACAATAAAGGGCAGCAGGAGTGCCTCGCGCGGGATGTTCTCCATGATCATATGATTAAGAATGCGAGCCAGCAGCCATGCCTGGGCAACAATCAACAGACCGCTAACGAACCCCAGGAGACGGGAAATCGTAAGCCAGCGGCGGGAAATAACGCTTTGCTGTTTCAGCCAGCGTGTTAACTCTTGTTGACGGGTTTTTTCCATTGCGTACTTTGCAGGTGACGTTATTAGAAATTGGGCAGCGCAATGTTACAACGGGGAGACAATAAAGGCGACTTATCGCCGCCTTTATTTACGTTTGTTACTGACTTGTAAAGATTATTTACCTTGTTCAGCCAGTCCATCGAGGTAGCGTTCAGCGTCCAGCGCGGCCATACAGCCGGTGCCCGCAGAGGTAATCGCCTGACGATAAATGTGGTCCATCACGTCGCCAGCCGCGAACACGCCCGGGATGCTGGTCTGGGTCGCGTTACCGTGAATGCCGGACTGCACTTTAATGTAGCCGTTTTCCAGCTCCAGCTGACCGTCGAAGATCGCGGTGTTCGGGCTGTGACCGATCGCCACAAACAGACCCGCCACTTCAAGCGTTTCGACGTTATCGGTGTTCTGGGTATCACGGATACGCAGGCCAGCAACGCCCATCTGGTCGCCCGTCACCTCTTCGAGGGTACGGTTGGTGTGCAGCACGATGTTGCCGCTTGCCACTTTATCCATCAGACGTTTGATCAGGATCTTCTCCGCGCGGAAGGTTTCGCGACGGTGGATCAGGTGCACCTCAGAGGCAATGTTCGCCAGGTAGAGCGCTTCTTCCACTGCGGTGTTGCCGCCGCCGATGACCGCGACTTTCTGGTTGCGGTAGAAGAAACCGTCGCAGGTTGCGCAGGCAGAGACGCCGCGGCCTTTGAACGCTTCTTCGGATGGCAGACCGAGGTAACGGGCAGAGGCACCGGTGGCGACGATCAGCGCGTCACAGGTGTATTCGCCGCTATCGCCCGTCAGGCGGAACGGACGGTTCTGCAGATCGACCTTATTGATGTGGTCGAACAGAATTTCGGTTTCGAATTTGGCGGCATGCTCGTGCATACGTTCCATCAGCAGCGGCCCGGTCAGGTCGTTCGGGTCCCCTGGCCAGTTTTCCACTTCGGTGGTGGTGGTCAGCTGACCGCCTTTTTCCATACCGGTGATGAGTACCGGGTGCAGGTTAGCGCGTGCAGCATAGACCGCTGCGGTATATCCCGCAGGTCCAGAACCAAGGATTAGCAGCTTACTGTGTTTGGCCGTGCCCATGAGATCCCCATTGTTGTTGGCAGACATTTGGCTGGATTGTAGGGAATTTGTTGTCGTAAAAAAAGAGCGCAGCAATTTTGATATCAATCTGTGTAATAGCCACGGACGATGAATGAGGCGCTATAACATCACGCTTTCTCCTGAAAATCGCTCGTTTGTAAGGCAATAAAATGAGGATTAATACCCTGCCGTAATGAATATCCGGCATGTTGTACTAAAAAACGATGTTTTGCTTTGACAATCCCCTGCGCTTTTGCGAAAACATTCAAGGAAGAAAAAAAACCGCGTTAACCGTATGCCGCATAGGCATGCACGTAAATGCCATTTTTACCGGGTCAGTGAAATCTACGCATGGCGTGGACAGACGCCATACGTGATGTCGGTGACTGCCTTCGGGCAACGGTCTTCTTACCAACAGAACCCGAATCCGCATCGCGTCTAATACATAATCAGGCGATGTGATGACTAACGGGTACAGGCTCTGAACAGTGATGTGCACAGGGTCCAGGCAGGAGTAGGGAAGGAATACAGAGAGACAATAATAATGGTAGATAGCAAGAAGCGCCCTGGCAAAGATCTCGACCGTATCGATCGTAACATTCTTAATGAATTGCAAAAGGATGGGCGTATTTCCAACGTCGAGCTTTCAAAACGTGTGGGACTTTCCCCGACGCCGTGCCTTGAGCGTGTGCGCCGACTGGAAAGACAGGGTTTTATTCAGGGCTATACGGCTCTGCTGAACCCGCATTATCTGGATGCCTCACTTCTGGTATTTGTTGAGATTACTCTGAATCGTGGTGCGCCGGATGTGTTTGAGCAATTTAACTCCGCTGTACAAAAACTTGAAGAAATTCAAGAGTGTCACCTGGTATCCGGTGATTTCGACTACCTGTTGAAAACCCGTGTGCCTGATATGTCCGCCTACCGTAAGCTGCTGGGGGAAACCCTGCTGCGTCTGCCGGGCGTGAACGACACCCGTACATATGTGGTGATGGAAGAGGTCAAACAGAGCAATCGTCTGGTTATTAAGACGCGCTAACACGGAACAGGTGCAAAATCAGCGTAGTTTGATTACACTCCTGTTAATCCATACAGCAACAGTGCCGGGGAGTCCCGGCGCTGTTGTCCGTTTTAGCAAACAGGCAGGATATGCCTGATACCTGGAGAGCCTTTCTTGAGCCAGGAATACACTGAAGACAAAGAAGTCACACTATCGAAGCTAAGCAGCGGACGTCGTCTCCTCGAGGCTTTGCTGATTGTTATTGCCCTTTTTGCCGTCTGGCTGATGGCAGCCTTACTCAGTTTCAACCCCTCAGATCCCAGTTGGTCACAAACTGCATGGCATGAGCCTATCCATAATTTAGGCGGTGTTCCCGGTGCCTGGCTTGCGGACACGCTGTTTTTCATTTTCGGTGTGATGGCCTACACCCTTCCCGTCATTATCATTGGCGGATGCTGGTTTGCGTGGCGTCATCGTCAGAACGATGATTACATCGACTATTTCGCCGTGTCGCTGCGCCTGATTGGCGCGCTGGCGCTGATCCTCACCTCGTGCGGGCTGGCAGCGATAAATGCGGATGATATCTGGTACTTCGCCTCGGGCGGGGTGATTGGCAGCTTACTCAGTTCTGCGCTACAGCCGATGCTGCACAGCAGCGGCGGCACGCTGGCGCTGCTCTGCATCTGGGCGGCCGGGCTGACGTTGTTTACCGGCTGGTCCTGGGTGAGCATTGCCGAGAAAATCGGCAGTTTTATCCTTACCATTCTGACCTTCGCCAGCAACCGTACCCGCCGCGACGATACGTGGGTTGATGAAGACGAGTACGAAGATGAAGAGGAAGATGACGCGCCTGTGCAGCGTCGCGAGTCTCGTCGCGCGCGTATTCTGCGCGGCGCGCTGGCGCGTCGCCAGCGTGTTGCTGAGAAATTTGCCAACCCGCTTGGCCGTAAAACCGATGCGGCGCTCTTCTCAGGTAAACGGATGGATGAAGACGAGCAGGTGGCGTATCGCGCGGCCGGTGTCGCCGTCGATCCTGACGATGTGCTCTTCTCCGGCAGCCGGGCCACGCCGGGTGACTTCGACGAATACGATCCGCTGTTAAATGGCCACTCGGTTACCGAGCCGGTTGCGGCCGCCGCCGCCGCGACGACCGCAGCGCAGGCGTATGCCGCGCCTGTCGATGCCGTGATGCCATCCGCGCCGGTTTCGCCGCCGGAATCCGTTATTCAGCAGCCGCAGGTTGACTGGCAGACTGCGCCTGGCGTTCACACGCCGGAGCCCGTTATCGCGCCTGAACCTGAAAGCTACATCCCTGTACAGCAGGAGCAGTGGCAGCAGCCTTATCAGCCGCCGCAGCCTGCGTATGAACCGCAAGATTACCCGCACTATGAACAGCCTGTGGCCCAACCTTATCAGGAGTATGTGCCTGAACCGGTTGAACCTGCGCAGCCTTATGTTGAGCCGCAGCCTGAACCGGAAATCGTGGAAGAGGTAAAACCCTCTCGTCCACCTATGTACTATTTTGAAGAAGTTGAAGAGCGTCGTGCGCGTGAACGCGAGCAGCTGGCGGCCTGGTACCAGCCTGTGCCTGAACCGGTCCAGGAGCCGGTGACGAAAGCGCCTGCTGTTTCGGTTCCACCGATCGACCCGATGCCAGCAGCTGCACCCGTAGCGGAAAGCGTGAAGCAGGCTACCGTGGCCGCTGCCGTAGCGGCACCAGTCTTTAGTCTGGCAACAGGGGGCGCGCCACGTCCTCAGGTGAAGGAGGGGATTGGTCCGCAACTGCCTCGCCCTAACCGCGTTCGCGTTCCAACCCGCCGTGAGCTTGCCTCTTATGGTATCAAGCTGCCTTCCCAGCGTATGGCCGAAGAGAAAGCGCGCGAGCCTGAGTACGAAGATGACGCCGATGAAATGCAGCAGGACGAGCTGGCCCGCCAGTTCGCTGCGCAGCAGAATCAGCGCTACGGTGAAGAATACCAGCACGATGAACCGGTGCTGGAAGACGAAGAGGACGCGGCTGAAGCAGAACTGGCGCGCCAGTTTGCCGCCACCCAGCAGCAGCGCTATTCCGGTGAACAACCGGCTGGTGCAAATCCGTTCTCGCTGTCAGATTTTGAATTCTCGCCGATGAAGGATCTGGTGGATGATGGCCCGAGCGAGCCTTTATTTACCCCGAGCGTGATGCCGGAAGCAGAGCCCGTGCGCCAGCAGCCAGCATCGCAGGCCTACGCGCAGCCGCAACAACCCGTTCAGCAGCCGTATGCGCAGCCGCATCAACCTGTTCAGCAACCGCAGCAGGCACCACAGCCGCCGCAGTTCCAGCAGCCTGCGCCTCAGCCGCAGGAGAGCCTGATTCACCCACTGCTGATGCGTAACGGTGACAGCCGTCCGCTGCAGCGTCCAAGCACGCCGCTGCCGTCTCTGGATCTGTTAACGCCGCCGCCGTCAGAAGTGGAGCCGGTCGATACCTTCGCGCTTGAACAAATGGCGCGTCTGGTGGAAGCCCGTCTGGCTGACTTCCGCATCAAGGCGGACGTGGTGAACTACTCACCGGGTCCTGTTATCACCCGTTTTGAACTGAACCTGGCACCAGGTGTTAAAGCCGCGCGTATTTCGAACCTGTCCCGTGACCTGGCGCGTTCTCTGTCGACCGTGGCGGTACGTGTGGTGGAAGTGATTCCGGGCAAGCCTTACGTTGGCCTTGAGCTGCCGAACAAGAAACGTCAGACCGTCTACCTGCGTGAAGTTCTGGATAACACCAAGTTCCGCGATAACCCATCCCCGCTGACCGTGGTGCTGGGTAAAGATATTGCGGGCGATCCGGTGGTGGCTGATCTCGCGAAAATGCCTCACCTGCTGGTCGCGGGTACTACCGGCTCCGGTAAGTCTGTCGGCGTGAACGCCATGATCCTCAGCATGCTTTATAAAGCGCAGCCGGAAGATGTGCGTTTCATCATGATCGACCCGAAAATGCTCGAACTGTCGGTCTACGAAGGCATCCCGCATCTGCTGACCGAAGTGGTCACCGACATGAAGGACGCCGCCAACGCCCTGCGCTGGAGCGTCAATGAGATGGAACGTCGCTACAAGCTGATGTCTGCGCTGGGCGTGCGTAACCTGGCCGGTTATAACGAGAAAATCGCCCAGGCGGTGCGTATGGGACGTCCGATCCCGGATCCTTACTGGAAGCCGGGTGACAGCATGGATGCCCAGCATCCGGTCCTGGAAAAGCTGCCTTATATCGTCGTGCTGGTCGATGAGTTCGCTGACCTGATGATGACCGTCGGTAAGAAAGTGGAAGAGCTGATTGCCCGTCTGGCGCAGAAAGCGCGTGCGGCCGGTATTCACCTTGTGCTGGCGACCCAGCGTCCTTCCGTGGACGTTATCACCGGTCTTATCAAAGCGAACATCCCGACGCGTATCGCCTTTACCGTATCCAGTAAAATTGACTCCCGTACCATTCTTGATCAGGGCGGCGCAGAGTCGCTGCTGGGTATGGGTGACATGCTCTATTCCGGCCCGAACTCCACCTCTCCGGTGCGTGTCCACGGTGCGTTCGTCCGCGATGAGGAAGTACACGCCGTCGTGCAGGACTGGAAAGCGCGCGGTCGTCCACAATATGTTGACGGCATCACCAGCGATACGGAAAGCGAAGGCGGCGGCGGTGGCTTCGACGGCGGCGAAGAGCTGGATCCGTTATTCGATCAGGCGGTTAACTTCGTTACTGAAAAACGCAAAGCGTCCATCTCTGGCGTGCAGCGCCAGTTCCGCATCGGCTATAACCGCGCAGCGCGTATCATCGAGCAGATGGAAGCGCAGGGCATTGTGAGCGAGCAGGGGCATAACGGTAACCGCGAGGTGCTGGCACCGCCGCCGTTTGATTAACCTTCAGCGATTGCAAAGAAGGGTAAATCAGCCAAAATTAAGCATTTTCTTCTGTCGCCTGCCTTCGGGCAGGTCCAGAATAGAAGACGGAAACCCCATATCGGGAAGACGTATTTTAAGGAATAACAATGAAAAAAATCGCCATCGCCTGTGCATTACTCACCAGTTTTGTCGCCAGCAGCGTCTGGGCTGATGCGGCCAGCGACCTTAAAAGCCGACTGGATAAAGTAAGCAGCTTCCACGCCAGCTTCACGCAAAAAGTGACTGACGGCAGCGGCAACGCGGTGCAGGAAGGCCAGGGAGATTTGTGGGTAAAACGCCCAAATCTGTTCAACTGGCACATGACCCAGCCGGATGAGAGCATCCTGGTGTCTGACGGCAAAACCTTATGGTTCTTCAACCCGTTCGTTGAGCAGGCAACGGCGACCTGGCTGAAAGATGCCACCAGCAATACGCCGTTTATGCTGATTGCCCGTAACCAGTCCAGCGACTGGCAGCAGTATAATATTAAACAGACGGGTGACGAGTTTGTCCTGACGCCGAAAGGCAGCAACGGCAACCTGAAGCAGTTCACCATTAACGTAAGCACCAACGGTACCATTAATCAGTTCGGCGCGGTTGAGCAGGACGATCAGCGCAGCAGCTACCAGCTTAAATCTCAGCAGAACGGCGCCGTTGATGCATCGAAATTCACCTTTACCCCGCCGCAGGGCGTAACGGTGGACGACCAACGCAATAAGTAAGAGGCGTGAGTGGGCAATCTGTCGCTCGATTTTTCAGATAACGCGTTTCAACCTCTGGCCGCTCGCATGCGGCCAGAAAATTTAGCGCAGTACATCGGCCAGCAGCACCTGCTGGCTGCCGGTAAGCCATTGCCGCGCGCCATTGAGGCCGGGCATCTTCACTCCATGATCCTCTGGGGACCCCCTGGCACCGGCAAGACCACGCTTGCAGAAGTGATCGCCCGCTATGCCAACGCGGATGTTGAACGCATCTCGGCGGTCACCTCCGGCGTGAAGGAGATCCGTGAGGCAATCGAGCGTGCGCGGCAGAACCGCAACGCCGGGCGGCGCACCATCCTCTTCGTGGACGAAGTTCACCGCTTCAACAAGAGTCAGCAGGATGCCTTCCTGCCGCACATTGAAGACGGCACGATCTTCTTCATCGGCGCGACCACCGAAAACCCGTCGTTTGAACTGAATTCGGCGCTGCTGTCCCGCGCGCGCGTTTACCTGCTCAAATCGCTGACTACCGAGGATATCGAAAAGGTTCTCACCCAGGCGATGGACGATAAAGCGCGGGGCTACGGCGGGCAGGATATCGTTCTGCCTGACGACACGCGTCGTGCGATTGCCGAGCTGGTCAACGGCGATGCGCGTCGGGCGCTGAATACGCTGGAAATGATGGCCGATATGGCCGAAGTCGACGATGCCGGTAAGCGGGTGCTGAAGCAGGAGCTGCTCACCGAAATTGCCGGTGAACGCAGCGCGCGTTTCGATAACAAAGGCGATCGTTTTTACGACCTGATCTCGGCGCTGCATAAGTCCGTGCGCGGCAGCGCGCCGGATGCGGCGCTTTACTGGTACGCGCGCATTATCACTGCGGGTGGCGATCCGTTATATGTCGCGCGTCGCTGTCTGGCGATTGCGTCAGAAGATGTCGGCAATGCCGATCCTCGCGCCATGCAGGTCGCGCTGTCGGCCTGGGACTGCTTCACCCGCGTTGGACCTGCGGAAGGCGAACGAGCCATTGCGCAGGCGATTGTCTACCTGGCCTGCGCGCCGAAAAGCAATGCGGTTTATACCGCCTTCAAAGCGGCGATGTCCGACGCGCGCGAACGCCCGGACTACGATGTTCCGGTTCATCTGCGTAACGCGCCGACCAGGCTGATGAAAGAGATGGGTTACGGGCAGGAGTATCGCTACGCTCACGACGAACCCAATGCCTACGCTGCCGGAGAGGAATATTTCCCGCAGGAGATGGCACAAACGCGCTATTATCACCCCACAAACAGAGGTCTTGAAGGCAAGATTGGTGAAAAGCTCACCTGGCTCGCCGGACAGGATCAAAATAGCCCTATAAAACGCTACCGTTAGTTCAATCGTTGCGGTAATGTTGGCAATGTATACCCGTTATACTTCAAGTTGCATGTGCGTTGGCTGCGCTCGCTCACCCCAGTCACATAGTTTTCTATGCTTCTGGGGATTCGCTCGCTTGCCGCCTTCCTGCAACTCGAATTATTTAGGGTATAACCTTGTGGCCGCAGGCTGTGGTCACATTTTCCTATTTTAATTCGATAAGCACAGGATAAGCATGCTCGATCCCAATCTGCTGCGTAATGAGCCAGACGCAGTCGCTGAAAAACTGGCACGCCGGGGCTTTAAGCTGGATGTAGATAAGCTGCGCGCTCTTGAAGAGCGTCGTAAAGTACTGCAGGTACAAACTGAAAATCTGCAGGCAGAGCGTAACTCTCGATCGAAATCCATCGGCCAGGCGAAAGCGCGCGGGGAAGATATTGAGCCATTACGCCTGGAAGTGAACAAACTGGGTGAAGAACTGGATCAGGCGAAAGCTGAGCTGGACGTTCTTCAGGCCGAAATTCGTGATATTGCCCTGGCTATCCCGAATATTCCTGACGACAGCGTGCCTGTCGGCAAAGACGAAAACGACAACGTTGAAGTGAAACGCTGGGGTACGCCTCGTGAGTTTGACTTCGAAGTGCGCGATCACGTAACGCTGGGCGAAATGCACGCGGGCCTGGACTTTGCTGCGGCGGTTAAGCTGACCGGCTCTCGCTTCGTAGTGATGAAAGGCCAGATCGCCCATCTGCACCGCGCGCTGGCGCAGTTCATGCTGGATCTGCACACCGAGCAGCACGGCTACAGCGAAACCTACGTGCCGTATCTGGTCAACCACGATACGCTGTACGGTACGGGCCAGCTGCCGAAATTTGCCGGCGATCTGTTCCATACCCGTCCGCTGGACGAGGAAGCAGACAGCAGCAACTACGCGCTGATCCCAACCGCTGAAGTGCCGCTGACTAACCTCGTGCGTGATGAGATCATCGATGAAGACGACCTGCCAATTAAGCTGACTGCACACTCTCCGTGCTTCCGTTCTGAAGCAGGATCTTACGGTCGCGACACGCGCGGTCTGATCCGTATGCACCAGTTCGACAAAGTTGAGATGGTGCAGATCGTCCGTCCTGAAGAGTCCATGGACGCGCTGGAAGAGATGACCGGCCACGCTGAGAAAGTGCTGGAGCTGCTGGGTCTGCCGTACCGTCGTATGGCCCTGTGTACCGGTGATATGGGCTTTGGCGCCTGCAAGACTTTCGATCTGGAAGTGTGGGTGCCTGCGCAGAACACCTACCGTGAGATCTCCTCCTGCTCTAACGTCTGGGATTTCCAGGCGCGCCGCATGCAGGCTCGCTGCCGCAGCAAATCTGACAAGAAAACCCGTCTGGTGCATACCCTGAACGGTTCTGGTCTGGCCGTGGGCCGTACGCTGGTTGCCGTGCTGGAAAACTACCAGCAGGCGGACGGTCGTATTGAGATCCCTGAAGTGCTGCGTCCGTACATGAAAGGCCAGCAGTACATCGGCTAATAATTTGTCTTAAAACAAAAAAGCGCCTCAGGGCGCTTTTTTTATGCCTTTGATTTGATACGAAGCAATAACCTCTCCCTCTAAAGTAGTAATACTCCTCCGAATGAAAGTCAGCATAAAAAGCTGATAACGAAGAAATTCGTTATATATAAAACTACATAGCGGTTTGCGCCGCCTCTCTTTTCTTTGTGAGCAACCAAAGTGAGTCTCTATGAAAATCAACGCGCCTGAAGCATTAATGGCTGCCGAGGTCACTCGCCGTGGGTTGATGAAAACCACGGCAATTGGCGGCCTGGCCGTAGCCAGTAGTGCCTTCACGCTCCCTTTTACCCGACTGGCGTCGGCGGCAGATGCACTGTCCCCGGCCACCACGCCGGAAAAAGTGGTGTGGAGTGCCTGTACCGTAAACTGCGGTAGCCGTTGTCCACTGCGCATGCATGTGGTGGATGGTGAAATTAAATATGTCGAAACCGACAATACCGGGGACGATAACTACGAAGGGTTACATCAGGTTCGTGCCTGTCTGCGCGGTCGCTCCATGCGTCGTCGCGTGTACAACCCGGACCGCCTGAAATACCCGATGAAGCGCGTTGGTAAGCGTGGGGAAGGGAAGTTCGAGCGCATTAGCTGGGATGAAGCCTACGACATCATCGCCACCAATATGCAGCGTCTTATCAAAGAGTACGGCAACGAATCCCTCTACCTGAACTACGGCACCGGGACGCTTGGCGGCACGCTGACCCGCTCCTGGCCGCCGGGTAAAACGCTGGTGGCGCGCCTGATGAACTGCTGTGGCGGTTATCTCAACCACTACGGCGACTATTCCTCGGCGCAGATCGCTGCTGGCCTGAACTACACCTACGGCGGCTGGGCGGACGGCAACAGCCCGTCTGATATCGAAAACAGTAAGCTGGTCGTCCTGTTCGGTAACAATCCGGGTGAAACCCGCATGAGCGGCGGTGGGGTAACCTACTACCTCGAACAGGCCCGCGCCAAATCCAATGCCCGCATGATCATCATCGATCCGCGCTACACCGACACCGGTGCCGGACGTGAAGACGAGTGGATCCCAATCCGTCCGGGTACCGATGCGGCGCTGGTCTCAGCGCTGGCGTGGGTGATGATCACCGAAAACCTCGTCGATCAGCCTTTCCTGGATAAATACTGCGTCGGCTATGACGAGAAAACCCTGCCAGCCAGCGCGCCGGCTAACGGGCATTACAAAGCCTACATTCTCGGTCAGGGCAGCGACGGCGTGGCGAAAACGCCCGAGTGGGCGTCCACCATCACCGGTATTCCGGTGGAGCGTATCGTTCAGCTGGCGCGTGAGATTGGCTCAGCCAAACCGGCCTATATCAGCCAGGGCTGGGGCCCGCAGCGTCATGCGAACGGCGAAATCGCGACCCGCGCGATCTCAATGCTTTCTATTCTGACGGGTAACGTGGGCATTCACGGCGGTAACACCGGCGCGCGTGAAGGCTCGTATGAAGTGCCGTTTGAACGTATGCCGACGCTGGATAACCCTGTTCAGACCAGCATCTCCATGTTTATGTGGACGGATGCGATCGAACGCGGCCCGGAAATGACCGCCCTGCGCGACGGCGTGCGCGGCAAGGACAAGCTGGACGTGCCGATCAAGATGATCTGGAACTATGCCGGTAACTGTCTCATCAACCAGCACTCTGAAATCAACCGCACCCATGAAATCCTGCAGGATGACAAGAAGTGCGAGATGATAGTGGTGATTGACTGCCACATGACCTCCTCGGCGAAATATGCCGATATCCTGCTGCCGGACTGCACCGCTTCTGAGCAGATGGATTTCGCGCTGGACGCCTCCTGCGGCAACATGTCCTACGTGATCTTCACCGACCAGGCCATCAAACCGCGCTTCGAGTGCAAAACCATCTATGAGATGACCTCTGAGCTGGCGAAACGTCTTGGCGTTGAGCAACAGTTTACCGAGGGACGTACTCAGGAAGGGTGGATGCGCCATCTGCATGAACTTTCCCGTAAGGCGATCCCTGACCTGCCGGATTTCGATACCTTCCGCAAGCAGGGTATGTACAAACAGCGCGATCCGGAAGGGCACCACGTGGCGTACAAAGCGTTCCGTGAAGATCCGCAGGCGAACCCGCTGACCACGCCGTCGGGCAAAATCGAAATCTACTCCGAAGATCTGGCAAAAATCGCGTCGACCTGGGAGCTGCCGGAAGGGGACGTTATCGATCCGCTGCCGATCTACACGCCAGGTTTCGAAAACTACAACGATCCGCTGACGGCGAAATTCCCGCTGCAGCTGACCGGTTTCCACTACAAAGCGCGCGTGCACTCTACCTACGGCAACGTCGACGTACTGAAAGCCGCCTGCCGTCAGGAGATGTGGATCAACCCGATGGATGCCAAAGCGCGCGGCATCGGCAATGGCGATCGCGTGCGTATCTTCAACGGTCGCGGCGAGGTGCACATTGAAGCCAAAGTAACGCCGCGCATGATGCCAGGCGTGGTGGCGCTGGGGGAAGGGGCCTGGTACAGCCCCGATGCCAGCCGCATCGACCAGGCGGGCAGTATTAACGTGCTGACCACGCAGCGTCCGTCGCCGCTGGCGAAGGGCAACCCATCCCACACAAACCTTGTCCAGGTTGAAAAGGTTTAAGGAGTAGCCGATGACAACCCAGTATGGATTTTTTATTGATTCCAGCCGTTGCACCGGGTGCAAAACCTGCGAGCTGGCCTGTAAAGATTACAAAGACCTGACTCCGGACGTCAGCTTCCGCCGTATTTACGAATACGCCGGTGGCGACTGGCAGGAAGATAACGGCGTCTGGCATCAGAACGTCTTTGCCTATTACCTGTCGATTGCCTGTAACCACTGTGAAGATCCGGCCTGTACCAAGGTCTGCCCGAGCGGGGCGATGCACAAGCGTGAAGACGGTTTTGTGGTGGTGGACGAAGATGTCTGCATCGGCTGTCGGTACTGCCATATGGCGTGCCCGTACGGTGCGCCTCAGTACAACGCCGCCAAAGGTCATATGACCAAATGCGACGGTTGCCACACCCGCGTGGCGGATGGCAAAAAGCCGATTTGCGTTGAGTCCTGTCCGCTGCGCGCGCTGGACTTCGGCCCTATTGAAGAGCTGCGTAAAAAACACGGTCAGCTTGCTGCCGTTGCGCCGCTGCCGTCTGCGCACTTCACGAAGCCGAGCATTGTGATTAAACCTAACGCCAACAGCCGTCCTACAGGTGACACCACCGGCTACCTGGCAAATCCGAAGGAGGTGTGAGATGGGAAGTGGATGGCATGAATGGCCGCTGATGATCTTCACGGTCTTTGGTCAGTGCGTGGCGGGTGGTTTCATTGTGCTCGCGCTGGCGTTGTTAAAAGGGAACCTCAATGCCGAACAGCAGCAGCGTCTGGTGTTGAGCATGTTTGGCCTGTGGGTTTTGATGGGAATTGGCTTTATCGCCTCCACGCTGCACCTGGGTTCACCGATGCGCGCGTTTAACTCTCTGAACCGCGTGGGGGCCTCATCCCTCAGTAACGAGATTGCCAGCGGGGCAATTTTCTTTGCCGTCGGTGGGCTGGGCTGGCTGCTGGCCGCGATGAAGAAATTGCCTGCGGGTCTGCGCAGCCTGTGGCTGATCGTGACCATGGTGCTGGGCGTGGTGTTCGTGTGGATGATGGTGCGCGTCTATAACACTATCGATACCGTTCCAACCTGGTACAGCGTCTGGACGCCGATGAGCTTCTTCCTGACGATGTTTATCGGCGGGCCGCTGCTGGGCTACCTGCTGCTGCGCGTGGCGGGCGTAGACGGGTGGGCAATGCGTTTGCTGCCCGCTGTTTCGCTGCTGGCGCTGGTGGTGAGTGCGGTGGTCGCCCTGATGCAGGGTGCCGAACTGGCAACCATTCACAGCTCTATCCAGCAGGCTTCTGCCCTTGTGCCGGACTACGGTTCTCTGATGGCCTGGCGCATCGTTCTGCTGGTCGCGGCGTTGGTACTCTGGATCGCGCCTCAGCTTAAAGGTTATCAGCCCGCGCTGCCGCTGCTGTCACTGGCCTTTGTGCTGGTACTGGCAGGCGAACTGATTGGCCGCGGCGTGTTCTACGGGTTGCATATGACCGTTGGTATGGCTATCGCCAGCTAGCGTTGTATTTCGTTATATCAAGCCGGGCCCGAGTGCCCGGCTTTTTCTTTTTTCGATCATGAAATTTTTCGACTGTCGTTTTGTTTTAATTTCGCCCATTAATAAATAAAAACAGATACATAATTAATATCTATAGCAGGCGTGGCATTAGCAGGATAAGTTTTTTAAATCGACAGGGAACATATTGTGCGAGGCGGCTAAATCAGTGGATTGACTTTGTTTTTGCCAGTGGCATGATGCGCACGAAATCTGAACTTCCTCACGGTTTTTAATCCATGACCACCTATACCCGCCCAGTGCTTCTGTTGCTCTGTGGCCTGCTTCTGTTGACCCTGGCGATCGCAGTGTTAAATACGCTCGTCCCGCTGTGGCTCGCCCATGAAAACTTACCGACCTGGCAGGTGGGTATGGTCAGCTCGTCCTTTTTTACCGGCAACCTGCTGGGTACGTTGGTCACCGGGAGCCTGATCAAGCGCTTTGGCTTTAATCGCAGCTATTATCTGGCCTCGCTGATTTTCGCCGCCGGGTGTGCCGGGCTGGGCCTGATGGTCGGCTTCTGGAGCTGGATGGCATGGCGCTTTATCGCTGGCGTAGGCTGCGCGATGATTTGGGTGGTGGTTGAAAGTGCGCTGATGTGCAGCGGCACCTCCCGCAACCGCGGACGCCTGCTGGCGGCCTATATGATGGTTTACTACGTCGGCACCGTGCTGGGGCAACTGATGGTCAGCAAGCTGCCAACCGACCTGATGAGCGTTCTGCCGTGGGTAACGGGCATGGTGCTGGCCGCAATCCTGCCGCTGCTCTTCACGCGCATTGTGAACCAGAACAGCGAGCATCAGGAAGCGACCCACGTGTGGCCAATGCTCAGACTGCGCCAGGCGCGTCTGGGCGTTAACGGCTGCATTATCTCGGGGATTGTACTGGGCTCGCTCTACGGCCTGATGCCGCTCTATCTGAATCATCAGGGCGTCAGCGATTCCGGAATTGGCTTCTGGATGGCGGTTATGGTGAGTGCGGGCATCGTCGGGCAGTGGCCGATTGGTCGACTGGCGGACCGTTTCGGTCGTCTGCTGGTGCTGCGCGTTCAGGTCTTCGTGGTTATCATGGGGTGCCTTGCCATGCTCAGCAACGCCGCTATGGCGCCTGCGCTGTTTATTCTCGGGGCCGCCGGCTTTACGCTCTATCCGGTTGCGATGGCCTGGGCCTGTGAGAAAGTGGAACATCACCAGCTGGTGGCAATGAACCAGGCGCTGTTACTGAGCTATACCATCGGCAGTTTATTAGGGCCGACGTTTACCGCGATGCTGATGCAGAATTACTCTGATAATCTATTGTTTATCATGATCGCCAGCGTATCGTTTATTTATCTCTTAATGCTGCTGCGCAAAGTGGGCGAGCACCCAACGCCTGTGGCTCATGCCTGATTAATTAAAAGCCTGTCGATGACAGGCTTTTTTGTCCCTGTCACAACTAAGAATTTTACTTATTGTTTGTTTATTGCGTCAGACGATAATTCATGTGAGTCCTACCACTATAAGGCATCAATCATGTCTATTCGTCGTTTTTCCACTACCGCGCTTGCCGTAGTGTTGTCTTTAACGTTTGCAACGGCTCCGGTCATGGCTAATCCTGGAAACGGGAATGGCAATGGTCACGGAAACGGTGGCGGACAGGGTAACAGCGGCAGTCATGGTAACGGGAATTCTGGTAACCATGGCAATAAGCAAAATAACGGTCAGGATAACCCTGGGAAATCGGATAAGAGCGTTAAAAACAGTAAGGATGTCGGTAACGATGTCGACGCTCGCGTGAGTTTCGATCATGCCCGCCATCTGGCGCTGAATTATGGCCTAACGGGCTATAAGTCTCTGCCTCCGGGTATCGCAAAAAACCTGGCGCGCGGTAAGCCGTTGCCTCCGGGCATTGCGAAGAAAACCGTGCCGGCCTCTATGCTGGGTCAGCTTCCTTCCTATCCAGGCTATGAGTGGCGGGTAGTGGGTGACGACCTGGTCTTAATTGCGCTGAGCACTGCGATTGTGACGTCCGTTATTAACGGCGTCTTTAAATAGAATATAAAAAGGCCCGGTTCTCACCGGGCCTTTTCTTTAATACATCACCTTGTGGCCGTACTGTTCAAGAATACCTTTGACGCGTTCCATCGTCTCTTTCTTCGGCGGCTTCACGCCATCGAGTTTGTACTCTTCGCCCATTGCCACCCATTTATGTTTACCCAGCTCGTGATAGGGCAGAAGCTCGATTTTCTCGACGTTGCCCATGTCGCGGGTAAATTCCCCGAGGCGGTGCGCGGAGTCATCGTCATCTGACCAGCCAGGCACAACCACGTAGCGGATCCAGGTTTTAATGCCTTTATCGGCAATGTATTTAGCAAATTCCAGCGTGCGGTGGTTTGAGACGCCAACGAGGTTCTGGTGGATCTCATCGTTCATCTGTTTGATATCGAGCATCACCAGATCGGTCACTTCGAGCAGCTCGTCGATAACCGGATCGTAGCGGCGTACAAAGCCGTTGGTGTCGAGACAGGTATGAATGCCTTCTTTGCGGCAGGCACGGAACCAGTCGCGGACAAATTCAGCCTGCAGAATGGCTTCACCGCCGGATGCGGTGACGCCGCCGCCGGACGCGTTCATAAAGTGGCGGTAGGTCACCACCTCTTTCATCAATTCTTCAACGGTCACTTCTTTACCGCCGTGCGTATCCCAGGTGTCACGGTTATGGCAGTACAGGCAGCGCATCAGGCAGCCCTGGAAAAAGGTGATAAAGCGGATGCCCGGGCCATCGACGGTGCCACAGGATTCAAAGGAGTGAATGCGACCAATAATTGACATTGCGGTGATATCTCCAGCATCGGCCCGTCCGGGGCCTGTGTATGCACAGCTCAAAACCGGCTGTGTTAAGTCTGTTTTGGCTGTTATCCATTAAGTATAGATAGCGGACAAAAGAGACTGAGGTGGAGAGGGTGCTAAAAAGGCCCCACTGACGTGGAGCCTTTATTGTACGCTTTTTAACGCGTGATTTCAGTCAATTCCAGTTAAATGGACTGAGTGAAAGTACGGGTGATAACGTCCTGCTGCTGTTCTTTAGTCAGGGAGTTAAAACGTACTGCGTAGCCAGATACGCGGATGGTCAGCTGAGGATATTTCTCAGGGTGTTCCATCGCGTCGAGCAGCATTTCACGGTTCATGACGTTCACGTTCAGGTGCTGACCACCTTCGATGGACGCTTCGTGGTGGAAGTAACCATCCATCAGACCCGCGAGGTTAGTTTTACGCACTTCGTCGTCTTTACCCAGCGCGTTTGGCACGATAGAGAAGGTATAAGAGATACCATCTTTCGCGTAGGCAAACGGCAGTTTAGCAACGGAGGTCAGAGAGGCAACTGCACCTTTCTGGTCACGACCGTGCATTGGGTTAGCACCTGGGCCGAATGGCGCGCCAGCACGACGACCGTCTGGGGTGTTACCGGTTTTCTTACCATACACAACGTTAGAGGTGATGGTCAGAACAGACTGAGTCGGGATAGCGTTACGGTAAGTCGTCAGTTTCTGAATTTTCTTCATGAAACGTTCTACCAGGTCAACCGCCATGTCATCAACGCGAGAGTCGTTGTTACCAAACTGCGGGTATTCGCCTTCGATTTCGAAGTCTACAGCCAGGCCGTCTTCGTCACGAATTGGTTTAACTTTCGCATATTTGATTGCAGACAGGGAGTCAGCAGCAACGGACAGACCAGCGATACCACACGCCATGGTGCGGACAACGTCACGGTCGTGCAGCGCCATCAGAGAAGCTTCGTAGCTGTACTTGTCGTGCATGTAGTGGATAACGTTCAGCGCAGTGACGTACTGTTTAGCCAGCCAGTCCATGAAGTGATCCATACGCTCCATCACTTCGTCGAAGTTCAGAACGTCGCCTTTGATCGGCTCAGACTTAGGACCAACCTGCATTTTCAGTTTTTCATCAACGCCGCCGTTGATTGCGTACAGCATGGTTTTCGCCAGGTTTGCACGCGCACCGAAGAACTGCATTTGTTTACCAACAACCATTGGGCTTACGCAGCAAGCGATAGCGTAATCGTCGTTGTTGAAGTCCGGACGCATCAGGTCATCGTTCTCGTACTGCAGAGAAGAGGTATCGATAGACACTTTAGCGGCGAATTTCTTGAAGTTCAGAGGCAGTTTTTCAGACCACAGAACGGTGATGTTCGGCTCCGGAGAAGGCCCCATGGTGTACAGGGTATTCAGGAAGCGGAAGCTGTTTTTGGTTACCAGAGTACGGCCGTCAACGCCCATACCACCGATGGATTCTGTTGCCCAGATTGGGTCACCAGAGAACAGCTCATCGTATTCAGGGGTACGCAGGAAGCGAACCATACGCAGTTTCATGACCAGGTGGTCAATCATTTCCTGAGCGTCTTGCTCGGTGATTTTGCCTGCTTTGATGTCGCGTTCGATGTACGCATCCAGGAAGGTGGATACGCGACCGAAGGACATTGCTGCACCATTCTGAGACTTAACAGCGGCCAGGTAGCCGAAGTAGGTCCACTGGATAGCTTCCTGAGCGTTGGTCGCAGGACCAGAGATATCGCAGCCATATTTAGCAGCCATCTCTTTGATCTGACCCAGCGCGCGGTGCTGTTCAGCGATTTCTTCACGCAGACGGATAGTCGCTTCCAGGTTTACGCCGTTTTCCAGGTCAGACTGCAGGGAAACGAACTGTGCGTATTTGTCTTTCAGCAGGAAGTCGATACCGTACAGCGCAACGCGACGGTAGTCACCGATGATACGGCCACGGCCATATGCATCTGGCAGACCAGTCAGAACGCCAGATTTACGGCAGTTCAGAATGTCTTTGGTGTAAACATCGAATACGCCCTGGTTGTGGGTTTTACGGTATTCGGTGAAGATTTTTTTCAGCATTGGGTCCAGCTCGCGGTTATACGCTTTGCAGGAACCTTCAACCATTTTAATACCACCGAACGGGATGATTGCGCGTTTCAGTGGTGCTTCAGTCTGCAGACCAACGATTTTCTCAAGGGCTTTGTTGATGTAGCCAGCATCGTGAGAAGTGATGGTGGAAGCAACGGAGGTGTCAAAATCAACTGGCGCGTGAGTGCGGTTTTCCAGTTTAACGCCTTCCATTACGCTGTCCCACAGCTTGGTGGTCGCGTCAGTTGCGCCAGCCAGGAAGGATTCGTCACCTTCATACGGGGTATAGTTTTTCTGAATGAAGTCACGTACGTTTACTTCATTCTGCCAGTCACCTTTCGCAAAACCTTCCCAGGCTGTGGCTAACTTTTCATTAAGCTCGGACATGTAACACCTACCTTCTTAAGTGGATTTTTTATTTACTGCCTGAGAAAACCATCAATGATGATCGTCGCCACGCAGGTAAATGACCCAGTATGTCAACCCAACTAACAGACCCCCACCGATAATGTTCCCGATAGTGACAGGGATCAGGTTATCAGTAATGAAATTCATAATAGTCAGGTGAGAGAAACTTTCCGGGGATGAACCAACTGCGGTCCAGAACTCCGGGCTCGCAAAGTCGCGGATGACTATGCCCATTGGGATCATGAACATATTCGCGATACTGTGCTCAAAGCCGCTGGCAACAAACATCGCAACCGGCAGAACCATAATTAAGGCTTTGTCCATCAGGCTACGACCCGAGTAGCTCATCCATACAGCCAGGCAGACCATCAGGTTAGCGAGGATGCCGAGAGCAACGGCTTCGATAAATGTGTGGTGCATTTTGTGGTCGGCGGTTTGCAGGACGTTAAGGCCCCAGCCACCGTTGGCGGTCATGTACTCGCCAGAAAGCCACATCAACAAAACAAAGAGCAGACAGCCAACCAGGTTTCCCACGTAGACGTTAAGCCAGTTACGTGCCAGCTGACCCCAGGTAATTCTTCCGCTGGCCTTTGCCACGACAATCAGCACCGTTGAGGTGAAGAGGTCGGCGCCGCAGATGACGCAGAGAATCAGACCCAGTGAGAAGCAAATGCCGCCAATCAGTTTGGCCATGCCGAAAGGCATTCCGGCAGTACCGGTGGTGGCGGTGATGTAGAAGACGAAAGCGATAGAGATGAACACACCAGCCGTGATCGCCAGATAGAACGTCTTCATCGGGTGTTTCGTTGCTTTATAGACACCTGCTTCTTCGGCAACTTTGGCCATCGCAGCAGGGAGTAAAAGATCAAAAGGGTTGTCAGCTTTCACACTAACTCTCTCTTTATTAAGTCGGCGACGAGATACTAACAAAGCATTATAGAAGAGAAATTGATATAGATCATATCTCGCCTGGCTTATAGGCCCGCAGTGTGTATGGTTTTACGACAAATGCGGAGTAAGTATTTGATTATCCGTATAAAAATAAATTTTAAAAGTTATGAAAAGAGTTGAATTTTTTCGTTCAGCCACCTCTGAGACAGTTAATTAGTATGGAGTATTTACCATAAAAAGTAACAGTAAAGCCCAGGTAAATATTATTATATTTACCCAGGTTTAACTTTATTATTACAATCAACAGTCATTGCCGAAGAAAATAAAAAACGGGGCAATGAAATTGCCCCGTAATATAGCCCAGACGATTGAATACGCCTACTGCTGGTAATGTTATGTGCGCTTATTTTGACCAGTAAGCGGCTTTTGCTTTCAGCAGCTTTTCATAGGCCTTCAGCAGCGACTGGTGCGCCGGGAAGGCTTTCAGATCGCTATCAACAGCCTGCAGGCCATAGAACGGCGCTTCGCCGCTCAGGGCCGCGCTGGCTGCTTCTACGGCCTCAGCACCGTACATACGCACGAAAGCGTTCAGGTATTGCAGCGGCTCGCGATCGTCTTCCTGTGCCAGCAGCAACAGGGTTTGCAGGCAGCGGTAATAATTGGTGCGCTCGGCAGAGAAGACAGACTGGTTGAATTCCATGGTCCACTCGGTCCAGGCCAGAGCCTGATCCAAATCGCCACCCGCCAGGGCCAGCATCGCTTTCAGCTCACCGATACGCAGGGTATACCAGCCGTTGTCTTTACCGGTCGCCAGACCCAGCAGTTCGCGTACGCGGGTGAAGTCATCGTGGCCTTCTTCGTCCAGCTGGGCGATCAGGTTCAGATAATCTTCTTTCTCCCATTCGCTGCCCGGCAGAGCCAGCAGCGTTTCGCGCAGGTGCGCGCCCATGCTGTTATTCGCCAGCCACAGATCTTCAGCCGGGTAGATGTCGGACATGCCTGGAACAATAATGCGGCACGCGTAGACGCCAAGGTGTTCGTAGTCGGCAATATAAACTTCCTGATCTTCCGCGTTGAAGATCGCCATCAGCGTGGCGAACTCTTCTTCCGTGGTACCGGCAAAGCTCCAGTCCACGAACGGATAGTCGGCGTCCTGCTTGAACATATCCCAGGAAATTAAACCGCTGGAGTCGATGAAGTGGGTTTCAAGGTTGGTATGCTCGGCCACTTCTTCGTCGTCAAACGTTGGCGGGGTGAAGACGTCGAGATCTTTCAGGCTACGGCCCTGCAGCAGCTCGGTAACGGTACGCTCCAGCGCCACGCCGAAGTCAGGGTGCGCGCCGAAGGAGGCGAAGCAGGTGCCGTTGGCCGGGTTAAACAGCACGACGCAGATAACCGGGTACTTACCGCCCAGCGAGCCGTCATAGGCAAAGATTGGGAAACCTTCGGCTTCGAGCTTAGCGATGGACTCCACTACGCCCGGGTAGCGCGCCAGCACGTCGGCCGGAATTTCAGGCAGGCTGATGGATTCGGCGATGATGCGGTTTTTGATGTGACGCTCAAAGACTTCAGACAGACCCTGCACGCGCGCTTCATTGCGGGTGTTACCGGCGGACATACCGTTGGACACATACAGGTTGCCGACGATGTTCATCGGGATATAAACGGTCTGCTCGTCTGACTGACGGGTAAACGGCAGGGCGCAGATACCGCGATCCTCGTTACCGGACTGCAGATCGATCAGCATGCTGGCGGTCAGTTCGCTGTCTGGATCGTAGAAGGCACGCAGGCGCGCGTCGAGAATACCTTCCGGCAGTTCGTCATCTTCGGTCAGCGGGAACCATTTTTCATTTGGATAGTGAACGAACGGACCGTTAGCGATGGTCTCGCCCAGCCAGAAGTCAGCGAAGAAATAGTTGGTGGACAGACGCTCAAAATACTCACCCAGCGCAGAGGCCAGTGCCGCTTTTTTTGTCGCGCCTTTACCGTTGGTAAAGCACAGGGCACAGTCTTTATCGCGAATATGCACGGACCAGACATGAGGCACCGGATTGAGCCAGGAGGCTTCTTCGATGTTAAAACCCAGGTCGGTCAGTTTCTGCTGGAAGCGAGCGATGGAATCTTCCAGAGCGGCGTCTTTGCCGGGGATAAACGTTTGAGTCATGGCGTTCACTTTTATCGTACGTAAAGCGCGCAATGATACGGGTTTTGCGTTGCGGGTGCTATCTTCGGCGAAAATAAAAGGCTGGGCTATGCTTAGTGGCAGTAACTGACTGTTAAGGCATAGAAAAATGAAAGCATTTGATCTCCAGCGGATGGCGTTTGATAAAGTTCCTCCTGAATTTCTGGGCGAAGTGGCGCTGCGCAGCCTGTATACCTTCGTACTTGTCTTCCTGTTTCTTAAAATCACCGGCCGTCGCGGCGTGCGGCAGATGTCCCTCTTTGAGGTGTTGATCATCCTGACGCTGGGCTCAGCGGCGGGGGACGTCGCCTTTTATGACGACGTGCCGATGGTGCCGGTGTTTATCGTTTTTGTCTCACTGGCGCTACTTTACCGTCTTGTCATGTGGCTGATGTCGAAAAGCGAAAAGCTGGAAGATCTGCTTGAAGGCAAGCCGGTCGTTATCGTCGAGGACGGACAGCTGGCCTGGGAAAATGTACAAAGCGCCAATATGACCGAGTTTGAGTTCTTTATGGAGCTACGCCTGAACAGCGTTGAACAGCTCGGGCAGGTGCGTCTGGCGATCATGGAAACCAACGGGCAGATCAGCGTCTATTACTATTCTGACGACGAGGTGAAGCCGGGACTGTGTATCCTGCCGGATATGCTCATTGAGCGTTTCAGAACGGTACCGGAATCGGGCGAGTATGCTTGCGTAAGATGTAGCCATGTAGTCGCGATGCAGCCGGGGGATCGCCAATTATGCCCCCGCTGTGCAAATCCGGAATGGACGAAGGTTAGCCGGGCCAAACGCATCACCTGACAGCCATTTTGTCGGTTTTGTCTTAGCGAGGCGGAAGATTGTTTTGTGTGACGCGGGGCACATTTCACGGGTCATAAGTTTTAGACATTGCGGCGCGTGTCACTGAATGATAAAACCGATATCCACAGTTATAACTTATGGCTTTTAGCGTGGTGAGGGGAAATGGCTCAAGTCTTTAATTTCAGTTCAGGTCCGGCAATGTTACCGGCAGACGTGCTTAAACAGGCTCAACAGGAACTTTGTGACTGGAACGGTCTCGGTACGTCGGTGATGGAAATCAGCCACCGTGGTAAAGAGTTTATTCAGGTGGCGGAAGAGGCAGAAAAGGATTTTCGCGATCTGCTGAATATTCCCTCGAACTACAAAGTATTGTTCTGTCACGGCGGTGGACGCGGCCAGTTTGCGGGCATTCCGCTGAATATCCTCGGTGACAAAACGACGGCTGACTACGTTGACGCGGGTTACTGGGCGGCAAGCGCCGTTAAAGAAGCGCATAAATACTGCACGCCGAATGTTATCGACGCCAAAGTGACCGTTGACGGTCTGCGCGCCGTGAAGCCAATGAGCGAGTGGCAGCTTTCTGATAACGCAGCGTATCTGCACTACTGCCCGAACGAAACCATTGACGGGATTGCCATCGACGAGACGCCAAACTTCGGCAGCGATGTCGTGGTTGCCGCCGACTTTTCCTCCACCATTCTGTCTGCGCCAATTGATGTCAGCCGCTACGGCGTTATCTATGCGGGCGCGCAGAAAAATATCGGTCCGGCCGGTTTGACTATCGTCGTCGTGCGTGAAGACCTGCTGGGTAAAGCGCATAAATCCTGCCCGTCGATTCTCGATTACACCGTGCTGAACGATAACGACTCTATGTTCAACACCCCACCAACGTTTGCCTGGTATCTCTCCGGCCTGGTCTTCAAATGGCTGAAGCAAAACGGCGGCGTGGCGCAGATGGACAAGGTGAATCAGCAGAAAGCCGAACTGCTGTATGGCGCGATCGACAAGAGCGATTTCTACCGCAACGATGTGGCGAACGCTAACCGTTCCCGCATGAACGTACCGTTCCAGCTGGCGGACAGCAGCCTGGACAAAGTGTTCCTGGAAGAGTCCTTCGCGGCAGGTCTGCATGCGCTCAAAGGTCACCGTGTCGTTGGCGGCATGCGTGCCTCCATCTATAACGCGATGCCGCTGGAAGGCGTTAAAGCCCTGACGGATTTCATGATCGACTTCGAACGTCGTCACGGTTAATTTGCTGTTTTTCACCCCCGCAGCGTCCCTGCGGGGTTTTTATTATGTTGAGTTGAGAGTTTAGTTTTCATGGAATCCCTGACGTTACAACCTATCGCGCGGGTAGATGGCACCATTAATCTGCCTGGTTCAAAAAGTGTCTCGAACCGCGCTCTGCTGCTGGCAGCTCTGGCAAACGGCACCACCGTCCTCACAAACCTGCTGGACAGCGATGACGTGCGCCATATGCTCAATGCGCTGAAAGCGTTGGGCGTTCATTACACTCTCTCCGACGATCGTACCCGCTGCGAAGTGACCGGCAACGGCGGCGCGCTGCGTTCGGGCGAAGAGCTTGAACTGTTTCTGGGCAACGCGGGTACCGCGATGCGCCCGCTGGCGGCGGCTCTGTGCCTGGGGAACAACAACATCGTGCTGACCGGCGAGCCGCGCATGAAAGAGCGTCCAATTGGTCATCTGGTGGATGCCCTGCGTCAGGGCGGCGCGCAGATTGAGTATCTGGAGCAGGAAAACTATCCGCCACTGCGTCTGCGCGGCGGTTTTACCGGCGGTCACGTCGAGGTTGACGGCAGCGTTTCCAGCCAGTTCCTGACGGCACTGCTGATGACCGCGCCGCTGGCACCGCAGGATACGGTTATCACGATTAAAGGTGAGCTGGTCTCCAAACCGTACATTGATATCACCCTGCACCTGATGAAAACCTTCGGCGTTGAGGTGGAAAACCAGTCTTATCAGCGCTTCGTGGTGCGCGGGGCGCAGCAGTACCAGTCTCCGGGCAACTACCTGGTTGAAGGGGATGCGTCATCCGCGTCCTACTTCCTGGCCGCGGGGGCGATTAAAGGCGGCACGGTAAAAGTGACCGGTATTGGCCGTAACAGCGTGCAGGGCGACATCCGTTTTGCGGACGTGCTGGAAAAAATGGGCGCTACTGTCACCTGGGGCGATGACTTCATCTCCTGTACCCACGGCGAGCTGAACGCCATCGACATGGACATGAACCATATCCCGGATGCGGCGATGACCATTGCCACGGCGGCGCTGTTTGCCAAAGGCACGACCACGCTGCGTAATATCTACAACTGGCGCGTAAAAGAGACGGACCGCCTGTTCGCAATGGCGACAGAGCTGCGAAAAGTCGGCGCCGAGGTGGAAGAGGGCGAAGACTACATTCGCGTGACCCCTTCGGCAAAACTGCAGTTTGCGGAAATCGGAACCTACAACGATCACCGTATGGCGATGTGCTTCTCGCTGGTGGCGCTGTCAGACACGCCTGTCACCATTCTTGATCCGAAATGTACCGCGAAAACCTTCCCGGACTACTTCGAACAGCTGGCACGCATTAGCACGCTGGCCTGATAACGCCTTGCCGCATCGTCCGATGCGGCATTTGCTTACGCTTCATTACGAACACCTCCGCTCATTTCTTCTACACTCTGCTTCAATCATTCCGTAATTTGCACGCAAAGGTAACAGTTGCGCACGTTGGCGCGTATAATGCGCGGCGTTCATGTAAACGGTATGCCTTATTTAAGGAGAAAAAGATGACGGCAGTTGCCCCGGTAATCACCATTGATGGGCCGAGTGGCGCAGGGAAAGGTACTCTGTGCAAAGCGATGGCGGAAGCATTGCAATGGCATCTTTTAGATTCGGGAGCAATCTATCGCGTGCTGGCGCTGGCCGCGCTGCATCATCACGTGGATGTCGCGTCTGAGGAGGCGCTGGTTCCGCTGGCTGCGCATCTGGATGTGCGTTTCGTGTCGACTGATGGCAACCTGGAAGTCATCCTTGAAGGGGAAGACGTGAGCGGCGAAATCCGTACGCAGGAAGTGGCGAATGCGGCCTCCCAGGTTGCGGCCTTCCCGCGCGTTCGTGAGGCGCTGCTGCGTCGTCAGCGCGCGTTCCGTGAAGCCCCAGGTCTGATCGCTGACGGACGCGATATGGGAACCGTGGTATTCCCTGATGCGCCTGTGAAAATTTTCCTTGACGCCTCTTCGGAAGAACGTGCTCAACGCCGCATGCTTCAGTTGCAGGAAAAGGGGTTTAGTGTTAACTTTGATCGCCTTTTATCCGAGATAAAAGAGCGCGATGACCGCGATCGTAACCGCGCCGTCGCCCCACTTGTTCCTGCAGAAGATGCATTAGTTCTGGATTCAACCAGTTTAACTATTGAGCAAGTGATTGAAAAAGCGCTACAATATGCGCGCCAAAAACTGGCACTCGCCTAATCGCGACCGATTTAGTAGTACCCCCGCTGCAATGGATTGACGGCGGGTATGTGAAACAACCCCATCCGGCACGGAGCCAGGTGGACGTTAATATTAACCTGAAGATTAAACATGACTGAATCTTTTGCTCAACTGTTTGAAGAATCCTTAAAAACAATCGAAACCCGCCCGGGTTCCATCGTTCGCGGTGTTGTTGTTGCTATCGACAAAGACGTAGTACTGGTTGACGCCGGTCTGAAATCTGAGTCCGCCATTCCGGCAGAGCAGTTCAAAAACGCCCAGGGCGAGCTGGAAATCCAGGTAGGTGACGAAGTTGACGTTGCTCTGGACGCAGTAGAAGACGGCTTCGGTGAAACCCTGCTTTCTCGTGAGAAAGCTAAACGTCACGAAGCATGGATCACGCTGGAAAAAGCTTACGAAGAAGCTGAAACTGTGGTCGGTGTTATCAACGGCAAAGTTAAAGGTGGCTTCACTGTTGAGCTGAATGGTATTCGTGCGTTCCTGCCAGGTTCTCTGGTAGACGTTCGTCCAGTTCGTGACACTCTGCACCTGGAAGGCAAAGAGCTTGAGTTCAAAGTAATCAAGCTGGACCAGAAGCGTAACAACGTTGTTGTATCCCGTCGTGCCGTTATCGAATCCGAAAACAGCGCAGAACGCGATCAGCTGCTGGAAAACCTCCAGGAAGGCATGGAAGTCAAAGGTATCGTTAAGAACCTCACTGACTACGGCGCATTCGTTGACCTGGGCGGCGTTGATGGCCTGCTGCACATCACCGACATGGCGTGGAAACGCGTTAAGCACCCAAGCGAAATCGTGAACGTGGGCGACGAAATCACTGTTAAAGTGCTGAAGTTCGACCGCGAGCGTACTCGTGTATCCCTCGGCCTGAAACAGCTGGGCGAAGATCCATGGGTAGCTATCGCTAAGCGTTACCCAGAAGGTACTAAACTGACTGGTCGCGTAACCAACCTGACTGACTACGGCTGCTTCGTTGAAATCGAAGAAGGCGTTGAAGGTCTGGTGCACGTTTCCGAAATGGACTGGACCAACAAAAACATCCACCCATCCAAAGTTGTTAACGTTGGTGATGTAGTGGAAGTGATGGTTCTGGATATCGACGAAGAACGTCGTCGTATCTCCCTGGGCCTGAAACAGTGCAAAAACAACCCATGGCAGCAGTTCGCGGAAACCCACAACAAGGGCGACCGTGTTGAAGGTAAAATCAAGTCTATCACTGACTTCGGTATCTTCATCGGCCTGGACGGCGGCATCGATGGCCTGGTTCACCTGTCTGACATCTCCTGGAACGTTGCAGGCGAAGAAGCAGTTCGTGAATACAAAAAAGGCGACGAAATCGCTGCAGTTGTTCTGCAGGTTGACGCAGAGCGTGAGCGTATCTCCCTGGGCGTTAAACAGCTCGCAGAAGATCCGTTCAACAACTGGGTTGCACTGAACAAGAAAGGCGCAATCGTAAACGGTAAAGTGACTGCAGTTGACGCTAAAGGCGCAACCGTAGAACTGGCTGACGGCGTTGAAGGTTACCTGCGCGCTTCTGAAGCTTCACGTGACCGCGTTGAAGATGCCACTCTGGTTCTGAACGTAGGCGACGACGTTGAAGCTAAGTTCACCGGTGTTGACCGTAAGAACCGTGCAATCAGCCTGTCTGTTCGTGCTAAAGACGAAGCTGATGAGAAAGATGCAATCGCAACTGTTAACAAACAGGAAGATGCAAACTTCTCTAACAACGCAATGGCTGAAGCTTTCAAAGCAGCTAAAGGCGAGTAATATCAGGTTCTCAGCATCATTTGCGCTGTAACGCATTTACAGCGCGAAGGATGAGGAGCAAACTTGACAGATTGCAGGATTCGTCCTGTAATCAATAACAAAGGGCGGCTACGGCCGCCCTTGTTTAATGAGCTGTTCAGCTAATTGGTTTGAAAGGAACCGGAGGAATCATGACCAAGTCAGAATTGATTGAAAGACTTGCCAGTCAGCAACCGCATATCCCTGCCAAGGCAGTGGAAGATGCCGTAAAAGAGATGCTGGAGCATATGGCCACCACTCTTGCCCAGGGCGAGCGCATTGAAATCCGCGGTTTCGGTAGTTTTTCTCTGCACTATCGTGCTCCACGTACCGGGCGTAACCCGAAAACTGGCGATAAAGTCGAGCTGGAAGGTAAGTACGTTCCACACTTTAAGCCGGGTAAAGAACTGCGCGATCGCGCCAATATTTACGGCAACTGAGTTTAGCCAGCCGGTTAAACTGGGTTCGAAAGAAAGCACCTGCGGGTGCTTTTTTTGCCTCTGTCGCTTTCATTCTGAAGGTGCCCCGCATTTTTCGTTTCATTTTCTGCAAACCGATAAAAACAGCACAGCGCGCGCTGTAAAACACATACTTCTCACCTGACAACTCGCTCTGCCTGCTTGCATACTGCCCCCCTGAAACAGGGAGGTAGCAATGGGAATTCCCGCTCTTAGCGTCTGCGTCATTCTGGCAATAGCCCCGTTACTCTGGTTACCTGAACTGCCATCACGTCATACCGTTTGGCTAATGATTGTTGGCGGGATAGCGCTGGCCGCAACGCACAGCGTACGACTGAAGTATGTCGGGATCGCGTTGTTATTTTGTGCATGGGGTATGCTTGCCGCGCAGGAGAGCGTCTGGCCGATGCAGCATTTAACCACGGGTGCTGTGCAGGCTGAGGTGGAGCTCACCGCCACAGATGGCGCAACGCTGCATCAGGGAAACATTCTCAGCGTAGATGGCAGGCGCTGGTGGGCCTCCACCGGCGTAACGCTGTATGGCAATTATCTGCCCCAGAAAGCGTGTGCCGGTCAGCGCTGGAGCATGACGCTCAGGCTCAGGCCTGCCCACGGCGAACTGAACGACGGCGGATATGATTCTCAGCGCAGCGCTTTTGCCCGACATCAAACGCTAAGCGGGCGCTTCACCCGTGCTGAACTCGTCGATGGACGCTGCAGCCTGCGGGCACAATACCTGACGTCACTGCAAAACCGACTTTCGGCTTACCGCTGGGGGACGGTTATCCTGGGACTGGGAATGGGAGAACGTCTGGATGTGCCCCGGGAAATAAAAGACCTGATGCGTGAAACCGGGACGCTGCATTTGATGGCGATTTCGGGTCTGCATATCGCGCTGGCGGCATCCCTCGTCTGGTTACTCGCACGTGGACTCCAGTTTTTATTACCCAGCCACCGGGTCCACTGGCAAATGCCTCTCCTGGCCGGGTTATGCTTTGCCGCTTTCTACGCTTGGCTTACCGGTCTGCAGCCTCCTGCGCTACGAACGGTCATCGCGCTTGCTGTGCTTGCCATGTTGCGGATCGCTGCCCGCCAGTGGTCTCCCTGGCAGGTATGGGTATGCTGTATCGCGGCGATCCTGATAAGCGATCCCTTAGCCGTACTTTCGCAGAGTCTGGCCCTGTCCGCATTTGCCGTCGCCGCCCTGATTTTCTGGTTTCAGTGGCTGCCTCTTCCTGACTGGCACCGGGCACGACGTATTCGGCCGCTACTGAACCTGCTCTATCTGCAGCTCGGCATGCTGATGCTGCTCATGCCGTTACAGGTTCTGATTTTCCACGGCTTCAGCATCTCCTCCCTGGTCGCGAATCTCTTTGCCGTTCCCCTGGTGACGTTTGTCTCCGTGCCGCTGATCCTGCTCGGCATGCTCCTTCACCTGTTACCGCTGGCGGCTCTGGAAAGCGTCGTCTGGTTCGCAGCCGATAGGTCACTTGCGGGGTTGTTCTGGCTCCTCATGCGCCTGCCTGACGGTTGGCAGAGTGTCGATCAACGCTGGCAGTACATGACGCTACTGCCCTGGCTTATCATCATTGGCTGGCGCTTTCGTGCCTGGAAAACCCTTCCAGCCGTGTGTCTGGCAGGAAGTGTCTTACTGACATTTCCTCTCTGGCGAACGGCAAAAAGCGAGAGCTGGACGCTGCATATGCTGGATGTAGGGCAGGGGCTGGCGATGGTCATTGAACGGCAGGGGAAAGCTATTCTCTATGATACCGGTCTCGCCTGGCCGGGCGGGGATAGCGCGCAGCGGTTAATTATCCCGTGGCTTCGCTGGCATCACCTGAGGCCTGAAGGCGTGATTCTCAGTCATGAGCACCTCGACCATGCGGGAGGCCTCGTATCGTTGCAAAAAGCGTGGCCTGACGTATGGGTAAGAAGCCCCTTGCGCCAGGCGGGACATCGTCCCTGTTTTCGCGGGCAGAGATGGCGATGGCAGGGACTCATCTTCACCGTCCACTGGCCCCCTGAAAATTATCCGGCTCAGGGAAACAACCGTTCCTGCGTGGTAAAGGTGGACGACGGCGAGCAGAGTGTGCTGCTAACAGGGGACATTGAAGCGCAAGCGGAACAGGCTATGCTTAGCCATTACTGGCGTTATCTGGCGTCCACGCTCATACAGGTGCCCCATCATGGCAGCAATACGTCGTCTTCATTGCCGCTGGTGCAGCGGGTGGAAGGTCAGCTCGCCCTGGATTCAGCGGCCCGGTATAACGCCTGGCGATTCCCGTCGGCAAAAGTTGTCCGACGTTATCGAAAAGAGGGGGTCATCTGGCACGATACCCCCCATTCTGGACAAATATCGGTGACATTCTCGCAACATCACTGGCAAATCCGGCGCTTGCGAGAGCAATTTTTACCCGTTTGGTATCATCAGTGGTTTGGCGCGCCCGTCGATAACGGGTAGAATATGCGGCTATTTCAACGAATGCTGGTTTTTTGAATGCATAACGACAAAGATCTCTCCACGTGGCAAACCTTCCGCCGACTCTGGCCGATGATTGCGCCCTTTAAAACAGGCCTGATCGTGGCGGGAGTAGCGTTAATCCTCAACGCAGCCAGCGATACTTTTATGCTATCGCTTCTCAAACCGTTACTGGACGACGGTTTTGGTAAAACGGATCGCTCAGTGTTGCTATGGATGCCTCTGGTGGTTATCGGACTGATGATCTTACGCGGCATCACCAGCTATATCTCAAGCTACTGTATTTCCTGGGTATCAGGGAAAGTGGTGATGACCATGCGCCGTCGCCTGTTCAGCCACATGATGGGCATGCCGGTCTCGTTCTTTGACAAGCAGTCTACCGGGACGCTGCTGTCCCGTATTACCTACGACTCAGAGCAGGTTGCCTCCTCGTCCTCAAGCGCGCTGATCACCGTTGTGCGTGAGGGTGCGTCAATCATTGGCCTGTTCGCGATGATGTTCTATTACAGCTGGCAGCTGTCGATCATCCTTATCGTTCTGGCGCCGATAGTTTCTATTGCCATCCGCGTCGTCTCAAAACGCTTCCGCAATATCAGTAAGACGATGCAGAATACGATGGGGCAGGTGACGACCAGCGCGGAACAGATGCTGAAAGGGCATAAAGAAGTTCTGATTTTTGGCGGTCAGGACGTCGAAACCAAACGTTTTGATAAAGTCAGCAACAAAATGCGTCTTCAGGGGATGAAAATGGTCTCGGCCTCTTCCATCTCTGATCCGATTATTCAGCTGATTGCCTCCCTGGCACTGGCATTCGTCCTGTATGCGGCAAGCTTCCCGAGCGTCATGGAGACGCTGACGGCGGGTACCATTACCGTGGTCTTCTCCTCTATGATTGCACTGATGCGTCCGCTGAAGTCATTGACTAACGTGAATGCCCAGTTCCAGCGCGGGATGGCCGCCTGTCAGACGCTGTTCAGCATTCTGGATTCCGAACAGGAAAAAGACGAAGGTACACGCGAGATTGAGCGCGCCCGCGGCGACGTTGAGTTCCGCAATGTCACTTTCGCCTATCCTGGACGTGAAACGCCGGCGCTGCGTAATATCAACCTGTCCATTCCGGCGGGTAAAACCGTTGCGCTGGTGGGCCGTTCTGGTTCGGGTAAATCGACTATTGCCAGCCTGATGACCCGTTTCTACGATATTAACGAAGGTGAGATCCTGTTAGACGGTCATGACCTGCGGGAGTATACCCTGCAGTCGCTGCGTAACCAGGTGGCGCTGGTTTCCCAGAACGTGCACCTGTTCAACGATACTGTGGCTAACAACATTGCGTATGCGCGCACGGATGAGTACAGCCGCGAGCAGATTGAGAACGCCGCGCGTATGGCCTACGCAATGGACTTTATCAACAAGATGGATAACGGTCTGGATACCATAATCGGTGAGAACGGGGTACTGCTCTCCGGTGGTCAGCGTCAGCGTATCGCCATTGCGCGTGCGCTGCTGCGCGACAGCCCGATTCTGATTCTCGACGAAGCGACCTCTGCGCTGGATACGGAATCTGAACGCGCTATTCAGTCTGCGCTGGATGAGCTGCAAAAGAACCGTACCTCGCTGGTGATTGCGCACCGTCTGTCGACTATCGAGCAGGCTGATGAAATCGTCGTGGTTGAGGATGGCGTCATTGTTGAACGCGGAAGCCATGCCGATTTGCTGGAACACCGCGGCGTTTACGCCCAGCTTCATAAGATGCAGTTTGGCCAACAATGATTGCACGCATCTGGTCCGGTGAATCTCTGCTGTGGCTGCTGCTTTTGCCGCTCTCCTGGCTATATGGCCTGGTGAGCGGCACTATCCGTCTGCTATACCGCCTGGGGCTGAAGCGTGCCTGGCGCGCGCCGGTTCCGGTTGTGGTTGTCGGTAATCTTACGGCGGGCGGCAACGGTAAAACGCCGGTGGTGATCTGGCTGGTGGAGCAATTGCAAAAACGCGGTATCCGCCCGGGGGTGGTATCGCGCGGATATGGTGGTAAAGCGGCGCGTTATCCGCTGCTGCTGACGGCGGAAACCACGACCGCCGAAGCGGGTGATGAACCGGTATTGATTTTCCAGCGTACCGGCGCACCGGTTGCGGTCTCCCCGGTGCGCAGCGACGCCGTTCAGGCACTGCTTGCCGAACACGCGGTACAAATCATTATCACTGACGATGGCCTGCAGCATTACGCCCTGGCGCGTGATAAAGAGATTGTGGTCATCGACGGCGTTCGCCGTTTCGGTAACGGCTGGTGGCTGCCGGCCGGACCCATGCGCGAACGCGCTTCGCGTCTTAAGTCCGTTGATGCGGTGATTGTTAACGGTGGTAAAGCAAGCGCGGGTGAAATCCCGATGCACCTGCAGCCGGGTCTTGCGGTCAACCTGGTGACGGGGGAACGCCGGTCGGTTGCTGAGCTGCCTTCACTGGTGGCGATGGCGGGGATTGGCCATCCGCCGCGCTTCTTCGCGACGCTGGAACAGTGTGGTGCCCGGCTGGAAAAACGCGTTCCGCTGGCCGACCATCAGGCGCTGGTGGAAGGGCAGGTAGACGCCCTGACCGTACCCGGGCAGTCTCTGATCATGACCGAAAAAGATGCGGTGAAATGCCGTGCCTTTGCGAAAGATAACTGGTGGTATCTGCCGGTTGACGCTGAACTCAGCGGCGAGCAGCCGGAACACTTGCTCCAGGAACTGATTGCGTTGGTGCAGTAAAGGCTTACGCGGTTCTGGTGGCGCTTTGACTGACAGGAAAACGCATGTCTTTACCGCAACTCTCGCTTTCAGCCGCACGTCATTTACACCTTGCCGCGCAGGGGCTGCTTAAAAAGCCCCGCCGCCGCGCGCAGCCTGCCGATATTCTCTCTACCGTCCAGCGCATGTCGCTGCTTCAAATCGACACCATTAACATTGTGGCCCGTAGCCCCTACCTGGTCCTGTTTAGCCGCCTCGGAAATTATCCTTCGCAGTGGCTGGATGAGGCGCTCAGCAAGGGGGCGTTAATGGAGTATTGGGCGCACGAAGCCTGCTTCCTGCCCCGCAGCGATTTTGCCCTGGTTCGCCACCGTATGCTTGCCCCGGAAAAGATGGGCTGGAAATACCGACAGGCGTGGATGCTGGAACATGCGGCCGAAATTGAGCAGCTAATCGCGCATATTCAGGATAACGGTCCCGTACGCTCCGCCGATTTTGAACACCCGCGCAAAGGCACCAGCGGCTGGTGGGAGTGGAAGCCGCATAAACGTCATCTCGAAGGGCTGTTTACCTCTGGCAAAGTCATGGTGATTGAGCGGCGTAATTTTCAGCGCGTCTACGACCTGACGCATCGCGTGATGCCGCACTGGGACGACGAGCGTGACCTGCTTACCCAGGAGGCGGCCGAGGCCATCATGCTGGAGAACAGCGCCCGCAGCCTGGGGATTTTTCGCACGCAATGGCTGGCAGATTATTATCGCCTTCGCCAGCCCGCGCTGAAACCGCTGCTGGACATATGGCAACGCGAACAGCGCATCATTCCCGTCACGGTGGAAACGCTGGGCGAAATGTGGCTGCATGCGGATCTCCTCCCGCTACTGCCTCAGGCCCAGGAGGGGAAACTTCAGGCAACCCACAGTGCGGTGTTGTCGCCTTTCGACCCGGTCGTCTGGGACAGAAAACGCGCCGAGCAGCTGTTCGATTTTAGCTATCGGCTGGAATGTTATACCCCGGCCCCAAAGCGCCAGTATGGTTACTTTGTTCTCCCGCTGCTGCATAAGGGGCAACTGGTCGGGCGCATGGACGCCAAAATGCACCGCAAGACCGGCACGCTTGAAATCATTGCGCTTTATCTGGAAGAGGGCGTCAGGGTGACGGTGAGCCTGGAAAAAGGGTTAACGTTCGCCATTAGCGAATTCGCGCGCTGGCAGGGCGCCCGCGACGTGACGCTGGGCCGGGTACCCGACGGACTGTTTACAACCTGTCGAAGTGGCTGGGAAACAGGCACTCCCTGAAAAGGGAATGTGTTAAGCTTTAGCGATTACCCATACGGAGGAACTATGGATCACCGTTTACTTGAAATTATTGCCTGCCCGGTATGCAACGGCAAACTCTACTACAGCCAGGACAAACAGGAGCTGATCTGCAAGCTGGACAGCCTGGCTTTCCCGCTGCGTGACGGCATTCCGGTACTGCTGGAAAATGAAGCTCGTTCCCTGGTGGCAGAAGAGAGCAAACCATGAGTTTTGTTGTCATTATTCCTGCGCGTTATGCCTCAACGCGCCTGCCGGGTAAACCGCTGGTGGATATCAACGGCAAGCCGATGATTGTGCATGTTCTTGAGCGTGCGCGTGAATCCGGTGCCGATCGCGTGATTGTTGCTACCGATCATCCTGACGTCGCCCGTGCGGTTGAGGCGGCAGGCGGTGAGGTGTGCATGACCCGCGCCGATCACCAGTCCGGCACCGAGCGTCTGGCGGAAGTGGTTGAGAAATGTGGTTTCAGTGATGATACGGTCATCGTTAACGTGCAGGGTGACGAGCCGATGATCCCGGCGGTGATTATCCGTCAGGTGGCAGAAAACCTGGCTCAGCGTCAGGTTGGTATGGCGACGCTCGCGGTGCCCATTCACCACGCTGAAGAGGCATTCAATCCGAATGCGGTGAAGGTGGTCATGGATGCCGAAGGCTATGCGCTCTATTTCTCCCGCGCCACGATCCCCTGGGATCGCGATCGCTTTGCTCTCTCTAAAGAGACCATCGGTGATACCTTCCTGCGTCATATTGGGATTTACGGCTATCGGGCAGGTTTTATTCGTCGATATGTTACCTGGGCGCCAAGTCCGCTGGAGCATATCGAAATGCTGGAGCAGCTTCGCGTGCTCTGGTACGGCGAAAAAATTCACGTTGCCGTTGCCAGCGAAGTGCCTGGAACGGGCGTTGATACGCCTGAAGATCTTGAGCGCGTCCGCGCCGAGCTGCGCTAATACCGCCTGCATCCCTCCTGACGGGGGGATGTCCTCTCCCCGTTAATTCCCCTTTCTTTTCCCTAATTGATCTCTTCCGGGTGACATCTTCCTTCAGGACGCTCATTATAAAAGCAGTAGTCTTAATGGGGGTAATCTCATATGGAACAGCTGCGTGCCGAACTTAGCCATCTGCTGGGTGAGAAATTAAGCCGGGTCGAATGCGTGAGTGAAAAGGCCGATACCGCGCTTTGGTCGTTGTATGACAGTCAGGGCAACCCTATGCCGCTGATGGCCAGAAGTTTCACCTCGCCGGGCGTTGCCAGGCAGCTTGCATGGAAAATGTCGATGCTGGCGCGGGAGGGAACCGTCCGTATGCCGACGGTGTATGGCGTAATGACGCACGAGGAACACCCCGGCCCGGACGTGCTGCTGATTGAGCGCTTGCGCGGCGTGCCCGTTGAAGCGCCCGCGCGCACGCCGGAACGCTGGGAGCAGTTAAAAGACCAGATTGTCGAGGCGCTGCTGGCCTGGCACCGTCAGGATAGCCGCGGGCTTGTCGGGCCGGTCGACAGCACCCAGGAAAACCTGTGGCCGCTGTGGTATCGCCAGCGGGTTGAGGTCCTGTGGGGGACGCTTAACCAGTTCAACAATACCGGTTTAACCATGCAGGATAAGCGTATTCTGTTTCGCACCCGCGAGTGCTTACCGGCGCTGTTCGACGGTTTTAACGACAACTGCGTGCTGATCCACGGTAATTTCACCCTGCGCAGCATGCTCAAAGACTCCCGCAGCGATCAGCTTCTGGCGATGTTGGGGCCGGGGATCATGCTCTGGGCTCCGCGCGAATACGAGCTGTTCAGGCTCAGCGACAGCGGGGCGGCGGAAGGTTTGCTGTGGCACTACCTTCAACGCGCGCCCGTTGCAGAGGCGTTTCTCTGGCGGCGCTGGCTTTATCTGCTCTGGGACGAAGTCGCGCAGCTGGTGAATACCGGACGTTTTAATCGCGCAAACTTCGATCTGGCAACCAAATCACTCCTGCCCTGGCTCGCCTGACGATCCTTTCAGCCACTGCCAGAGGCGTCCGAGCGTCTCATAACCGACGCGATCGCTATGCATCAGCCACGCCGGGGAGGGGATAGCCCGTTCCCACGGGTTAAGCGGCGCGTCGATGGCCATCTGGTTTGCCGGTGCGGGAAGCGGGTGCAGGCCTTGCTTCTCAAAGAAAATCATCGCGCGCGGCAGGTGTGAAGCGGAGGTCACCAGTAAGAACGGAACATCGCCAATCGCCTGCTTCACTGCGGCAGCCTCTTCTTCGGTATCTTTTGGGCTGTCCAGAGTGATAATTGAGGAGCGCGGCACGCCGAGTGATTCCGCGACTCTGGCACCTGCCTCAGCCGTACTCACCGGGTTCGTTTTGGCCGCCGCGCCGGTGAAGATCATTTTTGATCCCGGATTCGCCAGCCAGAGGCGAATGCCTTCGTTTAGCCGTGGCAGGCTGTTGTTGATCAGGTTTGAACTGGGGGCCCAGTCAGGATCCCAGGTATATCCGCCGCCCAGCACCACGATGTAAGCCGCTTTCTGATTTCCCTGCCACGTTGGGTACTTGTTTTCTATGGGGCGTAGCAGACCATCCGCGACCGGCTGCAGGCTCAACAGCAGCAGGACAAACCAGCCGAGCGTGATAAGCGTTTTGCCACTCTTCTGAAAGCGACTGAACCACACCAGCGCCAGCCCCAGCGCGATGATGATGAGCAGCAGCGGAAGGGGAAGCATCATCCCTCCAATGTATTTCTTAAGGGTAAAAAGCATCCTTTTTGGTTCCTTTTTTGACCATATAGCAGGTGATTACCCGTGATATTACACCAGAGAGGTTCATTCTCCGCGCGGGTGTGACAAAATAGCGGTTTTGCAGTTAGCGAGTGGAACTCTCCCAATGCGGGATCGCAATTTTGATGACATCGCGGAAAAGTTTTCGCGCAACATTTATGGCACCACGAAAGGGCAGCTTCGTCAGACGATCCTCTGGCAGGATCTGGACACCATTCTGGCCACCTTTGGTGGTCAAACGTTGCGCGTGCTGGACGCCGGTGGCGGTGAAGGGCAGACGGCGATAAAAATGGCCGAGCGCGGTCATCACGTCACACTTTGCGATCTTTCTGCTGAAATGGTCGCCCGCGCGACGCGTGCTGCTGAAGAGAAAGGTGTGAGCGACAACATGCATTTTATACAATGCGCCGCTCAGGACATCGCGCAGCATTTGGAAACCCAGGTTGATCTGATATTGTTTCATGCGGTGCTGGAGTGGGTTGCCGATCCGCAAAGCGTGTTACAAACCCTGTGGTCGATGTTACGCCCGGGCGGCACGCTGTCGCTGATGTTCTACAATGCTAACGGCTTCCTGATGCACAACATGGTTGCAGGAAACTTCGACTATGTTCAGGTCGGGATGCCCAAAAAGAAAAAGCGCACGCTTTCCCCGGACTATCCGCGCGATCCACAGCAGGTTTATGGCTGGCTGGAAGCGATTGGCTGGCAGATCGTCGGGAAGACGGGCGTCAGGGTGTTTCATGATTATCTGCGTGAAAAACACAAACAGCGTGACTGTTTTGACACCTTAACAGAATTAGAAACGCGGTATTGCCGTCAGGAGCCTTTTATCAGCCTTGGCCGCTATATTCACGTCACCGCGCACAAGCCGCAGATGCAAGGATAACCTATGAGTGAATTTTCCCAGACAGTCCCCGAACTGGTTGCCTGGGCCAGGAAAAACGATTTCTCCATCTCGCTGCCGGTAGACAGACTCTCTTTCCTGCTGGCGGTTGCCACGCTTAACGGCGAACGGCTGGACGGTGAAATGAGCGAGGGTGAACTGGTGGATGCGTTCCGCCATGTCAGTGATGCGTTTGAGCAAACCAGCGAAACCATTAGCGTGCGTGCCAACAACGCGATCAACGATATGGTGCGTCAACGTCTGCTGAACCGCTTTACCAGCGAGCAGGCGGAAGGAAACGCCATCTATCGCCTGACGCCGCTGGGCATCGGCATCACCGATTACTACATCCGCCAGCGTGAATTTTCCACGCTGCGCCTTTCCATGCAGCTCTCGATCGTGGCGGGTGAGCTTAAGCGCGCCGCCGACGCGGCGGATGAAAACGGTGACGAATTCCACTGGCACCGTAACGTCTACGCGCCGCTGAAATATTCGGTGGCAGAGATTTTCGACAGTATTGATCTCACCCAGCGCCTGATGGACGAACAGCAGCAGCAGGTGAAAGACGATATCGCGCAGCTGCTGAATAAAGACTGGCGAGCGGCCATCTCCAGCTGTGAACTTCTGCTGTCAGAAACCTCCGGCACGCTGCGCGAGCTCCAGGATACGCTGGAAGCCGCAGGGGACAAGCTGCAGGCTAACCTGCTGCGCATCCAGGACGCGACGCTGGCGCATGACGATCTGCATTTTATCGACCGTCTGGTATTCGATCTGCAGAGCAAACTCGACCGCATTATCAGCTGGGGCCAGCAGTCGATCGACCTGTGGATCGGCTACGACCGACACGTGCATAAATTTATCCGTACCGCGATTGATATGGATAAAAACCGCGTCTTTGCTCAGCGTCTGCGTCAGTCGGTGCAGACCTATTTCGATGCGCCGTGGGCGCTGACCTACGCCAGTGCCGATCGTCTGCTGGATATGCGCGACGAAGAGATGGCGCTGCGCGATGAAGAGGTGACCGGTGAACTGCCGCCGGATCTGGAATACGAAGAATTTAACGAAATTCGCGAGCAGCTTGCGGCGATGATCGAAGAACAGCTTGCTGTCTACAAAACCAGACAAGTGCCGCTGGATCTTGGTCTCGTGGTGCGCGACTATCTGGCGCAATATCCACGCGCGCGCCACTTCGACATTGCCCGCATTGTGGTAGACCAGGCGGTGCGCCTGGGCGTCGCGCAAGCAGATTTCACCGGACTGCCGCCGAAGTGGCAGCCAATTAACGATTACGGAGCCAAGGTACAGGCGCATGTCATTGACAAATATTGAACAAGTGATGCCGGTTAAGCTGGCACAGGCGCTGGCGAATCCGTTATTTCCGGCGCTGGACAGCCAGCTGCGTGCCGGTCGTCACATTGGCTTAGACGAGCTGGATAATCACGCCTTTTTGATGGACTTTCAGGAGTACCTGGAAGAGTTTTACGCGCGCTACAACGTGGAGCTTATCCGCGCGCCGGAAGGGTTTTTCTACCTGCGCCCGCGCTCCACGACGCTGATTCCGCGTTCCGTGCTCTCCGAGCTGGATATGATGGTCGGCAAAATTCTTTGCTACCTCTACCTCAGCCCGGAACGTCTGGCGAATGAAGGGATCTTCACCCAGCAGGAACTTTACGACGAGCTGTTGACGCTGGCTGATGAGAGCAAGCTGCTCAAGCTGGTGAACAACCGCTCTACGGGGTCAGATCTTGACCGTCAGAAATTACAGGAAAAGGTTCGCTCTTCCCTGAACCGTCTGCGTCGTCTGGGGATGGTCTGGTTTATGGGCCACGACAGCAGCAAATTCCGCATCACGGAATCTGTCTTCCGCTTCGGCGCCGACGTGCGTGCGGGCGATGACGCGCGTGAAGCGCAGCTTCGCATGATCCGCGACGGTGAAGCGATGCCGGTGGAAAACCATTTGCAGCTCAATGACGAGCATGAAGAGAATCTGCCGGATAGCGGGGAGGAAGAGTAATGATTGAACGCGGTAAATTTCGCTCACTGACGCTGATTAACTGGAACGGCTTCTTTGCCCGAACGTTCGATCTGGATGAGCTGGTCACGACGCTCTCCGGCGGTAACGGTGCGGGTAAATCCACCACCATGGCGGCCTTTGTTACGGCGCTGATCCCCGATCTGACGCTGCTCCATTTCCGTAACACCACCGAAGCAGGGGCAACAAGCGGCTCCCGCGATAAAGGTCTGCACGGTAAGCTGAAGGCCGGCGTCTGTTATTCGGTTCTGGACGTCATTAACTCCCGTCATCAGCGCGTGGTGGTGGGCGTGCGCCTGCAGCAGGTCGCCGGCCGCGACCGTAAAGTGGATATCAAACCGTTTGCGATCCAGGGTCTGCCAACGTCCGTGCAGCCGACGTCGCTGCTGACGGAAACCCTGAACGAACGTCAGGCGCGCGTGCTGACGCTGCAGGAGCTGAAGGACAAGCTCGAAGCCATCGAAGGCGTGCAGTTCAAGCAGTTCAACTCCATTACCGACTACCACTCGCTGATGTTCGATCTGGGCGTGGTGGCGCGTCGTCTGCGCACGGCATCAGACCGTAGCAAATACTACCGCCTGATCGAAGCGTCTCTGTACGGCGGTATCTCCAGCGCGATTACCCGCTCCCTGCGCGACTACCTGCTGCCAGAAAACAGCGGCGTGCGTAAGGCCTTCCAGGATATGGAAGCGGCGCTGCGTGAAAACCGCATGACGCTGGAAGCGATTCGCGTTACCCAGTCTGACCGCGACCTGTTTAAACACCTGATCAGCGAAGCCACCAACTACGTGGCGGCGGATTACATGCGCCACGCTAACGAGCGCCGGGTGCATCTCGATCAGGCATTAGAATACCGTCGCGAGCTGTTTACCTCCCGTAAACAGCTGGTGGCCGAGCAGTACAAGCACGTCGAAATGGCGCGCGAGCTGGGCGAGCACAACGGTGCTGAAGGCGACCTGGAAGCCGATTACCAGGCCGCCAGCGATCACCTGAACCTGGTGCAGACCGCGCTGCGTCAGCAGGAAAAAATCGAGCGCTATGAAGCGGATCTCGATGAGCTGCAGATTCGCCTCGAAGAGCAGAACGAAGTGGTGGCTGAAGCCGCCGACATGCAGGAAGAGAACGAAGCCCGCGCCGAAGCGGCCGAGCTGGAAGTGGATGAGCTGAAAAGCCAGCTTGCCGATTACCAGCAGGCACTTGACGTGCAGCAGACGCGAGCGATTCAGTACACCCAGGCATTGCAGGCATTACAGCGTGCGAAAGAGCTGTGCCATCTGCCTGACCTGACGCCGGACAGCGCCGACGAGTGGCTGGATACCTTCCAGGCCAAAGAGCAGGAAGCCACCGAGAAACTGCTCTCCCTCGAACAGAAAATGAGCGTTGCGCAAACGGCGCACAGCCAGTTTGAGCAGGCTTATCAGCTGGTGGTCGCAATTAACGGCCCGCTGGCGCGTAACGAAGCCTGGGACGTTGCCCGTGAACTGCTGCGCGACGGTGTGAACCAGCGCCATCTGTCCGCGCAGGTTCAGCCGCTGCGTATGCGTCTGAACGAGCTGGAGCAGCGCCTGCGCGAGCAGCAGGAAGCCGAGCGTCTGCTGGCGGAATTCTGCAAGCGTCAGGGAAAAAATTACGATTTCGACGAGCTTGAGGCCCTGCATCAGGAGCTGGAAGCGCGTATTGCGGCCCTGTCCGATACCGTATCAAACGCCAGCGAACAGCGTATGACGCTGCGTCAGGAGCTGGAGCAGATTCAGTCCCGTTCGAAGACGCTCCTGCAGCGAGCGCCGATCTGGCTGGCGGCCCAAAGCAGCCTGAATCAGCTCAGCGAGCAGTGCGGCGAGCAGTTCGAATCCGGCCAGGAAGTGACCGAATACCTGCAGCAGCTGCTGGAGCGCGAGCGCGAAGCCATTGTTGAGCGTGACGAAGTGGGCGCCCGCAAGCGCGACGTCGATGAAGAAATTGAGCGCCTAAGCCAGCCGGGCGGGTCAGAAGATCCGCGCCTGAATGCGCTAGCCGAGCGTTTTGGCGGCGTGCTGCTGTCCGAGATTTATGACGACGTTGGCCTTGACGATGCCCCGTACTTCTCCGCGCTGTACGGTCCATCCCGCAACGCGATTGTGGTCCCTGATCTGTCGCTGATTTCTGAACAGCTTGCCGGACTGGAAGATTGTCCGGAAGATCTCTACCTGATCGAAGGGGATCCGCAGTCGTTCGATGACAGCGTATTCAGCGTCGACGAGCTGGAAAAAGCGGTCGTGGTGAAAATCGCCGACCGTCAGTGGCGTTATTCCCGCTTCCCTGAGCTACCGCTGTTTGGCCGCGCCGCGCGCGAAAGCCGCATCGAAAGCCTCCACGCCGAGCGTGAGACGCTGTCTGAACGTTTTGCGACCCTGTCGTTTGACGTGCAGAAAACCCAGCGTCTGCACCAGGCGTTCAGCCGCTTTATCGGCAGCCATCTTGCCGTGGCGTTTGACGCGGATCCGGAAGCCGAAATCCGCAAGCTCAATACCCGCCGCGGCGAGCTGGAACGTGCCATTGCCAGCCATGAAAGTGATAACCAGCAGAGTCGCGTTCAGTTTGAACAGGCGAAAGAGGGCGTCGCTGCCCTTAACCGCATCCTGCCGCGCCTGAACCTGCTGGCGGACGACACGCTGGCTGACCGTGTGGATGAGATCCAGGAGCGTCTGGATGAAGCGCAGGAAGCCGCGCGTTTCGTTCAGCAGCACGGCAATCAGCTGGCGAAGCTGGAGCCCGTCGTGTCTGTACTGCAGAGCGACCCGGAACAGTTCGAGCAGTTAAAAGAAGATTATGCCTGGTCGCAGCAGGTGCAGCGCGAAGCGCGTCAGCAGGCGTTTGCCCTGACGGAAGTGGTGCAGCGTCGGGCCCACTTTGGCTACTCCGATTCGGCTGAAATGCTGAGCGGCAACAGCGACCTGAACGAAAAACTGCGTCAGCGCCTTGAGCAGGCGGAAGCGGAACGTACTCGCGCCCGCGAAGCAATGCGCAGCCACTCCGCTCAGCTGAACCAGTACAACCAGGTGTTGGCCTCGCTGAAAAGCTCCTTCGATACCAAGAAAGAGCTGTTAAACGATCTGCAGAAAGAGCTTCAGGACATCGGCGTGCGTGCCGACAGCGGGGCAGAGGAGCGCGCGCGTATTCGTCGTGACGAGCTGCATTCTCAGCTCAGCAATAACCGCGCACGTCGTAATCAGCTGGAAAAAGCGCTGACCTTCTGCGAAGCGGAAATGGATAACCTGACCCGTCGCCTGCGCAAGCTGGAGCGCGACTACTTTGAGATGCGCGAGCAGGTCGTGACCGCCAAGGCGGGCTGGTGCGCGGTGATGCGCATGGTGAAAGACAATAACGTTGAGCGTCGTCTGCACCGTCGCGAGCTGGCGTACCTCTCTGCCGATGAGCTGCGTTCCATGTCGGATAAGGCGTTGGGTGCGCTGCGTCTGGCGGTAGCGGATAACGAACACCTGCGCGACGTGCTGCGTATGTCGGAAGATCCCAAACGTCCGGAACGTAAAATCCAGTTCTTCGTGGCGGTTTACCAGCACCTGCGCGAGCGTATTCGTCAGGACATCATCCGTACCGACGATCCGGTTGAAGCCATCGAACAGATGGAAATCGAGCTGGGTCGCCTGACGGAAGAGCTGACCTCCCGCGAGCAGAAGCTGGCGATCAGCTCCCGCAGCGTGGCGAACATCATTCGTAAAACCATTCAGCGCGAACAGAACCGTATTCGCCAGCTGAACCAGGGTCTGCAGAGCGTGTCGTTTGGCCAGGTGAACAGCGTGCGCCTCAACGTCAACGTGCGTGAAGCCCACGCGACGCTGCTGGAAGTGCTGTCTGAGCAGCACGAGCAGCACCAGGATCTGTTCAACAGCAATCGTCTGACCTTCTCCGAAGCGCTGGCGAAGCTGTATCAGCGCCTGAACCCGCAGATTGATATGGGGCAACGTACGCCGCAAACCATCGGTGAAGAGCTGCTGGACTACCGTAACTACCTGGAAATGGAAGTTGAGGTAAACCGTGGCTCCGACGGCTGGCTGCGTGCGGAATCCGGGGCGCTCTCTACCGGTGAAGCGATCGGCACCGGGATGTCAATTCTGGTGATGGTCGTACAGAGCTGGGAAGATGAAGCGCGCCGCCTGCGCGGCAAAGACATCTCGCCATGCCGACTGCTGTTCCTGGATGAGGCGGCGCGTCTTGATGCCCGCTCAATTGCCACGCTGTTCGAGCTTTGCGAACGTCTCGATATGCAGCTCATTATCGCGGCGCCGGAGAACATCAGCCCCGAGAAGGGCACTACCTACAAACTGGTGCGTAAAGTGTTCCAGAACAGCGAACACGTTCACGTTGTGGGGCTGCGTGGCTTTGCGCCGCAGCCGCCGGAGTCATTGCCGGAAACCACGGCGGACGCTTCCTGACGCGTCTTCTGACCCGAAGCGGCGCACTGGCGCCGCTTTTTTTTTAAACTTAACTTGTGCTTAGGGCTGCGTTATCTTTAAACTTCTTTACATAAGGTAAGGCAACAGCTTAGCCGTCTACCTATAATGAAAGAAAGCCCCAACGTGATGGGCATGTCGTGAAAACAGGGGGCAAGGGATGTTGCTTAAGAAAGAATGTGGTCGTCAGCTGTCTGCGCTGAGTTTATGCCTGGCAGTGATGTTTGCTCCGCTGTTAACCGCCCAGGCCGACGAGCCTGAAATTGTGCCGACTGACAGCTCGGCAACGACAGGCGCGCAGCCAACGTCGTTGTCCCAGCCGGTGGACCAGTCTCCGGCAACGGCTATCATGGCCGGTATTAAACCGCTGCCGGAAGGCATCGACGCCGAATCGCTCAGTCAGCAGCTGCAGTCGGAGCTGCCGTCAGGCTACACGCCTGTCTATATCAATCAGCTCACGCTCCTCTATGCTGCCCGCGATATGAAACCGATGTGGGAAAACCGCGATGCGGTGCGCGCCTTCCAGCAGCAGCTGGCGGAGGTCGCGATTGCAGGATTTCAGCCGCAGTTTACAAAGTGGGTTGAGCTGTTAACCGATCCTGCCGTCACCGGGCAGGCGCGGGACGTGGTCCTTTCCGATGCCATGATGGGCTACCTGCAGTTCGTGGCGGGTATTCCGGTCAATGGCAGCCGTTGGCTCTACAGCGATAAGCCGTACAAGCTGGCGACGCCGGCGCTGTCGGTGATTAACCAATGGCAGTTAGCGCTGGATAACGGAGAACTGCCGCGCTTTATCGCCAGCCTCGCACCGGCGCACCCACAATATGCCACTCTGCACCAGTCGCTCCTCGCGCTGGTGGGGGACTCGCGTCCATGGCCGCAAATGCGCGGTACCGCGACGCTGCGTCCGGGGCAGTGGAGCAGCGATGTGCCCGCCCTGCGTGAGATCCTGGTGCGATCCGGTATTCTGGAAGGCGGGCCAAAGATTGCACTTCCGGGTGATGATCTACAAAGCGTCGCCGTCAGCCCGTCAGCTCCCGTGAAAGAGAAGAAAGCCGATGTCCTGAGCAGCAAACCTGCGGCTTACGATCGCGAGCTGGTTGCGGCCGTTAAGCAATTCCAGTCCGCTCAGGGGCTGGGGGCCGATGGCGTCATTGGCCAGACGACGCGCGACTGGCTGAACGTATCGCCTGCGCAGCGGGCAGGGGTGCTGGCGCTCAATATCCAGCGTTTGCGCTTGCTGCCGGGAACGCTCTCTACCGGGATTATGGTTAACATCCCGGCGTATTCCCTGGTCTATTATCAGGATGGTAGCGAAAAGCTGGCGTCGCGCGTGATTGTCGGGCGTCCGGATCGTAAAACGCCGATGATGAGCAGCGCGCTGAATAACGTGGTGGTTAACCCGCCGTGGAACGTACCGCCGACCCTGGCGCGAAAAGATATTCTGCCGAAGGTCTGGAACGATCCGGGCTATCTGGAACGTCATGGCTATACGGTGATGCGTGGCTGGAACAGCAAAGAGGCCATCGATCCTTATATGGTCGACTGGTCGACGATCACCGCGTCGAATCTGCCGTTCCGTTTCCAGCAGGCTCCCGGGGCGCACAACTCTTTAGGGCGCTACAAATTCAATATGCCGAGTTCAGAAGCTATCTATCTGCACGATACGCCGAACCACAACCTGTTCCAGAAAGATACTCGCGCGCTGAGTTCTGGCTGCGTGCGCGTGAACAAAGCCTCGGAGCTGGCCAATATGCTGCTGCAGGATGCGGGCTGGAACGATACGCGCATCTCGGATGCCCTGAAACAGGGGGATACGCGTTATGTTAATATTCGCCACAATATTCCGGTCAATCTTTACTATCTGACGGCGTTTGTGGGCGAAGACGGGCGTACTCAGTATCGTACAGATATTTACAATTATGATCTCACCGCGCGATCCGGCGCACAAATTTTGCCAAAAGCGGAACAATTAATCAGGTAAATGAAGTAGTTCGGGAAAAATGATTGTCGTAAGTTATGGTGAATAGGGGGCTATATCGCTGCAAGCCGCATATTCACTGGGGTTGGGCGCCTTGACGTACCTGGTTTTGCCAGTTATGGTGCCCTTCGTGCGCTAAGCATATTACGATTTCTTTTACCTGTAGACCTGATTATCATGGACAAATTTGACGCTAATCGCCGCAAACTGCTGGCGTTAGGTGGCGTTGCGCTCGGCGCAGCGGCCATCCTGCCGACGCCAGCATTTGCCACCCTCTCGACACCTCGTCCGCGAGTTTTAACGCTCAACAATCTTCATACCGGTGAGTCGCTAAAAGCGGAGTTTTTCGATGGCAGAGGCTATATTCAGGATGAATTAGCAAGACTTAACCATTTTTTCCGTGATTTCCGCGCGAATAAAATAAAAGCCATCGATCCAGGACTGTTTGATCAGATTTTCCGCCTTCAGGGCCTGCTGGGCACCAGCAAGCCGGTTCAGCTCATCTCTGGCTATCGCTCGATTGATACCAACAATGAACTGCGCGCCCACAGCCGCGGGGTAGCGAAAAAAAGCTATCACACGAAGGGACAGGCAATGGATTTCCATATTGAAGGCGTTTCGTTAGCCAATATTCGCAAAGCCGCGTTATCTATGCGCGCAGGTGGTGTAGGATATTACCCCAGCAGCAACTTTGTGCATATTGATACCGGTCCGGTTCGGCACTGGTAATAACGAAACACAGGAGCAGTATGAACTATCGTATTATTCCGGTTACCGCGTTCTCCCAGAATTGTTCATTGATCTGGTGCGAACAGACTAAACTGGCCGCGCTTGTCGATCCCGGCGGTGACGCTGAGAAAATCAAGCAGGAAGTCGCAGCAAGCGGCGTCACGCTGATGCAGATTTTGCTCACGCATGGTCATCTTGACCATGTAGGTGCTGCCGCTGAACTGGCTGAACACTACGGTGTGCCGGTGATCGGCCCGGAAAAAGAAGATGAGTTCTGGCTGCAGGGGTTACCCGCCCAAAGCCGCATGTTTGGCCTTGATGAGTGTCAGCCCCTGACGCCCGATCGCTGGCTAAATGAGGGAGAGCGCGTTAACGTAGGGAATGTGACTTTACAGGTGTTGCATTGTCCTGGGCATACGCCAGGCCATATCGTCTTCTTTGATGACCAGTCCCGTCTGCTGATTTCCGGCGATGTGATTTTCAAAGGTGGCGTAGGACGCAGCGATTTTCCGCGCGGCGACCACGGGCAGCTGATTCAGTCGATTAAACAAAAGTTATTGCCGCTGGGTGACGACGTTACGTTTATCCCTGGGCACGGTCCGATGTCGACGCTGGGCTATGAACGGCTCCATAACCCGTTCCTTCAGGATGAAATGCCTGTCTGGTAACCAATAAAAAAAAGCCTGCATAACGCAGGCTTTTTTTATGGGCGCAAATTACAGTACGGCGACAATCGCTTCGCACAGTGGCGCCATGTTGTCAGGCGTCATGCCTGCAACGTTCACGCGGCCAGACGCTACGGCGTACACGCCAAACTCTTCACGCAGACGCAGAACCTGCTCTTTGGTCAGGCCGCTGAACGAGAACATGCCGTTCTGTTTGATGATAAAGCTGAAGTCGCGGTCCGCGCCTTTTTCAGCCAGGGTGTTCACAAACAGCAGGCGCATGCGCTGAATGCGCTGGCGCATATCGTTCAGCTCTTGTTCCCAGATAGCGCGCAGCGCATCGTTGCTCAGGATGGTGGCAACAACAGACGCACCGTGTGCCGGTGGGTTAGAGTAGTTAGCGCGGATAACCGATTTCATCTGGCTGAACGCACGATCGACGGTCTCTTCGTTAGCTGCAACCAGCGTACAGGCGCCTACGCGCTCATTGTACAGACCGAAGTTCTTGGAATAAGAACTCGCTACGATCAGTTCCTGATGCACCGCGGCGAACGCGCGCAGGCCTTCAGCATCTTCTTCCAGACCACGTGCAAAGCCCTGATAGGCGAAGTCAAACAGCGGCAGCCAGCCTTTTTCTACGGACAGCTTCGCCAGGTGCTCCCACTGCTCAAGCGTCGGATCGATACCGGTTGGGTTGTGGCAGCAGCCGTGGAACAGCACCACGTCACCTGCCTGCGCTTCGGCGAGGCTCGCCAGCAGGCCGTCAAAGTCGAGAGAGTGGTTTGCCGCGTCGTAGTAGGCATATTCACGCACTTCCAGACCCGCAGAGTTAAACACGCTTTTGTGGTTCGGCCAGCTTGGGTTGCTTACCCATACGCGCTTAACAGAGGTGTTTTTCGCCAGGAAATCCGCCGCCACGCGCAGCGCACCGGTACCGCCTGGGGTCTGTGCTGTACGGGCACGTTTGCCACTCACAATTGCGCTGCCTTTACCGAACAGCAGCTCCTGGGTGCAGCGACCAAATTCAGGGATACCATCAATACCGAGGTAGTTTTTGGTGGTTTCGTTTTCCAGCAGATACTGCTCAGCTTTCTTAACGCTGGTCAGTACCGGAGTTTTGCCGGTTTCATCTTTATATACACCAATACCCAGGTTGATTTTGCCAGGGCGGTCGTCGGCACGAAACAGATCGGCCAGGCCCAGAATAGGGTCGGCAGGAGCGGCGGTAATGTTCTCAAACATGACGAAGTTCCATTGTGATTACAGAAGTGAAATCCGCTATCAGGTTAACGGTAGATTTACAAAATGCCAACCGTTTGCGACGAAAAGCGTGCGGCTTTTCAAAAGTCGCCATTATTTTCTGTCACGCATAAAAAAACAGGGCCGAAGCCCTGTTCATTAAGCATATAACAAAGTGGTGTACTGATTAGAACTGGTAGGTTACGCCAACGGTAGCCTGGTTGTCAGAGCCAACCCAGCTGGTGGACGCATCTTTGTCGTCCAGCAGGTTGAAGCGGTAGTCACCGTACACGTTGAAGTTCTTGTTGAAGTAGTAAGTCGCACCAGTGGTGATGTATTTCGCCAGGTCACGGTCGCCGATGCCGTTCAGGTCTTTACCTTTGGACTGAACGTAGGAAACGGAAGGACGCAGACCGAAGTCGAACTGGTACTGTGCGATAACTTCGAAGTTCTGGGTCTTGTTAGCAACGTCGTACACAGTCTCTGTGCTATCGCCCAGGATGCTCATGTTGCGGGTTTCAGCGTAAACGGTCGCCAGGTAGATATTGTTCGCGTCATATTTCGCGCCAACTGCCCAGGACTCAGCTTTATCGCCTTTACCATCTGCTTTCTGATCCAGAGTACGGTTTGCAGTGCTGTATGCACCGATCAGACCGAACCCTTCGCCGAACTCGTAGCCCAGGGACAGACCAACGCCGTCACCGTTCGCTTTACGCAGATCGCTACGTTCGTTTTTACCCTGGTACTGAACGCCAAAGTTCAGACCATCAACCAGACCGAAGAAGTTGTTGTTACGGTAGGTCAGCAGGCCAGTAGAACGGCTGGTCATGTAGTTATCAACATAGCCGCCACCCCAGGTTTCGCCAGAGAAGGACGGAGCCATATCCGTGTAGGATTCTACGTCGTAAACGATACCGTAGTTACGACCGTAGTCCAGAGAACCTGCTTCAGAAACTTTGATACCCGCGAATGCCAGACGAGTTACGTTAGTCTGGTCGCCTTCGGCTGCACCAGCTTTCGCACGGTATTCCCACTGACCGTAACCGATCAGTTGATCATTGATCTGAGTTTCGCCTTTAAAGCCGATCTGGCCGTAAGAGGAGTCAGCGTTTTTATGTTCGCCAGAAGTGGTGAAGCCGTGTTCACCCACAACTTTACCGTAGAAGTCCAGTTTGTTGCCGTTCTTGTTATAGATTTCTGCAGCGTTAGCTGCACCGGCTACCAGCAGGGCAGGGATTACCACTGCCAGAATATTGCGCTTCATCATTATTTATTACCCTCATTGGTTTTTTTATGACACTCGCCACTGCCGTCAATAAATTCTGTCAATAAATATTTCCGGAACTATTGATGAGAGTTTGGTGTCTTTATGTATCTGACAGGCATCTTTCCATTCGGCGAAGCGTTTCGCTAGCCTGAAAGTGCTACAATTCTCAAGATTAAGTAACCAAAAGCAATTATGTGTAACTAAATATGTATTTTTGGGAACTTTGTGAACCACCTCAAACTTCAGACCCGCCTGGCGAATTAAACGGCAAAACCTATCCTATATATATGAATTGCTTATGATTAATTGAGATAAAGGTGATTCGTATAAACAGACGTTAAACGACTCTGTTTTTCTTATGACCCCAAAAAGACTTCTGGATGGCTGTAAAAGTGGTTGAAATTTGTGCTATCGCTTGAGGAAGCAATAATCGCAATAAGAATGGGGTTTATTTTTTGTGGCTGGATATTTCGCGGAAACAAAACGTAACAGGTAGTGGTTGTGACGGGGTGAAGGTTTAAAGACGCTGACTTTGCGCTGACGAAAACTGACAATACAGAATAAAATAATGGCCAGCATAAGCTGGCCATTTTACTCTTGTACCGATTAGAAGCTGGCGTTACGTGGAGTACGTGGGAAAGGAATCACGTCGCGTACGTTCTGAACACCGGTAACGTAGGCAATCAGACGCTCGAAGCCCAGACCAAAACCGGCGTGCGGTACGGTACCGTAACGACGCAGATCGCGGTACCAGCTGTAATCAGCTGGGTTGAGCCCCATCTCTTCCATACGCGCGTCCAGCACGTCAAGACGCTCTTCACGCTGAGAGCCACCGATGATTTCACCAATGCCCGGCGCCAGAACGTCCATCGCTGCCACGGTCTTACCGTCTTCGTTAAGGCGCATATAGAAGGCCTTAATGTCTTTCGGGTAGTTTTTAACGACAACCGGCGCTTTGAAATGTTTCTCGGCCAGATAGCGTTCGTGCTCAGACGCCAGGTCAACGCCCCAGTAAACCGGGTTCTCGAACGTCTCACCGCATTTCTCGAGGATCGCCACCGCGTCGGTATAGTCCACCTGTGCAAAGTCGGCGGACACGAAACGCTCCAGACGGGCCACAGCATCGCTGTCTACGCGTTCTGCGAAGAATTTCATGTCGTCAGGACGCTCTTCCAGCACCGCTTTGAACACATACTTCAGCATCGCTTCCGCCAGACCCGCAACATCGTCCAGGTCGGCGAACGCCACTTCAGGCTCCAGCATCCAGAATTCCGCCAGGTGACGGCTGGTGTTGGAGTTTTCGGCACGGAAGGTTGGGCCAAAGGTGTAGATCTTAGACAGCGCACAGGCGTACGTTTCGCCATTGAGCTGACCGGATACCGTCAGGAAAGCTTCTTTACCAAAGAAGTCTTTGTCATAGTCCACTTTACCTTCAGGCGTGCGCGGCAGGTTTTCCATGTCCAGCGTCGAGACGCGGAACATCTCACCCGCACCTTCCGTATCGGACGCGGTGATCAGCGGGGTAGACACCCAGAAGTAGCCCTGCTCATCGAAGAAACGATGCAGCGCCTGCGCCAGCGTATGACGTACGCGCGCCACCGCACCAATCAGGTTGGTACGCGGACGCAGGTGGGCGACTTCACGCAGATATTCGATGCTGTGACGTTTTGCCGCCATCGGATAGGTGTCCGGATCTTCAACCCAGCCGGTGACTTCAATCGCAGAGGCCTGAATTTCGAAGCTCTGGCCCTGGCCCGGTGATGCCACAACCACGCCGGTAACAATGACGGAGCAACCGGTTGTCAGGCGCAGAACGTCATCATTGTAATTGGGCAGAGAATTATTAATGACGGCCTGTACAGGATCAAAGCAGGAACCGTCATAGACGGCAAGGAAGGAGATGCCAGCTTTAGAATCTCGGCGGGTACGCACCCATCCGCGCACGGTGACTTCCTGGTCAACGGCGACACGGCCCTGGAGTACGTCGGCTACAGGCACAACGCTCATAATATTCTCTCTGTTAATAGTCGGAAAAAATAAACACTTGTCCACCCTTATGGGGGGATATCTATGTTACCTGCCATCTGCTATCAGACAAGTAAATTTCGCAGTCAAAAGAGAAGAATTGAGAAATAAATAAGGAGAAGGGAGCCATGAAGGCTCCCGTAAGCGCTTAACTGGCTTTTTTGATCTGGGGAAGATCGAACGCTTTGCGCAATGCGCGGACAAACGCTTTGTCATGGCAGATGGTTTTACCCGGGCTGTCGGAGAGTTTTGCCACCGGCTTGCCGTTACATTCCACCAGTTTGATGACGATATTCAGAGGTTTTACCTGAGGAATATCGCAGGTCAGACGGGTACCAATTCCGAAACTCAGGTTCACCCGGGTGTTGAAATGGCGATAGAGTTCGACCGCTTTCGCCAGGTCGAGATTATCCGAGAAGACCAGCACCTTGCTCATCGGATCGATGCCGAGCTTCTCGTAATGGGCAATGGCCTTCTCGCCCCATTCAACCGGATCCCCGGAGTCGTGGCGTAACCCCTGGTAACGTTCAGCGAACTCGGGACCAAAGTCGCGCAGGAAGGCATCCATCGTAATACAGTCGGTGAGGGCGATCCCGAGCTGATTCGGGTACTCCTCAAGCCATGCGGCCAGTGCCGCGCGCTGGCTGTTAGCCAGGTCGGGGCTGATCTGCTGATGCGCCTGGAACCACTCGTGCGCCTGGGTGCCCATCGGCGTCAGGCCGAGGCGGCGTGCCAGATCGTAGTTACTGGTGCCCACGAACCACGGCTCCTGCTGCAGACGTTTAACGATGGCTTCCTGAACGTCACGCGAGAAACGGCGACGGGTGCCAAAGTCCATCAGGCGGAAGCGGGACATGTCCAGCCCTTCGGTCAGCGTGGAGAAGGCAGCGAGTTTATTTTCCAGCGCGGCGACCGCCTGCTCGACGCCCGTTTCCGGCGAACGGTAGCGGTGAGCCAGTTCACTGATCACTGCCAGAAGCGGCACTTCCCACATGATCACTTCCCGCCACGGACCTTCAAGGCGAATATCAAGCTTGCCGTTATCGTTAAGCACGGTGACCTGCTCCGGCTTATAGCGGAAATCGCGCAGCCAGTTCAGGTAGTCGGCTTTGAAGAAAGGCAGGCCAGAAAGCCACTGATATTCCTCGTCCTGCAGCGTCAGATGCTGCATAGCATTGACCTGTTCACGAATGGCGTCTGCGTAGATACCAAGCAAGTCGTCGCCACGACAGCGGAATTCCGCCGCGACATGAACGTCATAGTAATGGTGGAAAACGGCTTGCTGCATATGCAGTTTATACGCGTCGGTATCCAGCAACGTATGCAGAACTGGAGAAGCGAATTGAGTCATAGGTGCGCAGTAGCATCCTCTCACAGGAGCGTTTAGTACAATAAACAACTCCGGAGTATACCTTGTTTAGTGATTTATTGAACCCCGATCACAACATAAGCGCGTTTTATGGTCGAGGGCATTTTGTGCCCCGTGTTATACAAATGTAGCAAAAAAAGGTTTTGACCCTGAAAAGATGAACATTCTGCATAGCGCGTTTTGCGCAACAGGAATATATTGAAACGTTACTCGACAAACGATGCATAAGGTTTTCTATGACACAACAGCCACAAGCCAAATACCGCCACGACTACCGTGCGCCGGATTACCTGATTAGCGAAATCGATCTGACTTTTGACCTGGATGCCACTAAAACCGTTGTCACGGCGGTGAGCCAGGTGACGCGCCACAGCGCAACTGCGGTGCCGCTGCGTCTGGATGGTGAAGACCTGACGCTGGTCTCCCTGCACATTAATGATGAAGCCTGGTCAGACTATAAAGAAGAAAACAACCAGTTGGTCATCGACAACCTGCCGGAACAGTTTACGCTGCGCATCGTGAATGAAATCAGCCCTGCCGCCAACACCGCGCTGGAAGGGCTTTACCAGTCAGGCGTGGCGCTGTGTACCCAGTGTGAAGCGGAAGGGTTCCGCCACATTACGTGGTATCTCGACCGTCCGGACGTCCTGGCGCGCTTCACCACCAAAATCATCGCCGATAAAACCCTGTATCCCTTCCTGCTCTCCAACGGTAACCGCGTAGGCGAAGGCGAGCTGGAGAATGGCCGTCACTGGGTGCAGTGGCAGGATCCCTTCCCGAAACCGTGCTACCTGTTTGCGCTGGTGGCGGGGGATTTCGACGTGCTGCGCGACACCTTCAAAACGCGCTCAGGCCGCGAAGTGGCGCTGGAGCTGTTTGTTGACCGCGGCAACCTTGACCGTGCGCCGTGGGCAATGACCTCCCTCATCAACTCCATGAAGTGGGACGAGGAGCGCTTTGGCCTCGAATATGACCTCGACATCTATATGATCGTCGCCGTCGATTTCTTCAACATGGGCGCAATGGAGAACAAAGGCCTTAACGTCTTTAACTCCAAATACGTGCTGGCGCGTACCGATACCGCAACGGACAAAGACTACCTCGATATCGAGCGCGTCATCGGCCACGAATATTTCCACAACTGGACCGGTAACCGCGTTACCTGCCGCGACTGGTTCCAGCTGAGCCTGAAAGAGGGCCTGACCGTCTTCCGCGATCAGGAGTTCAGCTCCGACCTGGGTTCACGCGCGGTGAACCGCATCAACAACGTGCGCACCATGCGTGGTCTGCAGTTTGCGGAAGATGCCAGCCCAATGGCGCACCCGATCCGCCCGGATAAAGTCATCGAGATGAACAACTTCTACACCCTGACGGTGTACGAGAAGGGCGCTGAAATTATCCGCATGATCCACACCCTGCTGGGTGAGGAGAACTTCCAGAAAGGGATGCAGCTGTACTTCGAGCGTCATGACGGCAGCGCGGCCACCTGCGACGATTTTGTGCAGGCGATGGAGGATGCCTCTAATGTCGATCTCTCTCACTTCCGCCGCTGGTACAGCCAGGCCGGTACGCCGATTGTTACCGTCAAAGACGACTACAATCCGGAAACCGAGCAGTACACCCTGACCATCAGCCAGCGCACGCCGCCGACGGCGGAGCAGGAAGAGAAATATCCGCTGCATATTCCGTTCAGCATTGAGCTGTACGATAACGAAGGCAAAGTTATCCCGCTCCAGAAGGGCGGCCACCCGGTACACCACGTGCTGAACGTGACCCAGGCCGAGCAGACCTTTATCTTCGATAACGTCTACTTCCAGCCGGTGCCTGCGCTGCTGTGCGAATTCTCCGCGCCGGTGAAGCTGGAGTACAAGTGGAGCGATCAGCAGCTGACGTTCCTGATGCGTCACGCGCGTAACGACTTCTCCCGCTGGGATGCAGCGCAAAGCCTGCTGGCGACCTACATTAAGATCAACGTAAACCGTCATCAGCAGGGCCAGCCGCTGTCGCTGCCTGTCCATGTGGCTGACGCGTTCCGCGCGATCCTGCTGGATGAGAAGATTGACCCGGCGCTGGCCGCTGAAATTCTGACCCTGCCGTCAGCGACTGAAATCGCCGAGTTGTTTGAGATCATCGATCCGATTGCCATCGTGGCGGTGCGTGAAGCGCTGACCCGTACGCTGGCTGCAGAACTGGCCGATGAGTTCCTGGCCATTTATAACGCCAATAAGCTTGACGCGTATCGCGTTGAGCACGCGGACATTGGTAAACGTTCTCTGCGCAATACCTGCCTGCGCTATCTTGCGTTTGGTGAAACCGGGCTGGCGAACACCCTGGTGAGCAAGCAGTATCACGAAGCGGATAACATGACCGACGCGCTGGCCGCGCTGGGTGCAAGCGTTGCCGCCGAACTGCCGTGCCGTGATGCGCTAATGCAGGAGTACGACGACAAGTGGCATCAGGATGGTCTGGTGATGGACAAGTGGTTCATCCTGCAGGCGACCAGCCCGGCGGCCGATGCGCTCAGCAAAGTGCGCAGCCTGTTGAAGCATCGCTCCTTTACCCTGAGCAACCCAAACCGCGTGCGCTCTCTGATTGGCGCGTTTGCCAGCAGCAACCCTGCGGCGTTCCACGCCGAAGACGGCAGCGGTTATCAGTTCATGGTGGAAATGCTGACCGAGCTGAACAGCCGTAACCCGCAGGTGGCGTCCCGTCTGATTGAGCCGCTGATCCGTCTGAAACGCTACGATGCGAAGCGTCAGGCGAAGATGCGTGCCGCGCTTGAGCAGCTGAAAGGGCTGGAGAACCTGTCTGGCGATCTGTACGAGAAGATTGCTAAGGCACTGGCCTGATAGAAAGCTTAACCCTCCCTCTCCCTGTGGGAGAGGGCCGGGGTGAGGGCATCAGGCATTAGCTTTAACTCGTTCTAACTCCGTACCCCCACGCTTCATCACCCGATCCAACACCTCAGCTTCCAGCTCCGCCAGTCTTGCCGACCCCACGCGGCGAGGGCGCGGGATATCCACCGTCAAATCCAGGCCAATCTTCCCGTCTTCTATCAGCAGCACCCGGTCAGCCATCGCCACAGCTTCGCTCACGTCATGCGTCACCAGCAGTACCGTAAAGCCGTGCGCCTGCCACAGGGATCCAATCAAATCCTGCATTTCGATTCGCGTCAGGGCATCGAGCGCGCCGAGCGGTTCATCAAGCAACAGCAGGCCCGGACGGTGAATCAACGCACGCGCCAGCGCCACGCGCTGCTTCTGTCCACCCGAGAGGGCCGCGGGCCATTCACCCGCACGATTTTCCAGCCCAACGGCGGCCAGCGCCTGGCGGGCTTCATCCCGCCAGTTTCCCTTCAGACCGAGCCCAACGTTGTCGATAACCGTTTTCCACGGCAGCAGGCGCGCGTCCTGAAACATCATGCGGGTATCGTCCTGAATATTCGAAAGCGGCGTCGTTCCTGCCAGAATGTCACCGCCGTTGGGGGCTTCCAGTCCGGCCAGAAGGCGTAGCAGGGTACTCTTGCCGCCGCCGCTGCGACCAACAACGGCCACAAATTGCCCGGCGGGAATATGCAGATCCAGCCCGTTAAGAATGGTGTTTTCGCCGTAGCGTTTGGTCACGCCGTTCAGCAGTAACGGTGTTCCCTGGTTCAGTCGTGCAGTATTCATGCTTTCGCCTCCTGAAGGGTGTAGGCCGGGTTCCAGCGCAGCCAGCTGCGCTCCAGCCACTGGGCGCTAACGTCGGCGAGTTTGCCGAGCAGGGCATACAGAATGATGGCTACCACCACCACGTCCGTTTGCAGGAATTCACGGGCGTTCATCGCCAGGTAGCCAATGCCTGAATTGGCCGAGATGGTCTCCGCCACAATCAGCGTCAGCCACATCAGGCCAAGCGCAAAACGCACCCCGACCATAATGGAGGGCAGGGCGCCCGGCAGGATCACGTGGATAAAGAGAGAAAAACCCGATAGGCCGTAGCTGCGCGCCATCTCGACCAGACCGCGATCGATATTGCGGATGCCGTGCCAGGTATTGATGTAGATCGGGAACAATGTGCCCAGCGCCACGAGGAAGATCTTGGCGCTCTCATCAATACCAAACCACAGGATAACCAGCGGGATCAGCGCCAGATGCGGCACGTTGCGCAGCATCTGAATGGAGGTATCCAGCAGCCGCTCGCCCCAGCGGGAAAGGCCGCTGATCAAGCCCAGAACCAGACCGATGCTGCCGCCGATGGAAAACCCAATCACGGCGCGCCAGGAGCTGATCGCCAGATGCTGCCACAGCTCACCGCTCACGCTCAGCGACCAGAACGCTTCTACGACGCCCTCCGGAGAGGGCAGAATGCGGCTCGACAGCCAGCCGGTGGACGACGCGAGCTGCCAGAGAGCCACAATGCCGACGGGTAAAAACCACGGCGCGGCGCGCAGCAGCCATTTTTGTGAGGTGGCAGACATTGTCACTCCTTAGCTCTGCGCGGCTTTGCGTGGAATAAACTCGTTCGCCACGGCTTCGCCCTGAAGCTGAAGCCGCTGCGGCTGCGGAATTTCCGGAATGGCAACATCCAGATGCGGGAATAACAGCTCGCCCACCTTGTACGCCTCTTCCAGATGCGGATAACCGGAGAGAATAAAGCTGTCGATACCCAGCTCGGCGTATTCATTGATACGCGCGGCTACGGTCGGACCGTCGCCGACCAGCGCCGTGCCCGCACCGCCGCGCACCAGACCGACGCCCGCCCACAGGTTCGGGCTGATCTCCAGGTTTTCGCGCTTGCCGTTGTGCAGGGACGCCATTCGGTGCTGTCCGACGGAGTCGGTTTTGGCAAACGCGGCCTGAGCCCTGGCGATGGTCTCATCGTCCAGATGGGAAATCAGTCGGTCGGCGGCCTGCCAGGCTTCTTCATTGGTTTCGCGCACAATCACGTGCAGGCGAATGCCGAAGCGCACCTTGCGGCCATGGGCGGCCGCTTTAGCGCGGACCTGGGCAATTTTTTCTTTCACCAGCTCAGGCGGTTCGCCCCAGGTCAGATAGAGATCGACCTGCTCTGCCGCCAGATCCTGGGCCACATCCGACGATCCGCCAAAATAGAGCGGCGGGCGCGGCTGTTGCACCGGCGGGAAGTAGAGTTTCGCGTCGCGAACGTGAATATGTTTGCCTTCAAAGGTGACGGTTTCACCTTCCAGCAGACGTCGCCAGACGCGGGTGAACTCGGCGGAAGCTTCATAGCGCTCGGTATGGTCGAGGAATACCCCATCGCCCGCCAGCTCCTGCGGATCGCTACCCGTCACCAGGTTAAACAGGGCGCGTCCGTTGGACAGCCTGTCCAGCGTTGCCGCCTGACGTGCCGCCACGGTGGGGGAGACAACGCTCGGGCGTAGCGCAACCAGGAACTTCAGGCGCTGGGTGACCGGGATCATCGACGCGGCGACCAGCCAGGCATCTTCGCATGAACGTCCGGTCGGGATCAGCACCCCGGTGAAACCGATTCGGTCCGCCGCCTGCGCAATCTGCTGCAGGTAGCCGTGGTCAACCGGGCGCGAGCCCTCTTCTGTACCAAGATAGTGTCCATCACCGTGGGTGGGTAAAAACCAGAAAAGATTCAGACTCATGATTTAGCTCCTTCTTTGCCTGCGGGCTGCCAGATGCGTTCGCGAATAGTGACCTGTTTTGGCACCAGGTGGTTTTGATAGAAAAGGTCAGCCGTTTGTTGCTGAAGCGCGGCGACGTGCGCGTCCACGGGCGTAATGGTGGTCGGCGGACGGTGGTTGAGATAGCTCGCGATCACCGGCTCAGGTAAGCCCATGGTTTTCGCCAGCAGGGCAATACTCTCCTGACGCTGGGTCTGGGTCAGCGCATCGGCCTGGGTAAAGGTATCCAGTACGCCCTGAATAAATGCGCCGTTCTTTTCCGCATAAGGACGCGCGGCCAGGTAGAACGAGCCGGTCTGCTTCAGCGTGGTGCCGTCTTTCAGCACGCGAACGCCGCCCTGCAGTAATGCGGCGGAGTAGTACGGATCCCAGATGGCCCAGGCATCAACATTCTTCTGCTGGAACGCGGCGCGCGCGTCGGCAGGCGTCAGGTAAACAGGCTGAATGTCAGTGAACTTGAGCCCGGCTTCTTGCAGGGCACGCAGCAGCAGGTTGTGTGAGCTGGAACCTTTCTGGAAAGCAACTTTATGCCCTTTAAGATCGGCGACGCTTTTAATGTCGCTGTTTTCAGGCACCAGAATCACTTCGGCCTTCGGTTTGGGCGGCTCAACGCCAACATAGACGAGGTCCGCTCCCGCCGCCTGGGCGAATATCGGCGGAATATCACCCGTGCTGCCGAGATCGATACTGCCCACGTTCAGGGCCTCCAGCATCTGCGGGCCAGCCGGGAACTCCACCCAGGAGAATTTGGTGTCCGGGAAGCGTTTTTCCAGAAGCTGGTGGCTTTTCGCCAGCACCATGCTGACGCTGCCTTTCTGATAGCCAATGCGTAAACTTTCCGGAGCCGTTTCTGCTGCATGGGCCAGCGAGGTAAGCGCCATCAGACCTGCCAGGCCGATGCGGGTTAACGTTTTAAACATGTGCGACTCCTTGAGGCTGACCAAACGCCGGCGCCTGGATATCCCTGCGGTGCAGAGCATGCCAGAAGGTTTCCAGGGCAGTATCGAGGCGGGTTTGCAGGTTCGGCGTAAAATGAGGTTTATGTTGATAATCGATAACCTGGGAGTCATCTGCGAAAACGCCGTGGAGGATCTCCTGCGCTTTCAGCGCGTTCAGCACCGGCTTCAGGGCATAATCCACGGCCAGTAAATGGGCCACCGTACCGCCCGTTGCCAGCGGCAGCACGACTTTGCCGTCCAGCGCGCGTTCCGGAAGCAGATCGAGCAGGGTTTTCAGCGCCCCGGAAAAAGAGGCTTTATAAATGGGCGTTGCCACAATTAAGCCGTCAGCGCCGTTAAGCTGCTCGATGAGCGTTTTAAGGGCAGGGCTGTCGAAACGGGCATAGAGCAGATCTTCAGGTTCGAAGTTATGCAGGTTCCAGTGGCACACTTCCACATCCAGAGCATTGAGTTTTTCGCGGGCATATTCCAGCAGGGCGCTGGAGCGCGAAGGGAATCGTGGACTTCCGGCCAGGGTAATGACGCGCATACTTCCTCCTTATAACTAATTGTTTGCTTTTATCTAACATTCATAACAATTTTCAGGAGTGTGACACCGCGCGGTTATTCCACTAAATGATTTATCTGCAATTAAAATGCGAAAAAGTGCATAAGAAATAGACAGGGAGGTAAACGATTGCGTTTTACGCTGATTTTTTGCCGCAGGTCAATTCCCTTTCGCGCGTGGATCGCCCATAATCCCCTCCCGGTTTGCACACCGGGAATCCAGGAGAGTTCATGTACTACCCCTTCGTTCGTAAAGCCCTTTTCCAGCTCGACCCTGAGCGCGCTCATGAATTTACATTCCAGCAATTACGTCGTATTACCGGAACGCCTCTGGCCGCTCTGGTGCGTCAGAATGTGCCGGAAAAACCTGTGCAGTGCATGGGTCTGACCTTTAAAAATCCGCTGGGTCTGGCGGCGGGTCTGGACAAAAATGGCGAGTGCATTGATGCCCTGGGCGCGATGGGCTTTGGCTCCATTGAAATCGGTACCGTCACGCCGCGCCCGCAGCCGGGAAATGACAAGCCGCGCCTGTTCCGCCTGGTTGAAGCCGAAGGGCTGATCAACCGCATGGGCTTTAATAACCTCGGTGTTGATCACCTTGTTGAGAACGTAAAAAAAGCCCATTTTGACGGGATATTAGGCATCAATATCGGCAAAAATAAAGACACGCCGGTAGAGCAGGGTAAAGATGACTATCTGATTTGTATGGAAAAAGTCTACGCCTATGCCGGTTATATTGCGGTGAATATTTCTTCACCCAATACCCCGGGGCTGCGTTCCTTACAATATGGCGAAGCGCTGGACGATCTTCTGAGTGCCATTAAAAATAAGCAAAATGAACTCCAGACGATCCACCATAAATATGTTCCGGTCGCGGTTAAGATCGCCCCGGATCTTTCTGTCGAAGAATTGATCCAGGTTGCCGACAGTTTAGTTCGCCATAATATTGATGGTGTGATTGCAACCAATACCACCCTCGATCGCTCCCTCGTGCAAGGAATGAAAAACTGTGACGAAGCGGGTGGGTTAAGTGGACGTCCGGTACAATTAAAAAGCACCGAAATTATTCGCGCCCTTTCTGCGGAATTAAAAGGACGTCTGCCGATTATTGGCGTCGGCGGCATTGACTCAGTGATTGCTGCACGCGAGAAGATGGCGGCGGGTGCGTCACTGGTGCAAATCTATTCCGGCTTTATTTTTAAAGGACCACCGCTGATTAAAGAAATCGTTACTCATATCTAATCTTTTCTCTTAATCAGACAACCAGGGCTTTATTTCCAGCCCTGGTTGTTTTATATTCCGTCACTGTTGCTTATTTAGACATTATAGTCTTTTATTAATGATGTTATAAACGAAGCGGCGATCAGGACAATTTTAGTACAGGATGTTTGGGGACGGGAGAGACACATGCGAATTAAACCTGACGATAACTGGCGCTGGTATTTTTGCGACGAGCACGATCGCATGATGCTCGATTTAGCCAATGGCATGTTGTTTCGTTCTCGTTTTGCCCGCCGAATGTTAACCCCGGACGCGTTTTCCCCGTCGGGCTTTTGCGTTGACGACGCGGCGCTTTATTTCTCTTTTGAAGAAAAATGCCGCGATCTGGTGCTCTCTAAAGAGCAGCGTGCCGAGCTGGTATTAAATGCGCTGGTGGCTATCCGCTTCCTGAAACCGCAAATGCCAAAAAGCTGGCATTTTCTTGCGCACGGTATGAGCTGGACCCCGGCAACGGGTGACGCGGCCAGCGTAAATCTGAGCGATACCGCAGAAGAGGTGAGCTTGCTGGTGGTTGAGCCCGGCGAAAATGCTGCGCTCTGCCTGCTGGCACAGCCCGGCGTAACCATTGCCGGGCGGACGATGCAGCTTGGCGATGCCATTAAAGTGATGAACGACAGGCTGAAGCCACAGCTGCGCGTAGATTCCTTCAGCCTCGAACAGGCGGTTTAAGCTTCCAACTGTACGGCCGTTTTCGGTATGCAGCTACAGCACAGAATTGTGCCGTCATTTCCAATTGCCGATTTTTTCAGCGCACTGACCTCTCCATCCACCAGCTTGATGCGGCAGCATCCGCAAATGCCTGCGCGACAGGAATAGGGTACGCGAATACCTGCCTGCTCCAGTTGCTCCAGTAATACCTGCTGGTTGTTGCCACGGATGACGCTGCCCTGCCAGTGAATATCTACCGCTGAAGCGACATTCGTCACAACGTCGACCATTTCTTCTTCCTGACCTGAGCCGTACACTCTTGCAGGCCCTCGGGCAAGGATCTCTACCTCATCACCGACGCGGATTGCGCCGCTGGAGCGCGGGATCAGGTTCTGGCCAAAATCCACGTCGCCGTTGTCCTGCGCGGTGCGAAACGACTGCAGCGTCTTCAGCGGTTCACCGGAAGGGTGCTTCTGGCCTTTCTCAGGACTCACCGTGGTGAAAATGCAGCGGCTGCATGGCTTCACTACGTCGAAAATCACGCTGCCGATGCGGATCACCTTCCAGGTGTCTTCGTCCCAGGCGTCGACACCCGTCACCACCAGGTTCGGACGGAACTGTTCCATCTGAACGCTCGCTTTGCAGCGGCCTTGTAAATCACGCAGCGAGGCTTCGTTGGTTAGCAGGAACGGGAAGCCATCGGCGAAGGAGAGGGGAACGGCGTCATGGCGCTTCACGCGACGCGTCGGTTCAGGCCCAACCCAGCGCAGCTGCACGTCGCGGGAGAAGAAACCGCTTAGCCAGCGGTTAATTTCATCCGGGGCGATGCGTGCGGTAAAATGATTGCCCCACACTTCCGTTGGCGCATCGACAGGCGCAAAATCAGCAAAGCGAATGACCGCGCTGGAACCGTCCGGCGCGGTCAGATGCAAACCGTCATGAAGCGGGGAAGGGGTAAAGCGAACCATCTGCGGGAACTGGCGTGCGGTAATGAACGTGCCGTCAGGCTCGGTGACCATAAAAATACGATCGAAGGCGAATCCGCTCATGTCGGCCAGCGCGTGAGAGACGCCGATGCCGCGCATGGATTTCACCGGATGAATAAAAAGCCTGGATAACGTCGCCACTGCACACTCCCACAAATGAAAATAAGCCTTCAACTTTATGACATACACGCCATATTAGCTATAATGCGCGACAATTTTCTAAGAGTAAAAGTGACGATATGAATTCTCTGTTTGCCAGTACGGCCCGTGGGCTGGAAGAGCTGTTAAAAACTGAACTGGAAAGCCTGGGCGCACAAGAGTGTCAGGTGGTTCAGGGTGGTGTCCATTTTGAGGGCGACACGCGGCTTATTTACCAGAGCCTGATGTGGAGCCGTCTGGCGTCGCGCATCATGCTGCCGATGAAGGAGTGCAAGGTCTATAGTGACCTGGACCTCTATACCGGCGTACAGATGATCGACTGGACAGAGATCTTCACGCCAAATGCCACCTTTGCGGTGCATTTCAACGGCGTGAACGACGAGATCCGCAACAGCCAGTACGGTGCCCTGCGCGTAAAAGACGCCATTGTGGACTGCTTCACGCGTAAAAATAAGGAACGTCCGAACGTCGATCGCGAAAATCCGGATCTGCGTATTAACGTCTGGCTGAACGGCGATACGGCGAGTATTTCTCTCGATCTGAGCGGCGCGGGCCTCCACCTGCGCGGCTACCGCGATCGCACCGGTATGGCGCCAATTAAAGAAACGCTGGCTGCCGCCATCGTCATGCGCTCCGGCTGGCAGCCGGGCACGCCGCTGCTCGATCCGATGTGTGGTTCCGGTACGTTGCTGATTGAAGCGGCCATGCTGGCAACCGACCGCGCGCCGGGCCTGCATCGCGGCCACTGGGGCTTCAAAGGCTGGGCACAGCACGACGAAGCGATCTGGAAAGAGGTCAAAGACGACGCGCAGACCCGCGCGCGCAAAGGTCTGGCAGAGTACACCTCGCACTTCTACGGTTCGGACAGCGACCCGCGCGTCATTGAACGCGCGCGCAGCAACGCCCGTCGCGCCGGTATCGGCGAGCTGGTCACCTTCGAGGTGAAGGACGTGGCGAACCTGACCAACCCGCTGCCAAAAGGCCCGTACGGTACCGTGATCAGCAACCCGCCATACGGCGAGCGTCTGGACAGCGAGCCGGCGCTGATTGCCCTGCACAGCCTGCTGGGCCGCAATATGAAGGACTACTTCGGCGGCTGGAACTTGTCTCTGTTTAGCGCCTCGCCGGAGCTGCTGAGCTGCCTGCAGCTGCGTGCCGATCGCCAGTTTAAGGCGAAAAACGGCCCGCTGGACTGCGTGCAGAAGAACTACCATCTGGCGGAGAAAGCGGCGGACAGCAAGCCATCCGGCGTGGCGGAAGATTACGCCAACCGCCTGCGCAAGAACCTGAAGAAATATGAGAAGTGGGCGAAGCAGGAAGGGATTGAATGCTACCGCCTGTACGACGCCGACCTGCCGGAGTACAACGTGGCGGTTGACCGCTACGCGGACTGGGTGGTGATTCAGGAATATGCTCCACCGAAAACCATCGATGCGCAAAAAGCGCGTCAGCGCATGCTGGACGTCATTGCGGCGACCATCGCCGTGCTCGGCATCACGCCAAACAAGCTGGTGCTGAAAACCCGCGAGCGCCAGAAAGGGAAAAACCAGTACCAGAAGATGAATGAGAAGGGCGACTTCATCGAAGTGGGCGAATACAACGCCCGCCTGTGGGTAAACCTGACCGACTATCTGGATACCGGCCTGTTCCTTGACCACCGTATCGCCCGTCGCATGCTGGGCCAGATGAGCAAGGGCAAAGATTTCCTCAACCTGTTCTCCTATACCGGCAGCGCGAGCGTGCATGCGGGTCTGGGCGGCGCGCGGAGCACCACCACGGTGGATATGTCCCGTACCTATCTGGAATGGGCGGAGCGCAACCTGCGTCTTAACGGTTTAACCGGACGTCAGCACCGCCTGATGCAGGCCGACGTGCTGGGCTGGCTGCGTGAAACCGACGAGCAGTTCGATCTGATCTTTATCGATCCGCCGACCTTCTCCAACTCCAAGCGTATGGAAGATAGCTTTGACGTACAGCGCGATCACCTGCGCCTGATGACCGACCTGAAGCGCCTGCTGCGCAAGGGCGGCACCATTATGTTCTCGAACAACAAACGCGGCTTCCGTATGGACCATGACGGTTTAGCAGCCCTGGGCCTGAAAGCACAAGAAATCAGCCAAAAAACGCTGTCTCAGGACTTTGCCCGTAACCGTCAAATTCATAACTGCTGGTTGATTACCGCGGTCTGAAAGGAAAAATAAATGTCATTAATTAGCATGCACGGCGCGTGGCTCTCTTTTAGCGATGCGCCACTTCTCGATGATACTGAACTGCATATTGAAGATAACGAACGCGTCTGTCTTGTAGGCCGTAACGGCGCGGGTAAATCCACGCTGATGAAAATCCTCAACCGTGAACAGGGCCTGGATGACGGGCGCATTGTTTACGAACAGGATCTGATTGTTTCCCGTCTGCAGCAGGACCCTCCTCGTAACGTGGCGGGTACCGTTTATGATTTCGTTGCAGAAGGGATTTCTGAGCAGGCTGAATACCTGAAGGGCTATCACGAAATTTCACATCTGGTGATGACCGACCCAAGTGAAAAAAATCTCAATGAGATGGCACGCCTGCAGGAGCTTCTGGATCATCACGGTCTGTGGCAGCTTGAAAGCCGTATCACCGAAGTGCTGGATCAGTTAGGTCTGGATGCGGATATGGAGCTGTCGGCGCTTTCCGGCGGCTGGCTGCGTAAAGCGGCGCTTGGGCGCGCGCTGGTCAGCGGCCCGAAGGTGCTGTTGCTGGACGAACCGACCAACCACCTGGATATCGAAGCGATTGACTGGCTGGAAGGGTTCCTGAAGACCTTTAACGGCACCATTATTTTCATTTCACACGACCGTTCGTTTATCCGCAATATGGCAACGCGTATTGTCGATCTCGATCGCGGCAAGCTGGTGACCTATCCTGGCGATTACGATACCTATCTGCTGGAAAAAGAAGAAAACCTGCGCGTGGAAGAGCTGCAAAATGCGGAGTTTGACCGCAAGCTGGCACAGGAAGAGGTCTGGATCCGTCAGGGTATCAAAGCCCGCCGTACCCGTAACGAAGGCCGCGTGCGTGCCCTGAAGGCGATGCGTAACGAGCGTAGCGCTCGTCGTGAAGTTATGGGAAGTGCGAAGATGCAGGTCGAAGAGGCATCCCGCTCCGGTAAGATTGTCTTTGAAATGGAAAATGTCGATTACCAGGTCGATGGAAAAGTTCTGGTGAAAGACTTCTCCGCTCAGGTGCAGCGTGGCGATAAAATTGCCCTCATTGGCCCGAACGGCTGTGGTAAAACCACGCTGCTCAAGCTGATGCTCGGTCAGCTGCAGGCTGACAGCGGCCGTGTTCACTGCGGGACAAAGCTGGAAGTCGCCTATTTTGACCAGCACCGTGCAGAGCTGGACCCAGACAGAACGGTAATGGATAACCTTGCTGAAGGTAAGCAAGAGGTGATGGTTAACGGTAAACCGCGCCACGTGCTGGGCTATCTGCAGGACTTCCTGTTCCATCCTAAACGTGCAATGACCCCGGTGCGTGCGTTATCTGGCGGAGAGCGTAATCGTCTGCTGCTGGCGCGTTTGTTCCTGAAACCAAGTAACCTGTTGATTCTCGATGAACCAACGAACGACCTGGATGTCGAAACGCTGGAACTGCTCGAAGAGCTGATCGACGGCTATCAGGGCACCGTGATGCTGGTCAGCCACGATCGTCAGTTCGTTGATAACACCGTAACCGAGTGCTGGATCTTCGAAGGTGAAGGGCGAATTGGACAATACGTAGGCGGTTATCATGATGCAAAAGGGCAGCAATCGCAGTCTCTGGCGCAGAAACAGTCAAAGTCCAAAACAAGTTCTGAACCTGCTGTAACAAAAGCAGAAACTGTCAAGAAAACCTCGGCTAAACTAAGTTATAACCTGCAGCGCGAACTGGAGGGGCTACCTCAGCGTCTGGAAGAGCTGGAGACCGCGCTTGAGGATCTGCAAAAACAGGTTGCTGATGCGTCATTCTTTAGCCAATCGCATGACTATACTCAGAAAGTACTGTCTGAACTGTCCGCGGCTGAAAAAGCCCTGGAAGAAGCATTTGAGCGCTGGGAGTACCTTGAGTCTCTGAAGAACGGCGCATAAACAGGGATAACATATGTGTGACCAGCACCATGCCGACAGGCATATTTTATGCTCGCAATGCGATATGCTCGTGGCGTTGCCAGAGCTTGGTCACGGACATAAAGCCCTGTGTCCACGTTGCGGTGCGACGTTGACAACCGAGTGGGACGCGCCGCGGCAGCGTCCCACTGCTTACGCTCTGGCAGCACTGTTCATGCTGCTGCTCTCCAATCTCTTCCCCTTTATCTATATGAAGGTGGGGGGGATAACCAGCCAGGTGGATTTGCTTGAAATCCCGGGCGTGATGTTCTCGGAAGATTACGCCAGCCTCGGCACCTTTTTTCTCCTGTTTGTCCAGATAGTCCCGGCGTTGTGCCTGGTCGCCATCCTTTTGCTGGTGAACCGCGTGAGGATGCCGGTATCACTGAAAATCCGGCTTGCGCGTATCCTTTTTCAGCTTAAAAGCTGGGGCATGGCCGAAATCTTTCTGGCGGGCATTCTGGTCAGTTTCGTGAAGCTGATGGCGTATGGCGATGTAGGGATCGGCAGCAGCTTTGTTCCGTGGTGCCTGTACTGCGTCCTGCAGCTGCGCGCGTTCCAGTGCGTGGACAGGCGCTGGGCGTGGGATGATATCGCTCCGGCACCGACGCTTGCGCAGAAGGTGAAGGTCGGCATGCCCGGTATTCGTCAGGGGCTGCGCTCTTGCCCATGCTGCACCGCCGTGCTGCCCGCCGATCTCGACGTTTGTCCGCGCTGCGAAACGAAAGGTCACGTACGCCGTAAAAATAGCCTGCAGTGGACGATGGCGCTGCTGGTCACGTCCATCATGCTGTATCTGCCCGCCAATATTCTGCCGATCATGATCACCGATTTGCTCGGCGACAAAATGCCCTCGACGATCCTGGCCGGGGTGGTATTGCTGTGGGGCGAAGGTTCTTATCCGGTCGCCGGCGTCATCTTTATCGCCAGTATTATGGTGCCAACCCTAAAAATGATCGCCATCGCCTGGCTCTGCTGGGATGCGAAAGGTCATGGGAAACGCGACAGCGAGCGTATGCACCTGATTTATGAAGTGGTCGAGTTTGTCGGACGCTGGTCAATGATTGACGTGTTTGTCATCGCCGTTCTCTCTGCGCTGGTGCGGATGGGCGGTTTGATGAGTATTTATCCCGCGATGGGGGCTTTAATGTTTGCACTGGTTGTGATTATGACCATGTTTGCGGCCATGACCTTCGACCCTCGTTTATCGTGGGATCGTGAGCCTGAATCAAGCCATGAGGAAGAGTAAGAGCATGGAAAATAAGAGTGGAGAGGCGAAAGTGCAGAAGGTCAAAAACTGGTCTCCGGTGTGGATTTTTCCCATCGTGACCGCGCTGATCGGTGCATGGATCCTGTTTTATCATTACAGCCATCAGGGACCGGAAGTCACGCTGATAACCACCAATGCCGAGGGGATTGAGGGCGGTAAAACGACCATCAAAAGCCGTAGCGTGGACGTGGGCGTGGTCGAAAGCGCAACCCTGACCGACGATTTAACCCATGTGGAGATTAAGGCGCGCCTTAATGCCGGCATGGAAAAACTGCTGCATGGCGATTCCGTTTTCTGGGTGGTTAAACCGCAGGTGGGGCGCGAAGGGATCAGCGGCTTAGGGACGCTGCTCTCTGGGGCCTACATTGAACTGCAGCCCGGCACGAAGGGCAGCCAGCCTGGGCAATATCAGCTTCTCGACTCACCGCCGCTTGCGCCGCCTGATGCCAAGGGTATCCGCGTGATCCTCGACAGCAAAAAAGCGGGCCAGCTTACGGCGGGTGACCCGGTACTGTTCCGCGGCTACCGCGTCGGTTCCGTAGAGACCAGCACCTTCGACGCGCAAAAGCGTACCATCAGCTATCAGCTGTTCATCAATGCGCCAAACGATCGACTGGTGACCAGCAACGTTCGCTTCTGGAAGGACAGCGGGATCGCGGTGGATCTGACCTCGGCGGGGATGCGCGTAGAAATGGGTTCATTAACCACGCTGTTTGGCGGCGGGGTGAGCTTTGATGTGCCGGAAGGGCAGGATCTGGGGCAGCCGGTTGCCGAGAAAACGGCGTTCAGACTCTTTGACGATCAGCGAAGCATTCAGGACGCGCTCTATACGGATCACATTGACTTCCTGATGTTCTTCAAAGATTCCGTCCGCGGTCTGCAGCCGGGAGCACCTGTTGAGTTCCGCGGTATTCGTCTCGGTACGGTGGGGCAAGTTCCGTTCTTTGTACCTGGCCTGAGCCAGATGCTGGACGATGATTATCGTATTCCGGTGCTGATCCGCATCGAGCCGGAACGTTTGCTTAATCAGATTGGTGAGAATCAGGATATTGCTGCCCATATCAGTCAACTGATGGAACGCGGTCTGCGCGGATCGCTGAAGACGGGTAACCTGGTGACCGGTGCGCTGTATGTGGATATGGACTTCTACCCGAAAGCACCGCCGATTACCGGTATTCGTGAATTCGGTGGCTACAAGATCATCCCAACGGTGAGCAGCGGTCTGGCTCAGATCCAGCAGCGCCTGATGGAGACGCTGGATAAGATCAACAATCTGCCGCTGAATCCGATGATTGAAGCGGCGACGAACTCTCTGAGCGAAAGCCAGGCAACGATGCGTCGTCTGCAAACCACGCTGGATAACATCAACAAGATCACGGCGAGCCAGAGTATGCAGCAGCTGCCGCAGGACATGCAGAAAACGCTGCGTGAGCTGAACCGCAGTATGCAGGGCTTCCAGCCGGGTTCAGCGGCCTACAACAAGATGGTGGCAGATATGCAGCGTCTTGATCAGGTCTTACGTGAACTGCAGCCGGTGCTGAAAACGCTCAACGAGAAGAGCAATGCGCTGGTGTTCGAAGCGAAAGATAAAAAGGATCCTGAGCCGAAGAGGGCAAAAGAATGAAAAAGTGGCTATTGATGGTTGGCGCTCTGCTGTTAACGGCGTGCAGTTCAGGGGTAGATAATAAAAGCTACTATCAGCTGCCTGTGGCTACCCACACCGGTGGGCAAAGCACGGCCAGCCAGGGAAACCGTCAGCTGTGGGTTGAGCAGGTTGCGGTGCCGGATTATCTGGCAGGAAACGGCGTGGTCTATCAGACCAGCGACGTTAAATACGTGATTGCGACGAACAACCTGTGGGCCAGCCCGCTGGATCAGCAGCTGCGCAACACGCTGGTGGCCAATCTGGACAGCCAGCTTCCGGGTTGGGTTGTCGCGTCGCAGCCGCTGGGTAACGACCAGGATACGCTGAACGTCACGGTAACGGCCTTCCACGGCCGTTACGACGGTGCGGTGGTGATCAGCGGGGAGTGGTTGCTGAATCACCAGGGGCAGCTAATTAAGCGTCCTTTCCATCTGGAGCTGAAGCAGCAGAAAGATGGCTATGACGAAATGGTGAAAGTCCTGGCTCAGGGTTGGGCACAGGAGTCGGCCAGCATCGCGAGAGAAATTTCCCGGCTGCCATAAGTAAAATTCATCATCAAAAACCGCAGTTGGCCTGTCGCTGATTGCGGTTTTTTTTTCGTTTTCACTTCAGGTTGTTACTTGTGCCACGTCACAATTTTTGTACAAATGAACTTCCAGGTAGCTCACAAATATGACACCCGTATGAATTTTGAACATTGACGATGCGACTAATTCGGGGTATTCGTTATCTGTGCCTGTGCATTTAGTGCAGACACTGTTTTCTTTCCACCAGACAAAAGAATGAGGGAAACGAGGCATGAAGAGACAGAAACGAGATCGCCTGGAACGGGCTCATCAACGTGGTTATCAGGCCGGCATCGCTGGACGTTCTAAAGAAATGTGTCCTTATCAGACGATAAATCAAAGGTCACAATGGCTTGGAGGCTGGCGAGAAGCCATCGGCGACAGGGCACTCATAGCCTGATAACGTCTCTTTCAAAAAAGAAACCTCCGCATTGCGGAGGTTTCGCCTTTCTGGAGGTGCGAAAAGCACAATCAGAACGCGGAAGTGTCCTGGAACAGGCCAACTTTCAGGTCGCTTGCGCTATAGATCAGACGGCCGTCTACCAGCACTTCGCCATCAGCCAGGCCCATAATCAGACGGCGGTTAACGATGCGCTTGAAGTGAATACGATAGGTCACTTTCTTCGCTGTAGGCAGAACCTGGCCAGTGAATTTTACTTCGCCCACGCCCAGCGCGCGGCCTTTACCTTCGCCGCCCAGCCAGCCCAGATAGAAACCAACCAGCTGCCACATGGCATCCAGGCCCAGACAGCCAGGCATTACTGGATCGCCAATAAAGTGGCAACCGAAGAACCACAGGTCCGGGTTGATATCGAGTTCTGCTTCTACGTAACCCTTATCGAAGTTGCCGCCGGTTTCGGTCATTTTCACGACACGGTCCATCATCAGCATGTTCGGGGCCGGCAACTGTGGGCCTTTTGCGCCAAACAGTTCGCCGCGACCAGAGGCAAGAAGATCTTCTTTTGTATAGGATTCGCGTTTATCTACCATGTTCTCAGTAAGCCTTATTTTAGTGAAGGACGCAGGATAGCTAACACGTGTACGCTGAACAAGTCCGATCAGTTCGAACTAAACCAGCCCAGCCAGCGTAACGGCCATGGATAACGATGACGAGCATCCTGCTGCGTCGCCTGAGCAATGCGCTCCTGGATGGTCTGCATCAGGGTGGTTTGCCCTTCGCCATCCCAAACCAGATTTGTCAGTAAGGGTAGCGCATCCTCAATCCCTTCGATGGCCCAGATGGTGAACTGCTCTTGCTCAACCGCATCAAGAATGTCCTGACTGAGGCTCAAATGGCGTGCGTTGGGAGCAGGAATAATCACACCCTGTTTGCCGTTTAAACCGCGCTGCTGACAGATAGAGAAGAAGCCTTCAATCTTTTCGTTGAGGCCTCCCACAGGCTGGGCACGGCCGAACTGGTCCACCGAACCGGTGATCGCGATGTTCTGATTGATGGGCACTTCCGCCAGGGCGCTGATTAAGGCGCACAGCTCGGCCATAGAGGCGCTGTCGCCATCCACTTCGCTGTAGGACTGCTCAAACGTCAGCGAGGCGGAGAAGGGGATCTGTTGCTCAAGCTGCAGCTCTGACATCAAAAACGCCTGCATGATCATCATGCCTTTCGCGTGAATGTTGCCGCCCAGCTCGGCTTTCCGTTCGATATCGGTGAACTCGCCATCGCCAATGTGCACAACGCAGCTGATACGAGACGGTTCCCCGAATGCGCGCGGATGGCCGGGAAATTCAATCACCGACAGGGCGTTGATCTGCCCGACGCGCTCGCCTTCGGTCTCCACCAGAATTTGTTCCAGCAGAATTTCATCCTGCATACGGTCGGCAAGATAGCCTTCTCGCCACTCACGCTGAGCCAGCATCTGAGTGAGCTGTTCGCCGGTGAACGCTCCGTCACCGCTGATCGCACCCACTTCACGCAGCTGTTTACCGATCCAGAGCGGGCAAAGCGGCAGCGTTTCCTGGTCACCGGTGTAGCGCACCGCTTCGCGGATTAAGCCCGGCCATGCGTCAGCCGCAGGGGTTGGCAGCGTAAAACGTTCAGCAACGTCCATCACCCACTGGCACCACTGTGCCATATCGTCGGCGTCAGCAATCTGGATGTTGTCTTCGTATTCGCTATACACCGCCTGCTCTGCGAGTTCCGGCTCCATTTCCTGGAAGTCCGCCAGCGATTCACGGTCGCCCGTCAGCACGACGGTTAGCGACAGCGGCATAGACGGAACGGAGACAGGCAGAGGACGAGACTCATCGTAGCCGACCCAGTCGAAACGCTGCTGGTGCACGATGGTTTTCAGACGCATCCACAGCAGCGGCTGCGAGAGCAGGGTACGCAGTGAGATGATGAGAACACCGCCATTTGCGCGATGTACCAGCCCCGGCTGCAGCGAAAGTTCACCGTTAAACTGGCGCAGACAACCAAAGAGCTGTTCCGCCTCGGCCCAGTTAGCGGTAATCACTTCGCCCTTAGCGGCAAAACGACCATCGGCCTGCGCCGCCGGTTCGAAAGTGACATCATGTCCCGCAATACGATACTGGCCGCCAAAAACTGCGTTCGCTTCCGGCTTCAGCTGGCGCACGGCATCTCCGAGCAGCGTCAGGTATTCCGCTTCTTCCGGGGCCTTGAGCAGCATGAAGGGCGCAGTTGCCCATGGGCTTAACACCTGCTCCAGCGCATAATGCAAACGAGGCTGCGTATCGCTAAGGGTGAATTCGTGTTCTTTTGCGAGTTCGGGCTGTGCAAACAGTTCCTGGTAACTTTCGGTATCCGGAACAAGGTCACGCCATGCAAGTTTCGTAATGGTCAAAGTTGATGTTTTTTAGTCAGATGTAAAAGCGTGGAGTATACCGTAAGCGGGGGGCTGTACCCAAGCAGGATTGGGTATTTCGACAGGGCGATTGGCTGCATTCACTCACAGGATATGATTTCTTTTCAGCAGATTGCTAAAAAACTGATATTCTGAACAGAGTTACGTGGTAACACTGAGATCGCAATGAAATATCAACAACTGGAAAATCTCGAAAGCGGCTGGAAATGGAAGTACCTGGTCAAAAAGCACCGAGAAGGGGAGCTGATCACCTGCTACATCGAAGCCAGCGCTGCGCAAGAAGCCGTGGATATTTTGCTGACCCTCGAAAATGAACCGGTACAGGTTAACAGCTGGATTGAGAAACACATCAATCCCGCGTTGTTAAACCGGATGAAGCAAACTATCCGCGCGCGACGCAAACGGCATTTTAATGCTGAGCATCAGCACACTCGCAAAAAATCAATCGACCTGGAGTTCGTTGTCTGGCAACGCCTGGCTGGGCTGGCACAACGACGGGGCAAAACGCTTTCGGAAACCATCGTGCAGTTGATTGAGGATGCCGAACATAAAGAGAAGTACGCCAATCAGATGTCGACGCTGAAGAACGACCTTCAGGCTCTGTTGGGTAAAAAGTAGATTTTTCTTTTCTGCAGACAATAAAAAACCCCGCATGGCGGGGTTTTTTTAAAAGACGATAACTTATGCCGCTGGCTGAGTTACAACGTCTTTGATGCCTTTAACTTCGATCTCTACGCGACGATCTGGAGCCAGGCAGTCGATCAGTGCAGCGCGAGCTTTCACGTTGTCACAGGTGTTGCCAGTAACTGGGTTAGATTCGCCCATACCACGTGGGGAGATCTTGTTAGCTGGGATACCTTTAGAGATCAGGTAATCAACAACAGACTGAGCACGTTTCTCAGACAGTTTCTGGTTGTAAGCGTCAGAACCGATACGGTCGGTGAAGCCCAGAACCACTACTGAACCGTCTTTAGGATCCAGGTTGCTCAGCTGAGAGTACAGCTGATCCAGTGCCTGCTGACCTTCTGGCTTCAGAGTCGCTTTGTTGAAGTTGAACAGAACGTCAGACTTCAGAGTGAAGTGCTTGGTCTGTACTTCTGGAGCTGGAGCCGGCGCTGGAGCAACAACTGGTGCTGCTTCTTCCTGCTGGCCGAAACGGTAGGAAACACCTACGCTCAGCATGCCGTTGTCTGGACGAACACCAACGGTGTTGCCGTCGCCGATGTTGTTAACCCACTGGTATTCCAGACGGGTAGCGATGTCACGGGTCATAGCCCACTCAACGCCACCAGCGAATACTGGGGAAACACCGGTATCATGGTTGTCACCAGCGATGTTGTTGCTGGAGTCTGCGCGCCATACCATGCCGCCCAGACGGGTGTACACGTCCAGATCGTCAGTGATTGGGTAGCCCAGTTTAGCGGTCAGCTGAACGCCCTGTGCTTTGAAAGCGCCGTTGATGGTGTCGCCTTTGTATGGCATACGACCTAACCAGTCGTAACCCATTTCAAAACCAACATACGGGTTAACCTGATAGCCACCGAACGCACCTGCACCAAGCTGGCTCTCGTGAGTTGGGCCATCATTGTTCAGGCTGCTGTTGTACCAGCCGGTGTCGTGGAACTGAGACCAGCCCAGTTTACCACCTGCATACCAGGTATTATCTTTCGGAGCGGCCTGCGCTACGGTAGCGAAGCCAGCCAGTGCCACTGCAATCGCGATAGCTGTCTTTTTCATTTTTTGCGCCTCGTTATCATCCAAAATTCGCCATGAAAGTCTCAGGAGAGAATCACGGTTAAATCCTTCACCGGGGGGCGTGGTCAAATATAAATCTACCGATATCTTCGGCTTAGGCCGAGCACCCCTGGCGATGTAAAGTCTACAACGTAGCTGAAAACTTACAAGTGTGAAGTCCGTCAGGCATATGAAAAAAAAAGTTCCGTATACCGATTATTTAACATTTTTCGAACGAATTTTGTGCAATAAAATTAAGGAGAACCGCACCAGACAAGCCTTGCCGCAATTTTCAGTCAGGGAACTTTAATGCCATCTTGTAGTCAAAAAAAATTCCAGGAAAAATCTTAATTTCACTCAATGATACAAATTCGAGTGAATTTTTAGCCCAGAAAGTTGTCCTCTGCGGTAAGAATCCGATCGAACCGGACGCATAATGAACCCGATCGCACTCCCTTCTTCAGCTGCTTCAGTCAGACGGAAATGTTCCTCTTCCGTCAATTCTTCCGGTAACCATCCAATCACCACGCTGTAATTTCCGGTGCGTAACGCGCGAATCATCGACTCCACTGTATCGCACGGCGAGAGCTGGTTAATTTGCATGACCTTAGTTAGCGGAAGGCCTGCGGACTGAACCCACTCACGGCTCAGTTTTTGCTGAGGCGTGAGCCAAAGCTGCCAGCGTGATTGCTGACCAAGCTGTTGCAATAACGGCAACAGCAGAAGTTGCGTCAACAGGGGCTGGTCTTCACGATAAACCACTTCACTGATAAGCCCCGTGGAAACACGCTCGACGGAATTCTGCGCGACATTGCCTGCGGTAGAAGAGAGAGAGGTTGAGCGATTTGCATAGCCTGAAGTGTGCATATTCATTCCAGCCCTGTAGTTACTGTATGGATATACAGTAACCCCTGTATGCATAAAGATCAACCTCATTTTCGGAAAGCGACTCGCAAAATTCATTCAATCTTGATGCCCCTCGTAAAATCATCTTGCTCAACGGCGATAAGTTGCCTATTTTCCTGCTAACGGATCCGCTAGTAAGAAATTTCGTTGTTACGTTATGATTTTTAAGGGAAATATCATGAAAAAGATATCTTATGAACGGATTTATAAATCCCAGGAATACCTCTCCCCGCTGGGCGAGATACATCATCGCGCACTGTTTGGAGGCTACACCCTGGCGGTAGATGATGCAGTTTTTGCCATGGTGTCTGATGGCGAGCTTTATCTTCGGGCCTGTGAGGAGAGTGCGAAATACTGTGTAAAGAATGCCTCTTCATTTTTGACGTTGATGAAGCGTGGCCGCCCGGTGCTGCTCAACTATTACCGTGTGGATGACGGATTATGGCAGGACAGGGACCGGTTGCTTCAGCTCTCCTCGTTTGCGCTTAGCGCGGCAAGAAAAGAGCGCTATCAGCGCCATCAGCGAAACCGCCTGAAGGATCTGCCAAACCTGACCTTTCAGCTTGAGGTCTTACTCTTTGAAGCAGGCATCACTAACGAGGAAACGCTCCGGGAGCTCGGTGCCAGAGCGAGCTGGCTAAAGATGCGGGCAAAAAACAAAGCGCTCGGTATTAAAGTTCTCTTCGCGCTGGAAGGGGCTATCGAAGGGCTGCATGAGGCGGCACTCCCGGCAGGCATTCGCCGGGAGCTGACGGAGTGGTTTAATGCGCTGCCTGAGCCACAGGAGAATCACTCCTCCAGGTAGCGATTTGCTGTTGCAGCCGGCAAATTTCAGGCAGCAGAGCGATAAGCAGGCCTATCTGCTGAAGAACCAGCGGCGCTTTGCTGTCGTTTCCTGGGTCAAGATGCGCAATGCGTTGAGCCAGTTCATCCAGCGCCTGTTCAACGCGGGGCTCATCGGCCGGCCGGTGATGAAGCGCGTCATCGACATAGCAGACGGCGTCATCGAGCAGGTTGAGAATACCCGGGTTGGTGAGTTTCTCACGGTGGGCACCCAGCGTCGAAATATAGCTGGTGAACGTATGGTTCAGGCAGAGCAGGCGGAACGCGGTCTCACGGATTTCCGCCGTGGCGCGAGGCTCCGTTGACATGTTAGAGACAACGGAGGCCAGTTCTGCATCACTGTTGTGCGCGTCGCGACGTGCTATCCGGTAAGCCAGGCGGTTATCGCGCCCCTGGTGGTACTGCTCCAGGATAGCGTCAAGGTATCGACAGTTGGCGTTCATCGCCCTGTCTACCACGCGCGGCAAATTGCGGAAACGCCAGTCCGGCCAGATAAAGCTGACCGCGGCCCAGGCAATCGCGCAGCCAATCAGGGTATCGATCACGCGGGGCAGGGCGACTTCAAACCCTTCACCCAGCAGGTTAAAGCAGAGCAGCACCAGCAGCGTGATGAACATGGTGGCATGGGCATACTGCACGTTGCGAAACGCAAAGAACAGCACGCCGGTGATCACGATCAGAATCAATTGACCTTCAACGGAGGGCACAAAATAGAGCACCGGAAGGCCGATCGCGACGCCAACCAGCGTGCCGATAATACGCAGCGCAAGACGGTGTCGGGTGGCGTTATAGTTCGGCTGGCAGACGAACAGGCTGGTCAGCAGGATCCAGTAGCCGTGGTGCAGCCCGGTTATCTGAATAAAGGCATAACCCACGCACAGGACCAGCGACATTCTCACCGCGTGGCGAAAGAGCGCCGACTCCGGCGTAAAGTTGCGGCTCAGCCGTAGCCACATATCGCTAGCGCTGTGCACGCTGTCATCAGCAAGCTGATTTTCCACCTCACTGCCCGGCAGCGCCATCGCCTGTTCGGACTCAATTGTCGCCAGCTGAGCATCAATCGCCCGCAGGTTGTTCAGCAGAAAGCCCAGCGCTTTGATGTGCTCCGGTGACGTTCCGCTGGCCTGAACGCGGTCAAGCGCCGCATCAAGATGGCTGAATACGCGTTCAAAGCGGGGATCATGCTGATAGGGCGTGCGCAGCAGAATGGAGCGCGAGAGCTGCTGACACGCCTGGGACTGCATGGACAGCAGGCGCTGGAAGCGGAACATGACGTCGCTGTAGCGGAACTTCTCGCGCAGGGCAGCATACTGAACGTGCGAGGAGCTGGCGCGTTCATGAATATCCTGGGCGGCAAAATAGTAGTGTAAGGTCCTTCGGGTTCCGCGCTGACCGCGATCGCCGCGCAGACGGGTAAGCAGAGAGGCTTTTGTCTGGTTAAGGGTAGCGACCAGCTGGCCGTTTGCCAGCGCCAGATCGTAGAGCGGAGCCTGGCTTTCTTCCTCGATATCCGGGTCGAACAGCCTGGACTTCAGTTCCAGATAGTGGGCTAACTGCTCAAAGCTGCGGGCAAGGTTATCCTGCAGAGGGCGAACCGGGAAGATCAGATGACCGGTTAGCGTCAGCAGGTTATACCAGATGGCGCCCAGCAACAGCAGAACCGGCTGCTGGTACCACTGGTCGTACAGGGAAACGCCCAGCATGGTGTAGATGGCGATCAGCAATGCACCAAAAGCGATGGTGGCATAGCGCTGCCCAAGGCCGCCCAGCAAAATAAACCCGCTGGTTGAGAGCGTAAGGCCCAGGGCAAACAGCCAGGGCCACGGGAAAAGCAGCTCAACGGACGCTGACGCAATGAAAAAGCAGACAAGCGTAATGACCAGGTTACGTAAACGCCCGGCCAGACGATCGTCCAGGTCCGCCAGCGCCCCGGCCACCACCCCCAGCGTGAGTGGAATGGTGAGCTTGACATCATTCAGCCACCAGGGCAGGGCAACCGTGCCGCAAAGCGCGATAAATATCCTGACGTTGTATAGCCAGGTGCTGTTCCAGGTATAACGGCGAAGCAGTGGGCTTAGCATAAACGCGGCCGGTCCTTATTTACTGAAAACGACGACGAGCGTTTGCTTCACGCGCCGCCTGGGCCACTTCTACCGGAACAACCCTGCGACCGACGGGCCAAAGGGCGATGGCGGCGATCTTAAAGTTTGCGATCCCCACCGGAATGCCAATAATCGTGATGCACTGCGCAATACCGGCAAAAATATGCATGATGCACAGCCACCAGCCGAAGAAAATCAGCCACAGAATGTTCAGCAGGGTTCCGCCCGTATTCATCAGGGCGTTTTTGCTCTCCGGATTCAGCTCGTCAACGTGGATGGCTTCATTCCCGTAGGGGATTAAGGAGAGTTTTGTGATTTCCCAGCAGGACCGGGTCAGGGGAAGCGTGAAAATCAGGACGATGCTCACCAGCGTGGCAAAAAGCCAGGAAAGGGTGGTGGCAAAACCGCCCAGCACAAAATTCAACACATTCAGAACGGTACGCATAAACCCTCACTTCCTTTCGATAAAATTAACGCCCAATGATTGTAACGTTTTTTTAGGCTGGAGCACCTTAAAACTGGCAGTTAAACTGTCAGGTAAATTATCTCTTCGTGGATTTGGCGGAACATGGAACTGAAAGCAACGTCGTTAGGCAAACGCCTGGCGCAACACCCTTACGACAGGGTTGTTCTCCTTAATGCCGGGGTGAAAGTCTCCGGGGAACGCCACGAATACCTTATTCCGTTTAATCAGCTTCTGGCTATCCACTGCAAACGCGGGCTGGTGTGGGGCGAGCTGGAGTTCGTTCTGCCTGACGATAAAGTCGTGCGTCTTCACGGCACCGAGTGGGCGGAAACTCAGCGTTTCCATCATCACCTGAACGCGCTCTGGCAGCAGTGGAGCCAGGATATGAGCGTGATTGCCGCCCAGGTGCTCCAGCAGGTGCTGGACGATATCGCGCAAAGCAACGCGCAACACGCGTGGCTGACCCGTCAGCAGACCGCCGGGCTGCAGCAAAAGATCCGACAGGCACTTTCGGCGCTGCCGCTCTCCGTGACGCGTCTCGACGAGTTTGACAACTGTCGCGACGCCTGGCGCCAGTGTCAGGCCTGGCTGAATGATAAGGATAAAAGCCGCCTTGCCCATAACCAGGCGTGGACGGACGCCATGCTCACCCAATACGCCGACTTTTTCAGTACGGTGGAATCTTCACCGCTCAATCCGGCCCAGGCGCGCGCGGTGGTCAACGGCGAGCAGTCGTTGCTGGTGCTGGCGGGGGCCGGTAGCGGTAAAACGTCGGTGCTGGTGGCGCGTGCCGGCTGGCTGCTGACGACCGGAGAAGCGGTCGCCGATCAAATTCTGCTTCTGGCCTTTGGCCGCAAGGCTGCCCAGGAGATGGACGAACGTATCCAGGAGCGCCTGCACTCCCGGGATATCACGGCCAGAACCTTCCATGCCCTTGCGCTGCATATTATTCAGCAGGGCAGTAAAAAAGTGCCTTCCATCAGTAAGCTGGAAAACGACGCGCAGGCGCGTCAGGCGCTGTTCATTAAAACGTGGCGCCAGCAGTGCAGTGAGAAAAAAGCGCAGGCGAAAGGGTGGCGTCAGTGGCTGGAGGAGGAGCTCAACTGGGAGGTGCCAGAGGGCAGCTTCTGGCAGGACGATAAGCTGGCGCGTCGGCTGGGTTCGCGACTTGACCGCTGGGTCAGCCTGATGCGAATGCACGGTGGATCGCAGGCAGAGATGATCGAAAGCGCGCCGGAGGCGATCCGCGATCTGTTTTCGAAGAGGGTCAAGCTGATGGCTCCAATGCTGAAAGCCTGGAAAACCGCGCTGAAAGAGGAAAACGCCGTTGATTTCTCCGGTTTGATCCATCAGGCCATCATCATTCTTGAGAAGGGACGTTTTGTCAGCCCGTGGAAACATATTCTGGTGGATGAGTTCCAGGACATCTCACCGCAGCGTGCTGCACTGCTCTCGGCGCTACGGGCGCAAAATAAACATACGTCGCTGTTTGCGGTGGGGGACGACTGGCAGGCCATCTATCGCTTCAGCGGGGCGCAGCTCTCCCTGACGACCGCGTTCCACCACTATTTTGGCGAAGGAGACCGCAGCGATCTGGACACCACCTACCGCTTCAATTCACGAATTGGTGAGATCGCCAACCGCTTTATCCAGCAGAACCCGCATCAGCTGGCAAAGCCGCTCAACAGCCTGCGCCCAGGAGATAAAAAAGCGGTCACCCTGCTGGCGGATGACCAGCTGGAACCGCTGCTGGACAAGCTCAGCGGCTATGCAAAGCCCGATGAACGTATTCTGGTGCTTGCGCGCTACCATCACCTTAAACCCGCGGCGCTGGAAAAAGCCGCCACCCGCTGGCCGAAACTGCAGCTTGAATTTATGACCATTCACGCCAGCAAAGGGCAGCAGGCCGATTATGTGATTGTGGTGGGGCTGAAAGAGGGTAGCGACGGTTTCCCGGCCCCGGCCCGCGAGTCGGTAATGGAAGAGGCCTTACTGCCGGTGCCGGAAGACTTCCCGGATGCCGAAGAGCGGCGTTTGCTGTATGTGGCCATCACCCGCGCGCGGCATCGCGTGTGGCTGCTGTTCAATAAAGAGGAGCCATCCGTGTTTGTCGATATCCTGAAGAGTATTGATGTGCCGGTGGCGCGTAAACCATAACGATGTCAGGCAAGATTTTGTAGGCCGGGTAAGGCGTAGCCGCCACCCGGCAAAAAAACTACTTCAGTCTGTCGGAAAGATAACGCTGATAGTCCGGAATAAGGATATCAACCGGCGAGTTAAACTGCGGCGATTCGATGATGAAATCCGCCGTGGAGAGGTTCGTCGCCACCGGAATATTCCATACCGTTGCCAGACGCAGCAGCGCTTTGACATCCGGATCGTGCGGAACCGCGTTCAGCGGATCCCAGAAGAAGATCAGCACATCAATTTTCCCTTCGGAAATCTGCGCGCCGACCTGCTGATCGCCGCCCATCGGGCCGCTCAGCATGGCATTCACCTGCAGACCCGTTTCGCGCTGGATCAGGTTACCGGTTGTGCCGGTCGCCGACAGGGCGTGCTTTTCCAGCGAAGACTGATGGCGGCGAACCCAGTTAAGCAGCATTTGTTTACAGTGATCGTGCGCCACCAGAGCAATGTGTTTGCGTTCAGGCAGCGTGCGTGTTGTCAGTTCCATAATCATATCCATCAGGTTAACTGACTACACGATGACGGGAACCGTCTGACGCTGCAAGAGAAAGGCGTAAAAAATGTGGCTTATGATGAAGGTTGTTGTTTTGCCCACTGTAAAAACCGGGCCCGCGTGTCGGGATCGGCCTGCTGGAACCAGAATTTAAGGCGCTGTTCCGTCAGGGTCTGGGACTGGGGAGGAATAACGTCCAGTTCCGAGACGCCGGATAGCAGCGTACTGTCGTCCGCCATCATGGTGGCAAACTGCGGAAGCGAGGCGCGTTTACCCGCTTTGTTATAGGTCTGGGTTGCGGCCTCGTAATCCGGACCTTTCGGTGAGGCCGTCAGCGCCAGAATATCCAGCTTCACCGGAATCGGCATCGCATCCCCGTCCAGCAGTTCAATGCGGGGTGAGGCGTCGAAGGCCGCGGATTCCTTCTCCGTTTCAAGGCGAGGGAGGGTGATGTTCACCTGACTGATTTGTCGGGTATTAAAGCTGACGATCAGCGGCGGGGAGATGTACATCCGTTGCTCGTGATTAGCCAGACCGATCGATTTTTCTACCCGGAAGACCAGCTGATGCGGTCCGTTATCTAACTCTATGCTGTCTGCACCCCGCAATAACGAACTGGAGACCTTTTTCCCGTCCAGTACCAGGAGGTCAATGTCGGTAGAAAGCCGGAGCGTGGTAGCAAAAACGCAGACCGGCATCACTAACGCAATCAGAGCAGTGGCAATACCGGTTTTCATAGAAGGCTCCCGTCAGAAATCCTTTCGCCGCATTAATGTATCTAGATTTTTCGAGAATCACGTTTACTAACATATAGACATATTTCGCCGTTTTGCCCTCATGCATCTGTATGGGATGGATGGTTGAGAAGTGCGGTTTGGCGTACACTTTTAAAAAAGCCAGGAGGAAAACCATGAAAGAGAACGATATTGCCGAGATTCTGACATCCACGCGTACCATTGCGCTGGTGGGCGCGAGCGATAAACCCGATCGTCCAAGCTATCGGGTGATGAAATACCTTCTCGATCAGGGTTATCACGTCATCCCGGTCTCGCCAAAAGTGGCGGGGAAAACATTGCTGGGCCAGCAGGGCTATGCCACGCTCGCTGACGTGCCGGAAAAAATTGATATGGTCGATGTCTTCCGTAATTCCGAGGCGGCGTGGGAAGTGGCGCAGGACGCTATCGCCGTCGGCGCGAAAACGCTGTGGATGCAGCTGGGTGTGATTAACGAGCAGGCCGCCGTGCTGGCGCGGGACGCGGGGTTGAAGGTCGTCATGGACCGCTGTCCGGCGATTGACATTCCCCGTCTGGGGCTGGCGAAGTAATAAAAAAAAGCCCGTTCATCGGGCTTTTTTTACACGCTTAGTTCCGCAGGCGCGGAGCCTGTAACTGTTTGCGGATAGTCTGAGCAAGCTCATCCATTGTGGGTTGCTCCGGATGCTCTTCCTGCAGCTCGCTACTCAGCTGCGCTTCGGCAAGATAGGTGTGAACAGGCTGTCCATCATCACCTTCCATCACCACATGGTACCAGGGCGCAGCGCGAAGCTCTGCGTTCACCGCCAGCTCGTCTGCTGACGGTTCGTCAAGGGAATACTCCGGGTCGATATCCACGACCACACCCAAATACCCTAGCAAAGTGTGGCGGACCTGCTGGCCGATACCGAATTTGCTGGCAATCATAGTCACCTCCCGGGAAACACTACTTACACTCAATGTGCGGGCAATATTTCTCTTTTCAAGTTACATGACGCGACAGGCAAACCCTTTCAGATACAGTCCTTCCGGGTAGGTAGCAATCACGGGGTGATCGGCTGCCTGACGGAACTGCTCTATAAATTGTACATCACGGCCAGCATCTATTGCGGCATCGGCGATGATTTTCTGAAATAAATCTGTGGTCATCAGGCCGGAGCAGGAGAAGGTGAGCAAAACCCCGCCCGGGTTCAGCAGCTGGATAGCCAGCATGTTGATATCTTTATACCCACGGCACGCGCCCATCAGCTGGCTTTTGTTTTCCACAAACTTTGGTGGATCCATCACGATGACGTCGAACTTCTCGCCCTGGTCGCGATATTTACGCAGCAGCTTGAAGACGTCATCGCGCACAAACTCCGCTTTGCTCAAGTCCAGCTTGTTGAGCTCGACGTTCTGTTTTGCCACGTCCAGCGCTTCCTGGGAGGTGTCCACGCTCACCACCTGGGCACAGCCGCCCATCAGCGCCGAAACGGCAAAACCGCCGGTATAGGAGAAGCAGTTCAGCACGCGTTTGTCGGCAACGTACTGACGCGTAGCCAGACGGCTGTCGCGCTGGTCGAGGTAGTAACCGGTTTTGTGCCCGCCCTGAATATCCACCAGCAGCTTCATGCCGTGCTCTTCAATCGGCAGCAGGGCAGGTGGCAGTTCGCCCGTTACAGGCCCCTGAGTCAGCTCCATACCTTCTTTTTTGCGCACAGCAACGTCGCTGCGGTCATAGATGGCGCACTGCGGGAACAGCGTTTGCAGCGCGCTAATCAGCGCGGCGCGCTGGTATTCCGCTCCGGCGCTCAGGAGCTGCAGCACCAGGAAGTTACCGAAGCGATCGATGGTCACGCCCGGCAGACCGTCGGACTCACCGGCAATCAGGCGGTAGCTGTCCAGCCCGTCGCGTTTTGCCAGCCAGTCGCGCCACTGCTGCGCCTGCTGCAGGCGGCGGACGAAGAAGTCGATGTCGATGGTTTCATCTTTATCAAACGTCCAGACGCGAGCGCGGATCTGGGACGCTGGCGAGTAGGCGCCTCGCGCTAACCATTTCCCCTGATGGTCAACGATATCAATGGTTTCACCGAGGCTGGCTTTGCCTTCCATACGGGCAACCGCGCCGGAAAAGACCCAGGGATGACGGCGCAGTAATGATTTTTCGCGCCCTTTGGCTAACACTAAACGTACACTCATAATTTGCTGTTCTGTCGATTCAAGAAAATGGCCGCCATTTTCCCGAGTTCGCTGGGGAAATGCAACGCGCCAGACGATAAGGAGAAGGAAGATGTCAAAAATCTGCACCATTGCCTGGGTTCACGGCGTTGTTCAGGGCGTCGGGTTCCGCTACAGCACCCAGCGCGAAGCGGTTGAGCTTGGGCTAACGGGATACGCGCGAAACATGGACGACGGCAGCGTTGAGGTGGTCGCCTGCGGCGAAGCGGAGCAGGTCGACAAGCTGGTGGCGTGGCTGAAAGCGGGTGGGCCGCGCAGCGCACGGGTCGATAAGGTCTTAACGGAACCGCATCAACCCGGCCGGGAGTACGTTAACTTCGGTATCCGCTATTAAATACACTTCACCGGCTTCGGCAGGCCAGCAACCTTTGTAGCCTGTTTTGCCGGGCCTTTCGGGAACAGACGATACAGATAGCGGCTGTTGCCTTTCTCTTCGCCGAACTTATTGGCCATGGCTTTGACCAGCATGCGGATGGCCGGAGAGGTGTTGAATTCAAGATAGAACTCGCGCACAAAACGCACCACTTCCCAGTGTTCGGGAGAGAGGGTAATCCCTTCTTTCTCAGCAATTACTTCTGCCAGCGCTTCGCTCCACTGGCCACTCTCTTTCAGATAACCGTCGTTATCGGTCTCGATCTCTTTGCCTTCAAAACTCAACATAGTCATTCACGCGTCAGTCAAAAACCGCAGCAGTGTACCAAAAAACAAAGCCCCGCATAAGCGGGGCCAGGTTCACAGCGCTATGGCTTAATCGCGGCTGGCGAAGCCCAGGATGCTCAACAGGCTGACGAAGATGTTGTACAGCGACACGTACAGGCTCACGGTAGCGCGGATATAGTTCGTCTCACCGCCGCGAATGATGTTGCTGGTTTCAAACAGGATCGCGCCTGAAGAAATCAGAATAAACACGGCGCTGATCGCCAGATGCAGGGCAGGCAGCTGCAGGAAGATGTTTGCCACCATACCCACCAGCACGACCACGACACCCGCCATCAGCATACCACCGAGGAAGGACATGTCCTTACGGGTGGTCAGCACGTAGGCCGAGCAGCAGAAGAACACCAGCGCGGTACCGCCCAGCGCCATGCCGATAAGGTCGCCCATACCGGCAGAAAGATACGCGTTCAGCATCGGCCCCAGGATATAGCCCAGGAAGCCGGTGAAGGCAAACGCAGAAAGAATACCGACCGGTTTGTCAGCTGTTTTGTAGGTCAGGAACATCAGACCATACATACCCACCAGCGTCAGGATCAGCCCCGGAGACGGCAGCATCAGCACGGTGCTGGCGGTGGCGGTGATCGCTGAGAATGCCAGCGTCAGGCTGAGCATGAAATAGGTATTGCGCAGCACCTTGTGGGTACTGAGTAGCGATGTGCGGTCGCGTGAAGAAGTAATTATACGATCCATGAGTCACTCTCTTATGACAGATGTAATTAGCGGAAAGAATAGGAAACGGCACGCCAGTCTCAAAGTGGTTTTACCCATCTTTACTCAGCACGTTAGCGCTGGAGGTGGTTATTTCTTCTGCAGAAGCGCGTTTCACCAGTATGAACAGCGGTTTGCAACAATTTACCAGATCAAGCTCTTATAGGTTACTGAAAAATATTGCGTTATTACCATTCGAGCGCTAAGAGTTATTTCCGGATCGTCATAAAACAGACAATAAGGCGAAGGAAATGAAACCACAAACACGCACGAACTTTACGCTCTCTTTGTTAACCGCCGGGATCCTGTGCGCCAGCACGGTAGCCTGGGCGGCTAACGTGCCGGCAGGAACCGCGCTGGCCGATAAACAGGAACTGGTCAGGAATAATGGCAGTGAACCGGCTTCGCTCGACCCGCATAAAGTCGAAAGCGATGTCGAATTCAATATTATCAGTGATTTATTCGAAGGGCTGGTCAGCGTCTCTCCGGCAGGAGAAGTCCAGCCCCGACTGGCGGAAAAATGGGAGAATAAGGACAACACCGTCTGGACGTTCCATTTGCGTCCGGGCATCACCTGGAGCGACGGCACGGCGATTACCGTAGAGGATGTGGTCTGGAGCTGGCAGCGCCTGATCGACCCGAAAACGGCTTCGCCTTATGCGAGCTATCCGGGCAACATGCATATCGCCAACGCGGCCGATATCGCCCAGGGGAAAAAAGCGCCCGATACGCTGGGTGTAAAAGCGATTAACGACACCACGCTGGAAGTGACGCTCACGCAGCCAAACGCGGCCTTCCTCGCGATGCTGGCGCACCCGTCGCTGGTGCCGGTGGATAAGGTGCTGATTGGCCGTTTTGGCGATAAGTGGACCAAGCCGGAGCATTTCGTCAGCAGCGGGGCGTACAAGCTGTCGCAGTGGGTGGTCAACGAACGCATCGTGGCGGAGCGCAACCCGCGCTACTGGGACAACGCGCACACCGTGATTAACAAGGTCACCTACCTGCCCATCACGTCGGAGGCCTCGGATGTGAACCGCTACAAAGCGGGCGAAATTGACATTGTGTACACGGTGCCGATTAACCAGTTTGCCCAGCTCAAGAAAACCCTGGGCAGCCAGCTGGACGTTTCACCTCAGCTTGCGACCTATTACTACGAATTCAATACCACCCGTCCGCCGTTCAACGACGCGCGCGTGCGTAAGGCGCTGAACATGGCGCTGGATAAAGACATCATTGCCGGAAAAGTATTAGGGCAGGGGCAGCGCCCGGCGTGGCTCATCAGCCAGCCGGATATCGGCGGCGTTAAGCTACAGAACCCGGATTACGCCAGCTGGCCGCTGGACAAGCGCATCGCGGAGGCGAAAAAGCTGCTGAACGAGGCCGGATATAACGCCAGCCATCCTCTGAGCTTCAACCTGCTCTACAACACCTCTGAATCGCACCAGCGCATCGCGATTGCGGCCAGCTCCATGTGGAAGAAAAACCTCGGCGTGGAGGTAAAGCTGCAAAACCAGGAGTGGAAAACCATGCTGGATACCATGCACACCCACAACTTTGACGCGGTGCGCTACGCGTGGATTGCCGATTACGACGATGCGGCGACCTTCCTGAACAACTTCCGCACGGGCGACAGCGAAAACACCAGCCAGTACAGCAATCCGGACTACGATGGGGCGCTGGTGAACGCTGCAAAAGCCAAAACGGCGGAAGAGCGGGGTAAGTTCTACCAGCAGGCGGAAGATCTGCTGGGGCGTGACGTGCCGGCCATTCCGGTTTATCACTACGTCCGCACGCACCTGGTGAAACCGTGGGTCGGTGGATTTACGCCAGATAAGCTGGGGTACTATTTCACGAAAGACATGTACATCAAAAAACACTGAGCCTGTGCTGATAAAATCGTCGATGTGTCGTCAGTTCAACCGATTAAACACGTTTTGACTATTTTTACAGCGAACGAGTGCAGCCACTCTTTACAGCACGCGGTGAGGTGTTTATAGTTCGCCTCACTTAGGAAGCGTGGCCGAGCGGTTGAAGGCACCGGTCTTGAAAACCGGCGACCCGAAAGGGTTCTAGAGTTCGAATCTCTACGCTTCCGCCAAATATAAACCCCAGGTTACTCGTTAACCTGGGGTTTTTCTTTTGGATTGACCGATCCGCCTCACACTTTTAAAACCCCGCTATTCCCCTGCAAAAACCAGGCGTTATCATTCACCCCGTAAATATCTTTTCATCTCTCACCGAGGCTTTGATGCTGGAGAATGTTTTCATCAGATAATCAGTTTCCCGCCCTTTTCAGGACGGACTGGTTATCGCTGCGCTTAAACCTTACGCACGCACCTGCGGGTGTGGGCTCGTTTTTACGCATGATGATTACACAGGTTTTCCAGTATGAATTTATCCCGTCAGGAACAACGAACCTTACACGTTCTCGCCAAAGGTGGACGTATTGCGCACGTCCGCGACAGTTCTGGCCGCGTCACGTCCGTTGAGTGCTACACCCGTGAAGGGCTGGTGCTGAGCGACTGCACGCTCAGCGTCTTTAAAAAACTCCGCACCAAAAAGCTGATCCGATCCGTGAACGGGCAGCCTTACCGCATCAACACCACCGGGCTGAACAACGTTCGCGCCCAGCTGGATAATCGCTAAGGAGAAGTGATGAATACACCTTATACAGATAGCTATGAACGCGCTTTTTTGCTCGACACCATGATGGGCCCAAATGCCATGCGGCTTACCGAGGAGCTGGTTGCTCAACTGCAGATTGATCCAGGGATGCGCATACTCGATCTCGGCTGCGGGAAAGGGATCTCTTCTATCCTGCTCGCCGAAAAATATGACGCCACGGTTTTTGCCGCCGATCTGTGGATTACGCCGAGCGAAAACGCAGCGCGTTTCAGCGAGCGGGGTCTGGACGGAAAAATTTTTCCGCTACGGGTTGATGCCACGAAAGCGATCCCGTTCGCGCATGATTACTTCGACCTGATCGTGAGCGTGGATGCGTATCAATACTTTGGCAACAATGACGCCATGCTGGGCACGCTGCTACCTTTCCTGAAACCCGGAGGACATATTGCGGTTGCCGTTCCCGGGTTTATCGGGGAATACAGCGAAACGCATCTTCCGGAGGTGGTTAAGCCTTTCTGGACCCCAGAGTGGTATTTCTATCCGCTCTCCTGGTGGAAAGCGCTGTGGGAAAAAGAGCCTGATTCGGTTCTGACCACCGTGCGGGAGATGGATACCTGCCAGCAGGCGTGGGATGAGTTTATGCAATGCGAGATCGCCCAGGAGATGATGGTACCCATTATGGACGCGGGCGCCGGGGCTTATTTCAACATGATCCAACTGGTTGCGCAGAAGCGCTAAAAGGTCATAAACAACGCCACCTCCTGGGTGGCGTTCATGCATTGAATTGTGCAAATGTAGGCCGAGTAAGCGCAGCGCCACCCGGCAAGAAACGCGGCGTTATGAGCGAATAAAGGCCAGAATGTCCGCGTTGATGGTGTCCGCATGGGTGGTATGCATCCCGTGCGGGAAGCCCGGATAAATTTTCAGTACGCTGTTCGCCAGCAGCTTGTCCTGCAGCAGGGCAGCGTTTTTATACGGCACGACCTGATCGTCGTCGCCCTGCAACACCAGAACGGGAACCGTGATGGTTTTTAAATCTTCCGTCTGGTCGGTCTCTGAAAACGCCTTAATCCCCTCGTAGTGGGCCTTAGCGCTTCCGATCATCCCCTGACGCCACCAGTTCTGGATCGTGCCCTGTGAAACGTCCGCGCCCTCCCGATTAAAGCCGTAGAATGGACCGCTGGCGACGTCGAGGTAAAACTGGGCGCGGTTAGCCGCCAGCGCTTTGCGGAAGCCGTCGAAAACCTCAATAGGCGTTCCGCCTGGGTTAGCGTCCGTTTTGACCATCAGCGGCGGCACGGCGCTGACTAGCACCGCTTTGGCGACGCGCCCCTGCGGCTGTCCATACCGGGCAACATAGCGGGCGACCTGGCCGCCGCCGGTGGAGTGACCGACGTGCACGGCATTGCGCAGATCCAGGCTTTCAACCACGGCTGACGCGTCGGACGCATAATGATCCATGTCGTGGCCTTCGCTCACCTGGTCCGAACGCCCGTGACCACGGCGATCGATAGCGATAACGCGATAGCCTTCTGCGAGGAAGAAGAGCATCTGGTTATCCCAGTCATCGGCACTCAGCGGCCAGCCGTGGTGGAAAACAATGGGTTGAGCCTCTTTTGGGCCCCAGTCTTTGTAGTAAATATTGACGCCGTCTTTCGTTGTTACGAATGCCATACCGCAGACTCCTCTGTTAAAGGCAAAACGATCCCCGGCTGAACGCACAGCGAATCATTAATGCCTTAATTAAGTTGGCTTTTTTCTGTTTCCCGTACCGACAGTACTCCTAAAGTGTAGGAGAAATAGTAAAAGCGGTTGGTTTCATTGCTGTTAAAGGCATCCATTGCCAGCCCCATCATCGTTCACCCGGCGTTACCCGCTTGCGGATATACATCGCCTTGTCTGCGCTATTGAGCAACGTATCGGCATCACCCGCGTCATGAGGAAAGCGGGCAATGCCAATACTGCCGGAGATGGTAATCACCTGCTCGTTAATCAAAAAAGACTGTGCCAGCGCGGCGCTGACCTTTTCCGCCGTTTGTGTGGGTAAGGGATCATTGGTTGTTAGATCGGGGAGCAGGGCGACAAACTCATCGCCGCCGAGGCGGGCCACCGTGTCACCTTCGCGCAGTACGCTTTGCAGGCGAAATGCCACCAGCCGCAGCAGCTCGTCGCCGACGGCATGACCATGGAGATCGTTCACCGGTTTAAACCGGTCGAGGTCGATAAACAGCAGCGCCACTTCTTTATCGTGGGCGATAGCCTGGGCGATCGCCAGCTCCAGACGGTTAACCAGTAATCTCCGGTTCGGTAACCCCGTCAGGGCATCAAAGTTAGCATGCAGCCACGCGATATGTTCACGCTGTTTGCGATCGGTAATATCGCGAATAAAGGCCGAAAATATTTGCTTACCCGCTTGCTGATGCGGCCATATCGAGAGCTCAATAGGGAACTCGCCCTTGGTGCGATGCAGCGCAGCGATCTCGATAGTGCGGTTGAGAATATTCGACGGTTGCCCGGCCTGGAAGCGCATCAGGCCGCGTGCGTGCTGCTCGCGAAACGCTTCCGGTACGATCATCTTGCCAAGGCTGTTGCCTGTCGCTTCTTCCGCTGACCAGCCGAACATTCGCTCTGCCGCCTGGTTCCAGTTCACAACGTTACCGGCATGATCGATGGTAATCACCGCATCCTGCGCGGTTTCAACCAGCTGACGATGGTACTCTTCACTCTCTTCCAGCGCCTGCTTCATCGACTCTATCTGGCTGATGCTCTCCTGCAGCTCGCTGTGCATTTCCGCCAGCGAAAGGGAGAAGAAGCGGATCCGCTCTTCAACGGACATATTTTTCATTTCTGAATAGAGATCGCTGGCGGTACGTGGCGGCATACTGAATTCCTGGCAAAAGGGTTAAGTACCTATCAATTATGGCGCTTTAGATAACTTTTTGTATCGGGGGGGCAGGACGGCGGTAGGGGGCTTGCAGGTATTCTGGACAGCAGCAATAAAAGAGGCTCTGGAGCATGCCCCCAGAGCCTTCCGGATTAGCGGTTTTCTTCAATATAGCGGGCCAGGTCCGCAGGGGTTTTCAGCACCGTCGCCACGTCAGTTGGCGGGATCATACAGCCGTAAACGTCCTGCACTTCCAGCACCATATCGACTGCCAGGATGGAGTCGAGAATGTCGGATTCAATCAGTTCATCGTGAAAGCCCACCTTACGGGATAACACTTTTTCGAACAGGGCGAGAATTTCTTGTTCCATAATTTTTCCTGGAGTCATTAATTTGTGCGGGCGTAAGCGTCCAGCAGCTTGCGGTCAATTTTGCCGTTAGGATTCAGCGGCAAAGCGTCTTTTACGATAATTTGTGAAGGCACCATATAGTGCGGAACCACCTTCGACAGCGACGTTTTGATGGTATCCGGCGCCATATCCGTCACGCAGAATGCGGCAATGCGCAGCACGCTGCCGCAGGATTTCATCAGCGGCAGAACCACCGCTTCGTTGATGCCGGACATGGCCAGCAGGCGGTTTTCAATCTCATTGATTTCAATACGGTAGCCATTCAGTTTGACCTGGCTATCGTTGCGACCCTGGCAATAGATAAGCCCCGCTTTATAGCCCAGATCGCCGGTCCGGTAGCCGCGAAACGCTTCATTTTCCCGACGGAGTAATTTTTCCGCGTTCTCCTGCGGCAGGCCGAGGTAGCCGCGCATGACGTTTTTACCCCAGATAATCAGCTCGCCGTCGGCGGAAATTTCCATTTTGCTCTCAGGCATCATGACCCCCACCGGCAGCACGGCGCTGTCGCTGTTCAGGATCTCATCCGTGATTTCAACCACGGTCGTCGCGATGGTCGCTTCCGTTGGACCATAGGAGTTGATGATTTTGGCCTGCGGGAAACGGCGGCGGAGCTGTTTAACCAGCGCCTTATTTAACACTTCACCAATGAAGATAAAGACGCTCAGCGCAGGCAAATACTCGCTGTTGAACTGCGGGGAAAGCAGCTGCTGGTACGCAAAAGAGGGGGTGGAAACCCAGGCGGAGACCGCGTTGCTTTTCAGTCGCTCCAGCCAGTTCTCTTTCTGAATATCCTCTTTAGCGTTCAGCACGATGTGTCCGCCCATCGCCAGATTCGCGAGCAAAGGGATCAGGGAGAGGTCAAAGCTGAATACCGCGTGGTTCATCAGGACCGGTTTTTCCGGCAGTGAAAATTCCTGGCTGACCCATTTCATGAAGTGCCATACGCTTTCACGCCCAATCTGCACGCCTTTAGGTTTACCGGTGCTGCCAGAGGTAAACATGATGTAGGCCAGATCCTGCTCCTCCAGCACCTTGCCCGGTTCACCGGTGGCGATGAACTGCCGGGTCGCGACATCGTAATAGTAAGGGGCATTGGCCAGATGGCAGATCTCGCGCAGGCGCTCCTGCGGGTAGATGCAGTCCACCGGGATGTACGGAATGTTGTGCAGCAGGCAGCTATAAATCGCCACGGCGAACTCGGCCTGCTGGTGTCCGTACAGGACGACTGGCGTACCGGCAACAGGCTGGTAACGCTGATAGCGCTGCGTCCAGTCAGTCACGGCAGCAGAAAGCTGTAGCCAGCTTAAGGCTTCGTCGCTGCCGCTGATGGCCAGCTGCTGCGGAGAGGCGGGATCGCATAATGCCGCACGTAAGAAATCCTGCAGTTCCTGAAGATCGGAGTGATTTTTCATAGAGGTGACATTCCACTAAAGATGTAAAGGGATCCCGCGGCGCTTCCCAGCGTCAGAATTCGCCCTAAAAACGCAACGGCCGGATACTGCAAACCGCGGTGCAATGCCGGGCTGCGTTTGGCTGACCACAGCAGCATGTTATGGGTGACGGAAATCGCGCCAAACAGCGCGCCGCTGATAACGTAATGGCGCTCCAGGCCATTCCATGCCCCCATGCAGAACAGGGTGCAAAAAATACCGATATTTTGCGCCAGCGTTTTGTTCTGACGGAAAAAGTTGAACTTCATCAGGTTCATGTAAACGGGCATAAAGACCACATCGCGCAGCCATTCAGACAAACTGATGTGGAAGCGGCGCCAGAAATCCTGCGGGTTCTTTGCCAGAAGCGGCATGTTGAAGTTTGCCGGAATGTTGAGCCCAAACAGGCGGCCCGCGCCGATGGCCATATTGCTGTAACCCGCAAAATCAAAGTACAGGTAGGTGCTATAGGCAATCGACATCACCACGCCCACGGTCAGCGTAAACGGCTTATGGCTCCAGGGCTGCACGACAAGCGAATCGATCAGCATGGCAAACAGGAACTTCTGGACAATGCCGGTAATGATTTGCTCTAACGCGACTAAAAACTGTTCACGGTTAAGGGCAAATACGGGCTTGCTGACATCGCTCATCCATGTCCGCCAGCGGTACATGGGGCCGGCCAGAATAATAAAAGGCATAAACAGATAGCAGAAATAGTGCAGGAAATTCTGACCTTCTTTTTTACTGCGATAGAGCAGCACGTCCACCGCGCGGAACGTCATAAAAGAGAGGCCGATCATGCCCCAGTGGTTATTTAAATGCAGCTTCACTAAAAATAAGGGCAGCAACGTTAAAATGATTGCCTGCCAGGTTTTTAACCAGCCTTTTTCTTTAAAGGTCGCGAGCACATAAAAGGTGATAAATACGGCCGCCGGGACAATATAATCCCCCTGAAATATGTACCCCCAGCCGACTGCCGTCAGCACCGACAGCGCCGACAGCCAGGTCAGGCGATGGCGTAATACGCGATTGACCAGCGCAAACGCCAGGGCGGAGGAAAACAAATAAACAAAAAACATGCCTGAGCTATACATCATTCGGCCTCAGAACTTTTGATATTCAAAATGCAGCTGCATACTCATGCTGTCATCGACAGAGGTCCACGCGACGATGGTGATCGCCAGCAGGAGATAAAGGAAAAAAAGACGGATCGCGATTTTCATCATTTAAAACTCTGTGCAATAAAGCGAATCATAGGAACCCAGGCCAGTTCGGAAGGGTGCAAACGATCCCAGTTCCAGCCATTCTGATAAGGCATGGCGTACATATCTAAATAAGGGATCTGGTTCTTTTCCAGAATGGTTTTAATTTGCTTATCAACCGGGCGGAAGGTATCGGTATTGTAAAGCGCCCAGGGGTTAACCGGGTCGACGATAGCAATCACCTGCACGTGACGTTCTTTCAGCAGCTGAACGGTTTTACTGAATGCGGCGATTTGCGCAGGCACGACCGGCGTGTCATCCCACTGCTGTGGCTTACCGTCCTCTTCGTAAATCGTTTTGTCCATCCACAGCGTGGCCGCGCTCTGCTGGCGTTTTTTATTTAACTCGCGCGCGTTCGCCAGCTCTTTATCCCAGTCTGGGGCGATGTGGGTGGTTGGCTGCTGCGGCCAGGGCTGTACCGTCTGGGGCGTGACGTTGAGCAGCGCCAGCCAGTCGTTTTTTATTAGGGTGCAGAGGTTCGCAAACTGGAAGCTCAGCTCGTCCCACATCAGATCGGGGTGCCAGCCAAAGACGCGCATTTGGCCAAAGGTTAAATGGCTTATGTCTTTACTATCAATATGCTTTAAATAATTAACCAGCAGCGGGCGCGCCTGCGGATCCTTCATCAGCGGATTAAAAATAGAACCGGGGAAATTATCGGCATAGATAGCCGGTGGCAGACCTTTTGAGTAAAAGCTGTCAGGTGCCAGAAGCAAAACCACTTTACTGTTTGCGTTAAGGCTATTTTTAAAACGTGAGAACAGTAAAAATTGCGTTTCGTCATCGACAAATGCATCGCCATACGCCACGACGGGCGTGTGTAATTGCTTATTAAAGTAATTATATACAGCGTAATGTTCATCTTCTGAGGTTGCCACCTCAGACGCGCCAATGAAGAAAATAGCATTCCCTTCTAAGGCGTGAGAAATAGTCGCAATTTTTTCCGCTTGTTCTTTCGGCGTGCCGTCCATTGATTTAATCAGCGGCTGGAAGGTGAGGGGCGGATCGAAGCTCGTCACCAGTGGGTGAACGCACAGAAACAGAATGGCCAGGGTCGCCATCAGGATATGTAAGCAAAACGTATTTTTGATTTTCATCATCAACCAGTAACACTGCATGGCAGTAATTTCTAAAATCTGTGACTGCTCAGATTTATAACAATTACACAACAAATGACCGTTTATTTTTGTGGCATTCTATACCAGAGCGATTTAAAAGGATGAGCGTTGCTGTGTTACGGTATGTACAAGCGAGCAGAGACCGATGCGCCGTCAGCGTCTGGGTGATTTTTGCGCAGTCAAACGCCGGTGGGTAAAATTAGAAAAATTCCTGCTTTACAAGGCGCTAATAGATGTTTATAGTGCGCCTCACTTTGGAAGCGTGGCCGAGCGGTTGAAGGCACCGGTCTTGAAAACCGGCGACCCGAAAGGGTTCTAGAGTTCGAATCTCTACGCTTCCGCCAAATTCGAAACCCAGGTCGTTATGCGACCTGGGTTTTTTGTTTTGATCCGGTTTCAGCATGCGCGCTGGAGCGCCGGTTATCGAAAGGACGTACACAAAACCCCGCGCTATTTTTAGCACAACGTTTTGTTTTATATTTTTTAACGTCCTGTCCTGCACTATTCCTGTTTTTAATGCCCATACGGTTTTTCGTATAATAAGGCGCTGCCGCCATTATGTAAGGCACAAATTGAACAGGTCTTAATAATTTTTCATGTTTCATTTCATTTTCAGCAAGTACTCTGGCCTGACGCGCAAAACTGATTAAATCATGGTGTGGATCACTGCCGACGGAGCATAACTAAAATATAATGGCGGTATCGTTCTGAAGCAGGGTTTATTCGCTTCAAAAAATTACTGTTACCCACCATGAATGGAAGACATGATGAGAGGAAAAATCCCCAAGAGCGAGCTGCTGGTGACGTTCGAAGTTGTGGCGCGTCACGAAAGCTATACCCGCGCCGCAGAAGAGCTGGCGTTAACGCAGAGTGCAGTGTTCAGACAGGTGACGGCCCTGGAGGAGTTTTTACACACCTCATTATTCAATCATGCCAAAAAGCGGATTTTTCTGAATGCAGCGGGAAAGCATTATCTGAATATCGTCAAAGAGACGCTTAATAAGCTGGAACGCGATACAAATATGATAATGTCCTGGCAGCCTGCCGTTCAGGTTGTGGAGTTGGCGGTAAATCCCACCTTCAGTACGCATTGGCTGATCCCTAATTTATGGGAGTTTAATAAATTAAATCCTGATATTATTGTTAACATTCACTCGCTGGCCAATATCGGCGATTTTTTAAATCGTGAATACGATGCGGCTATTATGCGCGCCGATTTTTGTCCCCCGTGGTCGGAAGTCGATTATTTATTTGAAGAGGAGATCCTGCCGGTCTGCAGCCGAAGCTTGCTCCCCAGCGCGGAGCAGAAGCTGGGGGTGGAGGAGCTGCTAAGGGAGTTTCCGCTGTTACACCAAAGCACTCGCATCAATGGCTGGCAGGAGTGGTTTGCGCTGTCCGGTACCACCAGCCCGGACGTGAACCTTGGCCCGCGCTTTGACCTCCTCTCAATGCTGATTGCCGCAGTACGATCGAATCTTGGGGTCGCGCTGCTTCCCCGCTTCGCCATCCAGCATGACCTGGACTGCGGCGAGATGGTTATCCCCTGCGATGTTCCTATCCGCACCGGCAACCGCTTCATCATGACGTGGCGGGAGGAAAAGGCTCAGTCCCTGCCGTTACAGACCTTCCGCGAGTGGCTATTACAAAAATCAGTGGTCTCGCCGGTAGAGTAATAACACCGGATGGCGGCAGCGCGGCGCGCCATCCGGTACAGACACGCTTACCAGTCAATGCCCTCCTGCGCCTGAATACCGCTGTCAAATGCGTGTTTTACCGGACGCATTTCGCTAACCGTGTCGGCAAGCGCCAGTAACTGCGAGTGGCAGCCGCGCCCGGTGACGATCACGGTCTGCTGCACCGGACGGTTCTCAACCGCCGCGATCACCTCCTGGGTATCCAGATAGTGATACGCCAGCATATAGGTGAGCTCATCCAGAACCACCAGGTCGTAGCTCGGGTCAGCCAGCATGCGTTTGCTCTCCTGCCACACCGCCGTTGCGGCCTGAATATCCGTCTCCCGGTTTTGTGTCTCCCAGGTAAAGCCGGTGCCCATAATGTGAAACTCGACGCCGAGCGGATGCAGGGTGTTGTATTCACCATTATCCCACTGGCCTTTAATAAACTGCGCGACGCCAACGGTTTTACCGTGGCCGACGGCACGCGTCGCCGTGCCGAAGGCGGCGGTGGACTTGCCTTTTCCGTTGCCGGTGAAGACGATCAGAATGCCTCTCTTCTCTGTTGCCGCCGCCACGCGGATATCAACCTGCTCTTTGCGCTTTTGCTGTCGTTGGCGGTGTTTGTCTGCGTTAGCTCGCGCTTCCATAGTCGCTCCTTAATGTCCGGCAGGGCAGGATGCGCAGCGATGCTGCTGCTCAAACTGGCTGAAGAAATTATTCCCTTTGTCGTCCACCAGCACAAAGGCGGGCAGATTTTCGACCTCCATCATCCACACCGCCTCCATGCCCAGTTCGGGATACTCAAGGCAGCGCAGGCTTTTCACATACTGCTGCGCCAGCAGCGCCGCCGCACCGCCGATGCTGCCGAGGTTGAAGCCGCCGTGCTTATGGCAGGCATCGGTGACCTGCTGGCTGCGGTTGCCTTTGGAAAGCATGATCAGGCTTCCGCCCGCGGCCTGGAAAGCATCGACGTAGCCGTCCATGCGCCCGCCGGTGGTTGGACCGAGGGAGCCGCAGGCCTGATTCTCCGGCGTTTTCGCCGGACCGGCGTAATAGACGATATGGTTTTTCATGTACTCCGGCATCGGTTCACCGTTATCCAGCCGCGCTTTGATTTTTGCGTGGACAATATCGCGGGCGACCACGATCGGGCCGCTTAACGACAGCCGGGTGCCGATCGGCAGGGCGGACATATCGCGCAGGATCTCGCGCAGCGGGCGGTTCAGGTTGATCTGTACGGCTCGGGCGTCGTTTGCATCACGGCTGGCCTCCGGGATATATTTCCCTGGGTTATGCTCCAGCTTCTCCAGCCAGATACCGTGCCTGTTGATTTTCGCTTTGATATTGCGGTCGGCTGAGCAGGAGAGCGCCATGGCGACAGGGCAGGAGCCGCCGTGACGCGGCAGGCGGATGACGCGAATATCGTGCGCGAAGTACTTGCCGCCGAACTGGGCGCCGATGCCGAATTCGCGGCTGGCGTTGAGCAGCGTGGCTTCCAGCGCCGTATCGCGGAACGCCTGGCCCAGCTCGTTCCCGCTGGTGGGCAGGTTGTCATAATATTTTGTGGAGGCCAGCTTCGCCACCTTCAGCGCCTGGTCGGCAGAGAGGCCGCCGACCACAAAGGCAATGTGATACGGTGGACAGGCCGCCGTACCGAGCGACTTCATCTTCTCGATCAGGAACGCGGTAAGTTTATCCGGCTGCAGAATAGATTTCGTTTCCTGGAACAGCGCGGCTTTGTTAGCCGATCCGCCGCCTTTATTGACAAACAGGAAGCGATATTCGCTCCCCGGCGTGGCGCTGATGTCTATCTGCGCCGGCAGGTTGGTTTGGGTGTTGACCTCGGTGTACATGTCCAGCGGTGCGTTTTGCGAGTAGCGCAGGTTACACTCGCTAAAGGTGGCGTAAATCCCCCTGCTCAGCGCTTCGGCGTCATCCCCGCCGGTCCAGACGTGCTGGCCTTTGCTCGCCACAACGGTGGCCGTGCCGGTATCCTGACAGTTTGGCAGGACGCCTTTTGCCGATACTTCGGCGTTGCGCAGCAGCTGCAGGGCGACATATTTATCGTTACTGCTGGCCTGCGGGTCGTGCAGGATGCTGGCTATCTGCGTTAAATGTCCGGCGCGCAGGAAAAATGAGGCTTCATAAAAGGCCTGCTGGGCCAGCAGGGTCAATGCCTCAGGCGCCACCTTAATGACCTCCTCGCCCTCTAGCTCCGTCACCGTAACGTGCTGCGTGCTGAGGAGTTCATATTCCGTCGTATCGTTACTCTGAACAAACAGGTCCTGCCAGACAAATGGTTTAGACATAGTACTTCTCACTTTGTGGTTGTTTTTGCCGGGCGCTGGCGCAGCTGCCGCGCCCGGCTGACAAAATCACAGGCTATTAGGATCAATGGGCTAAAAAGAGGTTGGCCTGCGTCGCCCCGGCGACATACGCAATCGTCTGCTGGGCGCGAACGCTATTCCCGGCGGCGTCCAGCGGCGGCGAGTAGACCGCGATGGCGTATTGACCGGGCACGATGGCAACCATGCCGCCGCCGACGCCGCTCTTCGCCGGGATCCCAACGGTGTACAGCCATTTGCCGCTGCCGTCGTACAGCCCGGCAATCGCCATTTCCGCCAGAACCTGCGGCACGTAGCGTTCATTCAGCAGCTGCTTACCGTTGAAAGGCGATTTGCCCTTGTTCGCCAGCACCGCGCCCATTTTGGCGAGCTGCTCAACGGTGATGTCTACGGAACACTGGCGGGTGTAGATTTCAACAGCTTCCCGGGTATCGCCATAAAAGCTGTTGTAGGACGCCATCAGCATCGCCAGCGCCTGGTTATGCTGATTGGTCTCCATTTCTGATTTGAACACCGGCTCGTTGACGGTCAGCGAGGCATCGGCCCACGCGTTCAGGTTATTGAGGATCGTGTTCCAGCGGTCGGTCTTATCTTTCGCCTCAATCAGGCTTACCGTGCTCATCGCCCCCGCGTTCACCAGCGGGTTTTCCGGCGCACCTTTGGTCAGCTCAATGGCTAAGCCGGAGTTGAAGGGCAGACCGGTTGCGCTGGCGCCGAGTTTATCCAGCACCTCCTGCGGACCGCGCTGCTCCATCGCCAGCGCCAGGGTGAAAACTTTGCTCAGCGACTCCATTGGAAACGCTTTTTTCACGTCGCCAACCTGGTAAATGTTGCCGTCGACCGTGGCGAGAGTGATGGCGAAATTGTCGGGGCTATAGGTCGCCAGGGCAGGGATGTAGTCGGCGACCTTCCCCTCATGATTACCTTTGAATTTTTGGTGAGCCTGCTCAAGCAGCTGCGCGTAGTCCGGCGCGGGTTGCGCCAGCGCGGCGGCGCTAAACAACAGGCTCACGGATAAGAGGCTGACGCCGAAAATGTTTATCTTCATGGGGCTATCCTGTCATCGGAAGACGAAAGGCCAACGACGGTTGGCCTTTGTAATCAATACATGGCGATTTCAGTTTCTGAAGCGGTGCTCTCTTTGGCCGGAACCTTGCCGCGGCAGCCGACGCCGAAGTGCTCGCCTTCCCAGCGACCGACGATAGCGGCACCCATCGCGTTACTCATTACATTGGTGGCGGAGCGGCCCATGTCGAGGAACGGATCGACGCCCATCAGCAGAATCAGGCCCGCTTCCGGAATGTTGAACTGGTTGAGCGTGGCGGCAATAACCACCATCGATGCGCGCGGCACGCCCGCCATTCCTTTAGAGGTCAGCATCAGGATCAGCAGCATGGTGATCTGCTCGCCAATGCTCAGCTCGATGTTGCACGCCTGGGCGATAAACACGGTCGCAAACGAGCAGTAGGCCATTGAGCCGACCAGGTTAAAGGAGTAGCCGATGGGCAGGACAAAGCTGGCAATTCTTGAGGAGACGCCGAATTTTTCCAGTTTGTTAAGCGTGCCCGGGAAAGCCGCTTCTGAACTTGAGGTCGTAAAGGCCAGCAGCGCAGGTTCGAAAATCGCTTTTGTCAGACGACTGATGCACGGACCGACAATCAGCGTGGAGAGGCCAATCAGAATCGCCCAAAGCAGGCCGAGCGTCATGTAGAACTCGCCCATGAAAATACCGGCGCTGACCATCACGCCCAGACCCCGTTCGGCAATCAGCCCGGAGATCGCGGCAAAGACGGTCAGCGGTGCAAACAGCATGACGTAGCCCGTCAGCTTCAGCATCACGTGCACCAGAGAGTCGAGCACCTTAATGATGGGTTCGGCTTTCTCGCCAATGGCCGCCAGGCTGCAGCCGAGGAAAATCGAGAACACCACGATTTGCAAAATCTCGTTGCGGGCCATGGCATCAACGATGCTGGTCGGTACCGCGTGAGAGATAAACACTTTCAGCGTGAACGGCTCGGACTGAACGGCCGCAACGGCCCCGGCGTCATGGGGAACAAAGTTAATGCCTGCGCCAGGCTGGAAGATGTTGACGATAACCAGCCCCAGCGCGATGGACAGCAGCGAGGCGCAAATAAAGAGGAAAAAGGTTTTGGAGAATATACGCCCAAGCGTTTTAGCATCACCCATTTTGGCTATGCCAACCACCAGGGTGGAAATCACCAGCGGGGCGATAATCATTTTCACCATGCGTAAGAATATGGTGGTGAAAATAGAAATATCCTGTGCGTACGATTTTGCTGTATCTGCTGATGCCATATTATTAATGACCACCCCGGCTATCATGCCGAGTATCAAACCTAATATGATCATTTTCGTTAAGCTTATTTTTTTCATGTTTACTCCATCGGATAAAGGTTGGTTAATGTGTAGGGTCGCGTGCGCCTGAGCCCTGGCGAACCGCTCAGACGCACGTTTGTTGTGACCAACCGCATGAATTATCTGGAATACAGTGATACAGCAAATATCTATATCCCAATGGACGTTGTTGTATTTGTAGTGTTACAGATCGAACTCGATACTTAATAACGGTGCATGCTGCTGGGCACCATAGACATCATTGTCGCCGACGTTGCCGGAGATAATATCGCGAGGCATGACGATTTTGACCGCATTGGCCGGGTCGAACCAGATAATGCGATGAATAAAGTCAGGCTTAACGTTATATAAACGGGCAATAAGCTGCGGCGTTAATTGCTCCGAGGCTTTTACCCGCTGATAGTCTTCACGCGTTTTAAATAAAATATCCAGAACCAGCTCATACGGTCCGGCGTTTTTAGAACGAATGACCTGCGCCAGTGAGCAAATACCGTGTTTCATAGCTGAACTCCTTCTGGCGTGACCTGCTCGAGGTGGAAATCAAAACGCAGCGCGTCGCTCGCTTCGATCAGGTGGTAGATTGAGAACTCATACACCGGGCCGCTCTGAATGTCGGAAGGGGAGAACGGGAACGCGAGGTTGCCCGCCGTTGCGATCCGGTTTTCATAGCCGTAGTGCAGCAGGGTAGAGCGCACCAGCGAACAGACGCTGTTGGCGATATCCTGGGTGGGGGCTACGACATCCAGCAAAATCCCCAGCTCGTGCCCGGCGGACTGCATCGGCTCATGGTTGCCCATCACGCCATTCTTTCCGTACAGGTGGAACGTCATGCGGATGCTGTCGTCATTCAGCGAGAGGTTGCGCTTCACGCTGGCCTGCACTTCTTCGAGGATATTATCGATCCCGGCAATCATGATCGGGTCGCGCGTACCGGCAATGGTCAGGCAGCGGAAGCCGACCCGGCGGGCGCCTTCCAGCTTCAGCGCATACGGCGTTTCTTCGTGGCGGGAACCGCTGACGTACACTTCGCCCTCGTTGACCGCTTTGAAGCTGCACCCTTTCAGGTTCAGCACGCCGCCCGGCCCCGGCAGGAAGTACGGGTCGGATTTCTCATACAGAGTGTGCGCCGCGGCCGACGTTTCGGTGAATTTACGCTTCGGATTAAACGTTTTCAGCGTAAAGCCGTTATCGTCAATGATGCCCATCGCGCAGTCGGAGCCGGACCCCGGCGTAGCGGCAATCGCCGCGCACTCCAGGATCTTACCGCAGTGCAGCGCCAGGCCTTCATCGAAGCCCTGCATGATGGGCAGCGCGGCAAAGCAGGCCGGATCGTACGCTCGTCCGCCCAGCACCACCTGCGCCCCGGCCGCCAGCGCCCGCTGGAAAGGTTCGATACCCATCTGCGCCACGATATAGGTGCTCTCTTCGATGGCCTCGTGGGTCAGCGCCGGGACGAAATCCAGGGCGGTGATTTTCCCGTTATCCAGCGCCTGATGCACGGTGGCTTTATCAACATCCGACGGGATCAGCGCCATAGAGAACGAGAGCTTCTCTTCCTGAGCAATCTCAAGGATTATCTGTCGGCACCACTCCAGATGCGGCGCGGCGCCGGACCCACCGGCGGTACCGATCACCACCGGAATGTTGTGCTTAACGCCGGCCACGATCATATAGCGCAGATCGCGTTTTACCCCCGCCCGGTCGGTGAAAGGCTTACCTGCCCCCAGGTAGTGGGGGCCAGGGTCGGAAGAGCCCGCGTCGACAGCAATAAGATCCGGCGACGCTTCCATGGCCTTACGAAAGCTCTCTTCCGGGAAGCCATAGCCCAGGATAGCCGTTGGCGATAAGATCTTAAATGTACGTGCCATCTGTTAATCCTTAGTCTGCAACAGTGCGATGGTGCGGTTCATTTCGTTAAACACGATATTAAGACCTTCATCGAAGCCCATGCCCGGTTTGATCAGCATGCGCATCGGGCGAGCGGCGAGGGCCACGTGCACGCAGGTGCGGGCGCTGATTTCCGTCTCGTTACAGGTCCCGCCCTGATAGGCTTCCATGCCGTGTTTGTTGCAATACAGCACCGCATCAACGATGTTGTGAATACCGCCCAGATCCGGGGTTTTAATCTGCACCATGTGGCAGCTTCCCGCATCGGTGAAGTCCACAATGTCCTGATAGGTGTTACACCACTCATCGGCAACGATTTTCACGCCGGAACCCAGACGCATCAGCTCGTGGGTGATGGCGGTCAGCAGGCGGATCTGATCCGGCTTGTTGCCCGCATCCACCGGCCCCTCGATGTACAGCGGCAGGCCCTGGGCCTCTTTTTCGAGGCTGGCGATATAGGCGGCGCAGCGTACCGGGTCCATATCGAAAATCAAACCGATGGTGCCGTACACGTCGATGTGCAGCGTCGGGCGATAGCGCGGGCTGGTGCGCAGGCTTAAGATGCGGTCGGATAACCAGCGCACATACTCACGCAGTTTTTCCCCCTTCAGGCCCAGCTTCTCCTCCACGTTGTTGATAAGCGCGTGCGGCAGCACGTCAACGCCTTTGAGGATCATCTTGTCGACGGCGATATAGCGGTCGTCGCCGCTCTGCCCAAATAACGGAATGGCCTCCGGGACGCACGGCAGCTGCCATTCATCACACACCACTTCCGTTTTCAGACGGCCGGTCGCCAGCGCCGCCGCGTCGAGCAGCGCCTGCGACAGGCCATAGCGTACGGCGGTATGCAGCAGATGGCCGTCTATACGCAGTTCGTCAAAGAAGCGGGCGTTCGTCAGGAACCGGTCAACCTCACGGCCTTCCAGCAGCGGCTTGATGTGATCGTTGAGGAACGGAATGAAGTGTTCAGCCAGGAACAGCGGATCGCGACCGCCCGCGCCTGAATATTGCACGGCTGCACAATCGCCCACCGCCACCGCGCCGTTTTCCAGAATCAGCTGTACGGAGACGCATTCACCCGCCTGACGAACGGACGTAAACCCGGGCGTTACCGGATTGCCGGTATAGATGAACCCGTCATGCCCAGCACCGTTTTTGATGGCCTGCTGATCGTCGAAATAGAATGAGGAGTAGCCTGCGGTGAAAAGGGCCTGCTTAATTTTCATTATGGTCTTCCTATTAATTTACTGTGGGATACCGCGTTGATGTCATCAACAACCATCTGGAATGAGGGTTTACGGCCTTCAAAACGCGCGCGCTCGGCGACGTAATCGTGATGCAGGGCGAGAATATCTTTCGGCAGCGGAACCGCACCGGCTTCCAGCACGCGAATGGCGCCGGCGTTATCACGAACCGGCAGGATTTTGCCCGCGTTGCAGGAGGCGGGGGCGAACGGTACGTCCAGCACGCCGGCTTCAAACGCCAGCACCGTCCCGCGCGCGACGTCGCCGTTGCCCAGCTCGAAGACTTTCTTCAGCACGGCGCGGACTTCGCTCTTAATGAGCTCGACTTCCTGCTCGACGGCGGCGCACGGCGGGAATTTCTGATCGCTGACCATGTTGAGCATCTGACGCGAGGCCTTCAGCCCCTGGGCATTTGCGGCGGCGGTCGGAATGCCGAACGCTTCGTGCGGGCTCTTGGTGATCACTTTGGTCGCCCCGGACATACCGGCAACCGCTGCGCCCCAGGAGATAATGGCAAACGCTTTCGACTCATCTTCCGGGAAGCCGCCCATCCACTGGTGGAAGACGGTACTCAGCTCGTAATCGTCAAAGCCGTGGTTATGGAAATATTCGTGGGACAGCTCGCGCAGGGCCTGAATCGCGGCGATATCCTGCGTCAGGCTACCGACCTGGCCGTAGCCAACGGTAATTGACTTCACGCCCTGTTCCAGCGCCAGCAGGCCTTCGATAATCGCCACCGAGTGGGACACAAACGGCGGGATCAGGGTGCCGGTCAGCGGGCCAAACGGTTCACGGTTAATGCGAATGCCGTTCTCTTCGTACAGGCCCATCAGGCGGTCGCAGTACTGCCAGTCGCGGATGGATTTTTCCAGAGTGACGCGCTTAGCGTACGGAATGTTGTAGGAGATACCGCCGCCCTCATAGCTGGTAAAGCCGCTGGCCATCGCGATCTCCGCCAGCAGGCGCGCATCCGGCGTGCCGTGACGTACCTGAATCGGTTTCTCCAGCGCTTCCGTCATGCGGCGGCAGGCGGCGACGCCGTGGTTGACGACCGGTAAGCCGTTAAGCTTGGAGGTGCCCGCTTCGATGGATTTTTGGATCCCTACCGCCGCCTCTTCATAGCGATTCAGACGGGTATAGGCATCGATGGTGCTGGGCAGCAAATCACAATCTTCCTGCAGCGTTTTGAGCAGGGCGATATGTTCATCCATCAGCGCTACGCCTGCGCGCGGCTGGCTCAGGGTTTTACCTTCCTGGTCCGCCTTCAGCAGGGCGTGAGAAAAGCGTTTTTGTTCAGGAATGGTTTGCTGGTACTTCACGCCATCTTCGAAGTTCTCAACGTCCTTGCCGGTGTGCCAGGTCTGCAAGACCTGTTGCCGCTCAGTCATGAATTCGTCATGGGTTAGCTTTTTATTTCGAAGTTCCATTCGTTGCTGCCTTAGGTTTTATAGGGTTAAACAATGAATACTGGTGCGAGCCGCCGCCTGCGGGTCCAGCCTGGCAACGTTCGCCAGCAGAGGAAGCAGACCTTTTGCATCGCGGTAATAGTCAAACTGCCCGGGTAAAAGCACGCGCCTGCTGCTGTCGTCCAGCTCGCGGTACTTCAGCCAGCGGTGAATATCGAACTGGCTGGCGCGGGAGAGCCATCCCCCGGAGCCCACCACCTTGCGCACGGTGGTCAGATCGCGCCCCATCTGCAAATCGACGTTGCCTACGCAGGTGCAGACCTGTTTTTTGGTGCCGGCATGGCGCTCGCTGGCGTACCCCACGCACAGCCCGGCCAGCAGCGTGTCGAAATGCTTTTCTTCTTCGGTAACAGGGAGATAGTCCGGATGCGCGACCAGATGGCGCAGATAGCCATAAAACGCGTCCCTGCGCTGGGGCTGATGGGCAAACACCGCGTTCACCAGTTCCTGCGTACTTTCGCCGACCACCACCGCCGAGACGCGCATGCCGAGGTCGCCCTCTACGGTGCGTTTCACAAACGGCTCGGGCACGCCGTGCAGAACGGTATCCGGGGAGAGCATATTGGCGCTGGCGGAGTAGACGTCGGTGGTGGCACCGCCCATGTCGATCAGCATGAATTCTTTCCACGCGCTGTCGACATCGCTGATCGCCTTCACCAGCTCGTAGACGGTCCACGGCGTGGGCATCGGCTCTTCGCCGGTTTCCCCGACGATAACGTCCAGTCCTTTCCCCTTCACGATGCGGGAGAGAAAAACATCGCAGATGGCTTTGCGGGCGGCATAGGGATTCGGGTGATCGAGGTCAGGCAAAACGTTGTCGACCACGATCAGATCCTTGTGACCAAGAATGGCCTGCACGTCGTCCTGAATATCGCGATTTCCCGCGTAGATAATGGCGCAATCCAGGTTTGACGCTGCCAGCGCGCGGGCATTGGCCAGTCCGTGGCTCTCTTCGCCGCCGTCCGTACCGCCCGTGAACAGCAGAATGTCCGGCGGGGAGTCCTCCAGAGCCTGGATATCGTGACGGTTCAGCTTGTAGGAGTAGTACTGGGCGATTTTGGCGCCCGCTGAATGGGCGGTGACTTTGGCTGATTCCAGGGTTATCGACGGCACCAGACCCATTGCGGCAACGGCGAGCCCGCCTTTTGCCGACGACGAGTATTTCAGCGTAACGTCCCCGCTGTTAAGCAGCGGTCGCGCATCGGCAACGTTTAGCACCTGGTTCAGGCTGGTAAAGAAGCCCTCCGCCAGATGGTGGGTCGTCGTCGGGGTCAGAACGTGGTTGACCAGCGTTAGCGCATCACCCTCCGGCGTGAAGAGCGCGGCTTTGGTCCACGTCGAGCCAATGTCGACTGAGACGATTTGCATCAGAAGCCCTCTTCAAGACAGAGCTCTTCAACGCGCTGACGCTGCTGTATATCGTTCGCCATCAGCTGACAGACGTCTTCCAGGTCGTGGCTCGGGGCGAACACGCGGTTGAAACCCATCTCTTTGAATTTGGCTTCGACATCGGCGAAGTCGTGCTTGCCTACGACCAGATTACCGCCAACATAAAGCAGAATGTCGCCGATACCGCGTTCGATGCAGCGCTCGCGCAGCCCCAGGCAGTCGATGTCGCCATGGCCGTAGATGGATGAAACGACAATAGCATCAGCACCCGTTTCGATGGCCGCATCAATATATTCATCCTGGCTCACCATCACGCCAAGATTGATGACGTGAAAATCATGGGAAGTAAAAACGCGGTCCAGAACTTTATTGCCTACCGCATGGCAGTCAGCACCAATGACGCCAATAACAAGTGTTGATTTCTTCATGGGTAATCCTCTGTAGGGCTGATAGTGAAAATAAAAAGGGTATTAAAAACGGTTAATGTACATTGGGTCGGTCAATGGTGTTGGAGTGTGTTTTGAAGACGAAAGGGAAGCAATTGATCTATTTTCAAAAAATCCTTCCAAAAATGACGATGGTAATGGCGTAACATTTAAAAGTGTTTTATATCAATTGGTTGTGAGCTATTCATTTTAGGCTTGATATTTATCTGTAAACGTCGCTGACAAAACCATTGTAATATTTGTGATCGCGCGCCTGTTTTATTGTTGATAGTGGTTAATATGTTTTTTTAAGCATAATGACCAAAGCAATAATGGCGTAATGGCAGAGGAAAGGCGGTATTCACTGTTTTATTGATATTGGTCATAAACGCCATTCGTAAAATTAAGAAAGAGTGATAAATACATCAAATTTTTGACGCGTGGAGGGGATGTATAATTCAGCGCTAATTTTAATTATCCGCTTTCTTGCGTCTTAAAATATTTAATCTGAGGATATAACGATGAGTAAAGGGAAGGTTTGGCTTGTAGGGGCAGGGCCTGGCGATGCGTCTTTAATTACGGTAAAAGGTCTGCACTGTATCCGCCATGCGGAGGTGATTGTTCACGATCGCCTGGTTAACCCTGAACTACTGGCCCAGGCTCCGGCAGGCTGTCTGATTATTGATGTCGGTAAAACCCCAAGCCATCATCCGGTCCCTCAGGAACAAATCAATGCCCTGCTGGTCAAGCATGTCGGGGAAGGGCGACAGGTGGTGCGTCTGAAAGGCGGAGACCCCTACGTTTTTGGCCGCGGGGGCGAAGAGGCCGAGCAGCTGGCGAAAGACGGCCTGACGTTCGAAATTGTGCCGGGGATCAGTTCCGCGATTGGCGGACTGGCCTATGCCGGGATCCCGGTCACGCACCGTCATTACGCCTCCAGCTTTCATATTGTGACCGGCCATATGTGCCAGGGAAACGACCCGCAAAACTGGCATGCTCTGGCGCAAATCAACGGAACGCTGATCGTTCTGATGGGTATGACCCGGCTGGCGGAAATCTGCCAGCAGCTTATCGAGGGAGGCATGTCCGCCGGGACGCCGGTGGCGGTGGTGATGTATGCCAGCCAGCCTCGTCAGCAGATCGCCAAAGGCACGCTGACCGATATCCACCTCGAGGTTGAACGTCAAAAACTGCATGCTCCGGCGCTTATCGTCATCGGTGAGGTCGTCAACCTGCAGGAGATACTGGCGTTTACCGCATCACATCTCGCGCTGAATCAGGTTGTGGTCTGATGTTATCCTGACATTTTGAAATGGACGAGTGAAACGAATGAGTGAGCATGGTGGTAACGTTCTGGAAACGGGGCTGCAGTTGGGGATCGATCCCGAGCTGCTGTTGGACTTTAGCGCGAACATCAATCCGCTAGGGCTGCCCGAGCGCGTCAGGTCGCTCATTGTGTCCCATCTGGATATCATCATGCAGTACCCGGACGTTGAATACCGCCATCTTCATCAGGCGCTGGCCAGCGCCAGCCGGTGTGACTATGACCAGACGATTGCCGGGAATGGCGAAACGGAGCTGATCTACGGCCTGGTGCGAACGCTTGCCCCTCGCCGGGCGATGCTGCTGGTGCCGGGGTTTGCCGAATATCGCCGGGCATTACAGCAGCAGGGTTGCGAGATAATCGACTATGCGCTGAGCGAGCAGAACGGGTTCCAGGTGGATGCTTCTTTACTGGACGCCGTTGGCGCGCACAGGCCCGATTGCCTGTTCATCGCGACGCCAAACAACCCTACCGGACTCATGCCTGATGCCGATCTTCTCGACCGGCTGGCCTCGCTGTGCGAAGCGCTGCAGATTGCGCTGATTGTGGATGAAGCGTTCATCGATTTTCTGCCGCAGGGCTCCACGCTGGCACCGCGGCTGGCGGAGTCACGCTATCTTTATCTGCTGCGTTCCCTGACCAAGTTTTTTGCTATTCCCGGGCTGCGCCTCGGGTATCTGCTGAGCGGAAATACGCAAACTATTCGCCAGCTGAAACGCACCCGCGAGCCCTGGTCCGTGAATGCCTTCTCGGCGCTTGTGGGGCAACATTTGCTGCTGGATGAGGACTATATTGCGCGCAGCCACGCCTTTATCGCCCGGGAGCGGGATTTCCTGTGGCAGGCGATGACGCGCTTTTCCTCGCTGGCGGTCTGGGAGCCGCAGGCCAACTTTATTTTCTTCCGCTGCCTGCGTCAGGGTTTCGACCTGAAGGCGGCGCTGCTCGGCCATCACATCCTTATTCGCCACTGCGAAAACTATCCGGGGCTCGATGGCGACTACTACCGGATTGCCGTGCGTACCGAAGCGGAGAACCGCCGGTTTATTGACGCGCTGACTCACGTTTTACAAGGCTAGGGCGATGGACTATTTCCCGATATTTTGCAACCTGAAGGGGAAACGCTGCCTGATCGTCGGTGGCGGGCAGGTGGCGACGCATAAGGCAAAGGGGCTGCTGGCCGCCGGGGCGGTGCTGCGCCTGGTTGCGCCCAGCCTGACGCCGGAACTCGCCAGCCTGCACGCGAGCGGTGACATCGAGTGGTTCCCGGCAACGTTTTCGCCGCAGTATCTGCAGTCATGCTGGCTGGTCATTGCTGCAACCAGCGATCGGCAGGTGAACCGTCAGGTCGCAGGGGCCGCCAGCGCGGAGCGTATCTTTTGCAATGTCACCGACGACCCTTCGGCTGCCACCTTTATCTCACCGGCCGTCATTGACCGTTCGCCGGTCATTATTGCGCTGAGCTGCGGGGGCAACGCGCCGGTCTACAGCAAGATCCTCAAAGCGCATGTCGCAGACCATCTTCCTGCGGGCATGCGGGAAAGCGTGCGGCTGGCGGGGGCGCTTCGTGAAAGGATTAATGGCGCATGCGGTGACCGGGAGCGCAAGCGTGCATTTTGGGACGCGTTCTTCCGGCATGTTCCGCTGCAGCAGGCTCTAGCGCAGGAGCACGAGCAGGAGGTTAAGCAGCAGGTCGAGTGGCTCATTCAGCACAGGCTGCTGTCAGAGTAGCGTCACGCCACCTTTTACCATCCGCAGCAGGTGTTGTTGAGGCCAGTGGCGGGTGAGCTGTTTTTTCGCCAGCAGCCATTTCACATAATCGACATCGTCTTTATTTCTGTCGAGCATCAGCCCCACGACGCTGCCGCTGTGCGCTACGTTCACCCCGTAAATACCGCACTCCTCCACCAGTGCGAGCAGTGCGTCAAAATCCGGTTTAGGCAACAGCCTTTGGCTGGCGATGGCGCTGAGGGTTGCCGCTTCGCCCAGCCGGTAAGGGTTTTGCGTGATACAGGACTCCTGGACTTTTTCCCACGCGCGTTTCAGCGCTGGCGCACCGGCCTGTAGCCCCGCCTGACGCGGAATGCGGTGGTAGTCTGCCGTGCGCAGCGTTTGCGGACTTTCGAGAACAAGCAGGTCGAGATCGGGCTGGGCGTCGCAGGCAATCTGCGTGGAGGCGTCGTTATGATCGAAAAGGGTCAACTGGCGAAACACGGTACTGTCGGTGGGTTCGAGCGAAACGCAGAGCGCTGCCAGCGTGCTTTCGTCGAGCTGACGCCCCAGATGACGGGCGGTAGCGACGGCGGTGGCGGCAATATCTGCGGTGCTGCTGGCCATCCCTTTGGCAACCGGGATGGTTGAATGCACGTCAATGCGGATATCCTGGCCTAGCTGCGCCGGATAGTGCCAGTGCTGCAGTAACCGCTCGACCATCGCGCGCGACAGCGGGCGTTCATCCGCCACGGGTGAGCCGTGGCTCACCTCAACGGTGCTGTACCATTCGACAGGGCAGGAGACCAGCTTCTCACTGCCCAAAATCCAGCCCTGGATAAGCTCACCGCACGACGCGGGGCATTGCGCAACAGCCACCTTTCCACCTTTCTGGTCAGCAATTTCTGGAGCATAGTGTCATGAGGATATTCCTCTTACCTTGATATACCGCAAATTCCTCCCTGGATACCCTACATATTATTCTGCGATCCTGCTGAACGCGTAATGCATCAATTAAACCACACGGCCCTGCGATGAATGGCAATATTATGTTATTGCCAGACTTTAATATCCTGATGAATTTTTATCACGATAAAATGAAAAAATATCAAGTGGTGCAATAACTTGTCGTAGCGCAATAAATATTGAGATTTTAAGCGTAATTATCTTTGCTTTTTATTTTTTGTGATAAAACGTTGAGTTATTGAGAAGGGCGCCAATTATTCTGACGCCACGTTTTACTCAGCATGGTTTTCATTTGCGGTTAAGTATTTGCCTAAGGTGAATTGAAACGCCGTAAATAGCATTGCTGTTTTGAGAACATACTCTTTCTCATAATGTAAGCCGACAGGTTTGCCACATTTGTGGTAGGGAAGGGGGTGACAATCCCCCGCAGCCCCCGCTGCTGTGATGCTGACGACCCCGTAATGACCACTGATCGCAAGATTGGGAAGGACGGGCGAGGAGGACGCTAAGCCAGAAGACCTGCCTGTCGGGAACGTTCAACAACTTCGGTGGGAAGTGGGTTGTACTGATGCATCATACAGTCGAAAGACTGGGACGACGTGTATCTATACCTCCCTACCACCCTGGACAGGATCGGGGTCATGGCGGCAATGCAGCACGCGTTTGTTCTGGCAGGTACCGGAAGCGGTTGTGGTAAAACCACGGTGACGCTGGGCCTGTTGAGCCTGTTAAAACAGCATGGGCTTCGCGTCCAGCCGTACAAAGTGGGCCCTGACTATCTTGATACCGGCTGGCATACCAACGTCAGCGGTACCTCCTCCCGCAACCTCGACAGCTTCATGCTTCCTGAACCGATACTCAACGCGCTGTTTTGCGAGCATATGCAGCAGGCGGATATCGCGGTTATTGAAGGCGTGATGGGGCTGTACGACGGCTACGGCACCGATCCGAACTATTGCAGCACCGCCGCGATGGCGAAACAGCTGGGCTGTCCGGTGATTCTGCTGGTGGACGGCAAGGCGGTTTCTACGTCGATTGCCGCTACCGTAATGGGCTTTCAGCGATTCGATCCCACCCTCAATATTGCCGGGGTGATTGTTAATCGCGTCAACAGCGAATCGCATTATCAGCTGCTCAAAACGGCCATTGAACACTACTGCGCGGTACCCGTGCTGGGCTATGTGCCGCACGTTGAGGGCGTCGGTTTGCCCGAGCGCCATCTTGGGTTGGTCACCGCCCGGGAGTCGGTCTCGGACCCGCAGACCTGGCAAAATTTTGCCGCCATTCTCGAACGTACGCTGGATATCGGGCAACTTCTCGCGCTCAGCCAGATGGCGTCGCTGCCGCAGGGCGGCTGGCCCGCGCTTCCTGACGGGGACGCCGGGCGCGGGTTAACGCTCGCGATGGCCGATGACGACGCCTTCAGCTTCTATTACCCGGATAACATCACGCTGCTCGAACGTACCGGGGTCGACATTGTCCGCTTTAGCCCGCTGCGCGATAGTCGTTTACCTGACTGCCAGATGGTCTGGCTCGGGGGCGGTTACCCGGAGCTGCATGCGGCACGGCTTGCGGAAAATACATCGATGCTCGCCAGCCTGCGGGAGGCGCACCGGCGCGGCGTGGCGATCTACGCCGAATGTGGTGGGCTGATGTACCTCGGCAGCACGCTGGAGGATAGCGAAGGGGTTACCCACCGGATGGCCAATATTATCCCCGGCCACAGCAGAATGGGTAAACGGCTGACCCGTTTTGGCTACTGTGAGGCGCAGGCGCGCCAGCCCACGCTGCTGGCCGATAGCGGGGAGGTGCTGCGCGGGCATGAATTTCACTATTCCGACTTCACCCCGCAAACCCCCGCGGTGCTGGCGTGCCGCAAAGTGCGCGATGGCGTGACGATGCAGGAATGGGCGGGCGGCTGGCAGGTTGGCAACACGTTCGCGAGTTACCTGCACCTCCACTTTGCCCAACGGCCCCTGATGCTCAGCCGCTGGCTGACGGCGGCGAGGGGGGCGTTATGACCCTGCTGGCATGGTGCGTCGCGTGGCTGCTCGATGTCATTATCGGCGACCCGCAGCGCTGGCCGCATCCGGTGCGCTGGATTGGCAGCCTGATCGATACGGTGCAGCGGGGTATTCGCCGCTGCTGCCATAGCGACGCGGCGTTACGCGTTGGCGGCGGCGTCATGTGGCTGGCGGTAGTGGGGCTGACCTGGGGCATGGCCTGGGGCGTGCTGGCGCTCGGACGGTGGGTTCATCCCTGGCTGGGCTGGGCGATTGAGGTGTGGATGATGTTTACCGTGCTGGCCGGGCGCAGCCTGGCCAACGCCGCGCGGGACGTTGAACGCCCTCTGCGGGCGGGCGACCTTGATGAAAGCCGCGAAAAGCTCTCATGGATAGTGGGGCGCGATACCTCTCAGCTTCAGCCGGAACAGATCAACCGGGCGGTGGTGGAGACCGTCGCGGAGAACACGGTCGACGGCGTTATCGCTCCGCTGTTCTTCCTCCTGCTGGGCGGCGCGCCGCTGGCGATGGCCTATAAGGCGGTAAATACCCTCGATTCAATGGTGGGCTACAGGCACGAAAAATACCGCGCAATCGGCATGGTCAGCGCCCGTATGGATGACGTGGCGAACTCTATCCCCGCGCGCCTGAGCTGGCTCTTGCTGAGCGCTGCGGCGTGGCTATGCCGCGAGGAACCCTCCCGCGCGCTGCGCGTCGGCTGGCGCGACCGCTACAACCACAGCAGCCCCAACTGCGCGTGGGCAGAAGCGACGGTTGCCGGTGCGCTGGGCATCCGGCTTGGCGGACCTAACACCTATTTTGGCCAGCGCGTGGAAAAGCCGTGGATCGGCGACGCGCTGCGCCCGATTGCGGTAGACGACATTTCCCGAACCATTCGACTGATGTGGGTTTCCTCCACCCTGGCGCTGGCGCTGTTTATCGCAGCACGCTGGCTGATGGCTGGCGCGGCCTGAGGACAAAAGACAATGCAATACATCCAGCAACCCCAGGCGATTGAAGCCAAAAGTTTCGACATCATTGGCGAAATCATTCGCGAAACGCGGCCAGCATACCGGTTCGCCAGCCCGCTGCACGAGGCGATCGTCAAACGGGTGATCCATACCACCGCAGATTTCGACTGGCTGGATATTCTCTGGTTTTCAGATGACGCGCTGGAGCAGCTTTGCGCGGCGCTCCGTCGCCCGTCCGTTATCTACACCGATACCACGATGGCGCTCTCCGGGATCAACAAAACGCTGCTGGCCACGTTCGGGGGCGAGTGTCGCTGCTATATCAGCGACCCGCGGGTAGTGGCGCAGGCAAAAGCCCAGGGAATCACCCGCTCGATGGCGGCCGTTGATATCGCGGTGACGGAAGAGAGCGAGAAGATCTTTGTCTTTGGCAACGCGCCCACGGCGCTGTTTCGCCTGCTTGAGCATGACGTTGCCGTCAGCGGCGTGGTGGGCGTTCCGGTGGGGTTTGTGGGGGCGGCGGAATCGAAAGAGGCGCTGACGCACAGCCATCTGCCCGCGATTGCGGCACTCGGGCGCAAAGGCGGCAGCAATGTGGCGGCGGCGATTGTGAACGCCATGCTCTACTACCTGCAGGGGGCGCGATGAGCGAGTCCACCTTCGATGCCCCGGTATGGCATAACGGGAAGGCATTACGTAAAGGCTACACCACCGGTTCCTGCGCGACCGCGGCGGCGAAAGTCGCCGCGCTGATGGTGCTGCGCCAGCACCTCATTCATCAGGTCTCCATTGTGACCCCCTCCGGCGTCACGCTGTGTCTGAACGTGGAATCGCCGCACATCGAAGGGCAGCAGGCGATTGCAGCCATCCGCAAAGACGGCGGTGATGACGTCGACGCCACCCACGGCATGCTGATTTTCGCCCGCGTGACGCTCAACGACAGCGGCGAGATTACGCTGGCGGGCGGCGAGGGCGTGGGGACCGTGACGCGCAAAGGCATTGGCCTGCCCATCGGCAGCGCGGCGATCAACCGCACGCCGCGTCACACCATTGAGTCCGCCGTGCGCGAGGCGATTGGCCCGACGCGCGGGGCCGACGTTGAAATCTTCGCGCCTGAAGGTGAAGAGCGGGCGCAGAAAACCTACAACTCACGCCTCGGCATCCTGGGCGGTATTTCAATCATCGGCACCACCGGGATTGTCACGCCGATGTCAGAGGAGAGCTGGAAACGCTCGCTTTCTCTGGAGCTGGAGATTAAACGCGCGGCCGGGCTGGAGCGGGTCGTGCTGGTGCCGGGCAATCATGGCGAACGCTTTGTGCGCGAGCAGATGGGCATCGATGAAGATGTCGTGGTCACCATGAGCAACTTTGTCGGCTACATGATCGAAGAGGCGGTGCGGCTGGGGTTTCGCCAGATAGTGCTGGTCGGCCATCCCGGCAAGCTCATCAAAATTGCCGCCGGGATTTTCCACACCCACAGCCATATCGCCGATGCGCGCATGGAAACGCTGGTGGCGCATCTGGCGCTGCTCGGCGCGCCGTTGGAATTACTCACCGTCGTCAGCGAGTGCGATACCACCGAAGCGGCGATGGAGCACATCGAAATCTACGGTTTTCAGGCGCTTTACTGCCACCTTGCCGAACGGATCTGCATGCGCGTAATGCAGAGGCTGCGCTTTACCAAAAATCCGCCGACCTGCGACGCCATTCTGTTTTCCTTTGATAACCAGGTGCTGGGCAGCAACCGCCCGGTCGAAGCGATTGCCCGGGAGCTGCAATGTTAACGGTCGTGGGAATGGGGCCTGCGGGATTGCGCCTGATGACGCCCGCTGCGCGTGAAGCCATCGATCGCGCCGATGCGCTGGTCGGCGGAAAACGCCATCTGCTGCAGTTCCCGGGGTTTTGCGGCGAGACGTTTGTCCTGGGCGCCAACATTCCGGCGCTGCTGGCCTGGGTTGAGGCGCGTCAGGAGAACAAGGTGGTGATTGTGGCCTCCGGCGATCCGCTCTTTTACGGCATCGGATCGCGGATGGTGGCGCATTTCGGTATTGCGCGCGTGCGCATTATTCCCGGCATCAGCGCGGTGCAGTACCTGTGCGCGCAGGCGGGTATTGATATGAATGAGATGTGGCTCACCAGCAGCCATGGCCGCAGCGTTAATGTGGACGAGCTGGCGCGGCATCGCAAAGTGGCGATGGTCACCGACAGCCGGTGCGGGCCGAAAGAGATTGCCGCGCAGCTGGCGGCACGCGGTAAGGGCCATCGCTGGATGGTGATTGGTGAAAACCTGGCGATGGAAAACGAACGGATCCACTGGCTGCCCGTCAGCGAGGTCAGTGCCGACTATGAGATGAATGCGGTGGTGATCCTCGATGAAAGATGAACTGTTTCTGCGCGGCGAAACGGTGCCGATGACCAAAGAGGCGGTACGCGCGCTGGCCCTCACGAAGCTCGAGCTGCACCGCGCCAGCCACCTGATTGACGTCGGCGCGGGGACCGGGAGCGTGTCGATAGAGGCGGCGCTGCTGTTTCCCTCGCTGCGGGTGACGGCCATTGAGCGTAACCCTGCGGCTCTGCAGCTGCTTGCGGAAAATCGCCAGCATTTTGCCTGTCGCAATATCGCTATTTTGCCCGGCGTCGCGCCGTTGCCGGTGGCGGATAAGGCCGATGCGGTATTCATGGGCGGCAGCGGCGGCCATCTGACCTCGCTTATTGACTGGTCCCTGCGCCAGCTACATCCGGGCGGACGTCTGGTGATGACGTTTATCCTGCAGGAAAACCTCCATACCGCGCTGGCCCATCTGCAGCAGGTCGGCGTCCAGGGCATTGATTGCCTGCAAATGCAGGTCTCCGCGCTGACCCCGCTCGGCAGCGGCCACTATTTCAAACCGAATAATCCCGTTTTTGTTATCGCCTGTCAGAAGGAAGAACACCATGTCTGAGACGTTTGATTCCCGTTGCGTGTGGTTTGTCGGAGCAGGTCCCGGCGACCGTGAGCTCATCACGCTTAAGGGCTACCGGCTGCTGCAGCAGGCGCAGGTGGTTATCTATGCCGGTTCGCTGATCAATACCGAACTGCTGGCGTATTGCCCGCAGGGGGCCGAATGCCACGACAGCGCGGAACTCCATTTAGAACAGATAATTGACCTGATGGCGGCGGGCGTGAAGGCCGGAAAAACGGTGGTACGTTTGCAGACCGGGGATGTCTCGCTCTACGGCTCCGTCCGCGAGCAGGGCGAAGAGTTGAACAAACGCGGCATCGCCTGGCAGGTGGTGCCCGGCGTCAGCGCCTTCCTCGGCGCCGCGGCGGAGCTTGGGGTGGAATACACCGTGCCTGAAGTCTCACAGAGCCTGATTATTACCCGCCTCGAAGGCCGCACGCCGGTGCCGGAGCGTGAACAGCTGGAGTCATTTGCCAGCCATCAGACCTCAATGGCGATTTATCTCTCGGTCCAGCGTATTCACCGGGTGGCGGAACGCCTGATTGAGGGCGGTTATCCGGCCACCACGCCCGTTGCCGTCATTTATAAAGCGACCTGGCCGGAAAGCCACACCGTACGCGGCACGCTGGCGGATATCGCCGACAAAGTACGCGAGGCGGGGATCCGCAAAACGGCGCTCATTCTGGTCGGGAAGTTCCTGGGCGAGGAGTATCACTACTCGAAACTCTATGCCGCGGATTTTAGCCATGAATACCGTAAAGCCTGAGTCCATCGCGCTGTTTTGCCTGACGCCGGGCGGCGTGCGGCTGGCGAAGCGCCTGGCGGCGATGCTGCCGGTCACCTGCTTTACCAGCGAGCGCCTGCAGGAAGAGGGTTTTGTCTCCTTCGACGGCGGCTTTGCCGCGGCGGTTCGCGAGGCGTTCACGCACTATTCGGCGCTGGTTTTTATCGGCGCCACCGGCATTGCGGTGCGCGTCCTGGCACCGCTCATCCACGACAAGCTGAGCGACCCGGCGGTGGTGGTGATCGACGAGCGCGGGCAGCACGTGATTAGCCTGCTTTCCGGCCATGCTGGCGGAGCGAATGCGCTGACCCGCTATCTGGCGGGGATGCTGGGGGCGGACCCGGTGATTACCACCGCCACGGACGTCAACGAGATGGCCGCGCTGGATACCCTTGCCTTCCAGCTGGGTGCCCGAATGAGCGATTTCCGAACGTCGGTAAAAATCGTCAACCAGATGCTGGTGAGCCACCAGCGGGTAGGGCTGTGGTGGGATGCGGAACTCGACGACGACGTCAGCCGGTGCGATCGGCGCGGGTTTATTACCGTGAGCGACCTGCAGCACCGCCCGGAACTGGATGTGCTGGTGTGTATCACGCTGCGCAACGCGCTGCCGGAACTGCCGCTGCCGCACTGGAAGCTGGTCCCTCAGCGGGTCGTGGCGGGCATCGGCTGTCGACGCGACACGCCGTTTCCGCTGCTGGCGACCCTCCTGGCGCGTCAGCTTGAAGCGCAGCAGTTCGATCCGCTGGCGCTGAAAGCGATTGGCAGCGTCTCCCTTAAAAAAGACGAGGCGGGCCTGCTTCAGCTTGCCGCCTGCTGGGGCGTGCCGTTTGAAACCTTTACCGCTGACGCGCTGCGTGAGCACGAACATCGCTTTCCGGCTTCACCGTTTGTACGCCAGACGGTTGGGGTGGGGAGCGTCTCGGGACCGGCAGCGTGGCTGCTGAGCCATGGGCAGCTACGAGGAGAAACCCTGCGCGAACAGGGCGTCACTATCACTTTGGGAGTTTCACACTGATGTTAACCGTAATTGGAATCGGCCCTGGCTCGCAGGCCATGATGACCATGGAAGCCGTAGACGCGCTGCAGGCGGCAGAAATCATCGTTGGCTACAAAACCTACACCCATCTGGTGAAGGCCTTCACCGGCGACAAACAGGTGATCAAAACCGGCATGTGCAAAGAGATTGAACGCTGTCAGGTGGCGATCGAGCTGGCGCAGGCCGGGCATAACGTCGCGCTTATCAGCAGCGGCGACGCCGGTATTTATGGGATGGCGGGGCTGGTGCTGGAGCTGGTCAGCAGGCAGAAGCTGGACGTTGAGGTTCGCCTGATCCCCGGGATGACGGCCAGTATCGCCGCTGCGTCTCTGCTTGGCGCGCCGCTGATGCACGATTTTTGCCACATCAGCCTGAGCGATCTGCTGACGCCGTGGCCGGTCATCGAAAAACGCATTGTCGCCGCAGGAGAGGCGGACTTTGTCATCTGCTTCTATAACCCGCGCAGCCGGGGTCGCGAGGGCCATCTGGCGCGGGCGTTTGAGCTGCTGTCCGCCAGCAAAAGCCCGCAAACGCCGGTAGGGGTAGTGAAGTCTGCCGGGCGTAAAAAGCAGGAGAAGTGGCTGACCACGCTGGGCGACATGGACTTTGAGCCGGTCGATATGACAAGCCTGGTGATCGTCGGAAATAAGGCCACCTATGTGCAGGAGGGGCTGATGATCACGCCCCGGGGCTATGTGCTGTGAACTATGGCGACGTGCTGGTCATGGGCGGCACCAGCGACGCCCGCGCGATCTGTCAGCAGCTGGATGCGGCGGGCGTGGCCTACACCCTGTCGGTGGCGACGCCCACCGGGCAGCGGCTGGCGGGCGACATTAACGGCCGGGTGCGCTGTGGCCGCCTGGAGCCGCAGCAGATGGTTGACTGGCTTGCGGAAAACGGGACCCGCTGGGTGATTGACGCCTCGCATCCCTACGCCGAGGTGGTCAGCCGCAACATCGTGACGGCCTGTGAAGCGGTGGGCGTGCTGCTTAGCCGCTATCAGCGCCCCGAACAGCTCAGCGAGCTGACGCATCCGCTGCTCTACAGCGTGCCGGGAATTGACGAGGCCTGCGACATCGCGCGGCGGCTGGGCGAACGCGTGCTGTTGACCACCGGCAGTAAAGATCTGGCGCGCTGGCGCGCAGGGCTGCCGGAGAAAACGCTGCTGGCTCGGGTGCTGCCGGTGCCGGAGGTCGTTGAGCAATGCGCCGGGCTTGGCTTTGGCGTTACCGAGATCTTCGCTATGTGCGGGCCCTTCAGCGCTGAGTTTAACGCGGCTTTTTATCGCCAGTGCCGGGCTGACGTGATGATCACCAAAGCGTCCGGTGCGGAAGGCGGCTATCGGGAAAAGGTTCAACCCTGTCTGGATGCGGGCATCCCCTGCATCGTGATTACACGCCCGGCGCCGCTGGTGACGGGAGACGAGTTACTGGAAAGTCAGGCCGCATTCGCCGGGCGTTTAGCCCGCTGGCTGGCCGCTGCTTAAGGAGTTAGAGATGAAAAAGGCGCTTCTGGTGGTCAGCTTTGGTACCAGCTACCACGATACCTGCGAGAAAAACATTGTGGCCTGCGAACGTGCGCTGGCGGAAAGCTGCCCTGACCGCGAGCCGTTTCGGGCATTCACCTCCGGGATGATTATTCGCAAGCTCAAACAGCGTGACGGCATTGAGATCGATACGCCGCTGCAGGCGCTGAAAAAGCTTGCGGCTCAGGGATATCAGGACGTGGCGATCCAGTCCCTGCACATCATCAACGGCGATGAGTACGAGAAAATCGTCCGTGAAGTGCAGAGCCTGCGCCCGCTGTTTACCCGCCTGACGCTGGGGGTACCGCTGCTGAGCAGCCACGACGATTACGCGCGGCTGATGCGCGCGTTGCAACAGCAGATGCCGACGCTTGGGGCCACGGAAAAAGTGGTGTTTATGGGCCACGGCGCCAGCCATCACGCCTTTGCGGCCTATGCCTGTCTCGACCACATGATGATGGCCCAGGGCTTCCCGGCCCGCGTCGGCGCGGTGGAGAGCTATCCGGAAGTCGACATCCTGATTGAGAGCCTCGGTAGAGAAGGCGTTACCGCCGTGCATCTGATGCCGCTGATGCTGGTGGCGGGCGATCACGCCATTAACGATATGGCCTCTGACGACGAGGACTCCTGGAAGACGTTGTTTAACGCCGCCGGGATCCCGGCAACGCCGTGGCTGAGCGGGCTGGGAGAAAACCCGGCGGTGCGCGCGATGTTCGTTGCCCATCTCCAGCAGGCGCTGAGCGTGGCGATGGAGGAGGCAGCATGAGCGGCAAACTGTACGCCCTGAGTACCGGGCCGGGCGCGCCGGACCTCATCACCGTGCGCGCCTCACGGATCCTCGGTTCGCTGGATATTCTCTACGCCCCGGCGGGACGAAAAGGGGGCGACAGTCTGGCGCTTTCTATCGTTCGTGAATATGTCGGCGAGCAGACCGAAATCCGCTGCTGCCACTTTCCCATGAGCGCCGACAGCGCCGAAAAGGAGGCGGTGTGGGATGCGGTGGCCGACGCGTTAGTGAGGGAGGTGAACGACGGAAAACAGGTTGGCTTTATCACCCTGGGCGACGCCATGCTGTTCAGCACCTGGGTGTTCTTACTTCAGCGCATCGGCAGCCCGGACTGGCTGGAAATTGTGCCCGGCGTGACGTCGTTTGCCGCGATTGCCGCGCGGTCCAAAACGCCGCTGGCGATGGAACAGCAGTCGCTGGCGGTGATCGCCTGTACCGCGCCGGAAGCGGAAATTGCGCAGGCGCTGCAGCAGCACGACAGCCTGGTGCTGATGAAGGTCTATGGCCGGTTTGCGCGTATCAAAGCGCTGCTGAGGCAGGCCGGGCTGCTGAACTGCGCGCTGATGATGTCAGAGGCCACGCTCCCCGGCGAGCAGTGCTGGCGGCATCTGGATGAGGTAGCTGATGACCAGCCGTTACCCTATTTCTCGACCATTCTGGTCAACAAACAGTGGGAGTATGCCCAATGAAACTCGAACAACAGCTTAAACAGCTGTCACTCAGCGGCCTGGCGGCGGCGCTATTGCTGATGGTGGTGCCGGAGCAGGCGTTCGCGATGCACATCATGGAAGGATTTTTACCGCCGATGTGGGCGCTGGCGTGGTGGCTGATCTTCTTACCGTGCCTGTGGTACGGGCTGGTACGCCTGCGCCGTATCGTGCAGGAGGATAGCCACCAGAAAGTTCTGCTGGCGCTGTGCGGGGCGTTTATTTTCGTGCTGTCGGCGCTGAAGATCCCCTCTGTGACCGGCAGTTGCTCGCACCCGACCGGCGTGGGGCTCGCCGTGATTCTGTTCGGGCCGGGCGTCGTCGCCATTCTCGGCGCCATCGTGCTGCTTTTTCAGGCGCTGCTGCTGGCGCACGGCGGGTTAACCACCCTTGGCGCGAACGGCATGTCGATGGCGGTGATTGGGCCGGTTGTCGGGTACATGGTGTGGAAAATGGCCTGCCGCGCCGGGCTCCGTCGTGATGTCGGGGTATTTTTGTGCGCGATGCTGGCGGATCTGGTGACCTATTTTGTCACCTCGGTCCAGCTTGGCGCGGCGTTCCCGGACCCGGCGACGGGTGCCGCGGGCTCGATGGTGAAATTCATGGGCATTTTCTGCCTGACGCAGATCCCCATCGCCATCGCGGAGGGGCTGTTAACCGTCATGATTTATGACCAGTTGACCAAACGTCAGCTGATTACCGCACAAGGACACTGAGATGAAAAAGACGCTGATGCTGTTGGCGATGGTGCTTGCTCTGATCGTACTGCCATTTTTTATCGATCACGGGGGGGAATTCGGCGGCTCGGATGGCGAAGCCGAAAACCAGATTCAGGTTGTGGCGCCTGATTACACGCCGTGGTTCACGCCGCTCTATGAGCCCGCCAGCGGCGAAATTGAAAGCCTGCTGTTTACGCTTCAGGGGTCCATTGGCGCAGCGGTGATTTTCTATATTTTGGGCTACACCAAAGGCAGACAGCGCCGTGATGACCGGGCTTGACAGGCTTAGCTACCAGAGCCGCTGGGCTCACGTTGCGCCGGAACGCAAGTTTCTGCTCTGGCTGGCGCTGATGATGCTGGCGTTTGCGCTACCGCCGCTGGGGCAGGGGATCGTCCTGGCGTTGACGGCGGGACTGACCTGCTGGCTGCTGCGGATGACCTTCTGGCGCTGGTGCCGCTGGATGGCGCTGCCGTTTGGTTTTCTGCTGGTCGGCGTGCTGACGATCCTCTTTAGCGTCACCCGTGACCCGCACACGCTGGCGGCAGGCGTCCCGGTGGGGCACTACTGGCTGGGGATAACCGCGTCCGGGCTGACCGTCGCCAATGAAACCTTCTGGCGCAGCCTTGCCGCGCTAGCGGCGACCTTCTGGCTGGTGCTGAACCTGCCGTTTCCGCAGCTGATAGTGCTGCTTAAGCGGGCGCGCGTGCCGCGCCTGCTCACCGAGCAGATCCTGCTGACCTGGCGCTTTATTTTTATTCTGTTAGACGAAGCGCTGGCGATTCACCGCGCGCAGACGCTGCGTTTTGGCTATCGTAGCCTGCCAAAAGGCTATCGCTCTCTGGCGATGCTGGTCGGTTTGCTGTTCACCCGGGTGCTGATCCGCTATCAGCAGATGGCGACCACGCTGGATATTAAACTCTACCAGGGTGATTTTCCCCTGTAAGGAATCGCACCATGCTGACCACCGCCGATCTCTGGTTTCGCTATCAGGAGGCGCAGGTACTCAAAGGGCTGACGCTGGATTTTTCGACCCATCCTGTCACCGGGCTGGTCGGGGCTAACGGCTGCGGAAAGTCGACGTTATTTATGAACCTGAGCGGCCTGCTGAGGCCGCAGCAGGGTGCGGTGCTGTGGCAGGGGAAGCCGCTGGACTACAGCAAGCGCGGACTGCTGGCGCTCCGTCAGCAGGTTGCAACGGTGTTTCAGGATCCCGATCAGCAGATCTTTTATACCGATATTGATAGCGACATCGCCTTCAGCCTGCGCAACCTGGGCGTGGCGGAACCGGAGATTGCGCGGCGCGTCGACGATGCGCTGACGCTGGTCGACGCGCAGCGTTTTCGCCAGCAGCCGATCCAGTGCCTGAGCCACGGGCAAAAGAAGCGGGTCGCCATTGCCGGGGCGCTGGTGCTGGGGGCGCGCTATCTTCTGCTGGACGAGCCCACGGCCGGGCTCGATCCGTCAGGGCGCACGCAGATGATCGAGATTATCAGGCGCATTGTGGCGCAGGGGAACCACGTGGTGATCTCCAGTCATGATATTGACCTGATTTACGAAGTCAGCGATGCCGTCTACGTGCTGCGCCAGGGAGAAGTGCTGGCGCACGGCGCGCCGGGTGAGGTCTTTGCCCGCGGCGAACTGATTGAACGGGCCGGATTAACGCAGCCCTGGCTCGTCAAGCTGCACGCGCAGCTTGGCCTGCCGTTATGTAAAACCGAAGATGAATTTTTCAGCCGTATGCGACAAAAAAACGTAATGAAGGAGGCCTCATGACGCAGGCAATTATGTTGCAGGGTACCGCTTCTGACGTGGGCAAGAGCGTTCTGGTGGCGGGGCTGTGCCGGATTTTCTATCAGGATGGCCTGCGTACCGCGCCGTTTAAGTCGCAGAATATGGCGCTCAACTCCGGTATCACGCCGGAGGGAAAAGAGATGGGCCGCGCGCAGATATTTCAGGCTGAGGCGGCGGGGATTAAGCCGGACGTACGAATGAATCCGGTGCTGTTAAAACCGACCAGCGACCGTAAAGCGCAGGTGGTGCTGATGGGGCAGGTGGCAACCGATATGGACGCGGTCAGCTACCACGAGTATAAACCGCGCCTGCGGGAGCAGGTCCGCGACGTCTATAACAGCCTGGCCGGGGAGTATGACGTGCTGGTGCTGGAAGGCGCGGGCAGCCCGGCGGAGATTAACCTGCGCGATCGCGATATCGTCAACATGGGAATGGCCGAAATGGCGCAGTGCCCGGTGATCCTCGTGGCGGACATTGACAGAGGCGGCGTCTTTGCCGCCATCTACGGCACGCTGGCGCTTTTGCACGATCGCGAGCGGGCTCGGGTGAAAGGGGTCATCATCAATAAATTTCGAGGCGATGTTGCGCTGCTTTACTCGGGTATTGAGCAGATAGAAAACCTGACCGGCGTGCCGGTGCTGGGCGTTATGCCGTGGCTGGAGGTGGATCTGGAAGACGAAGACGGCGTGGCGCTGCAAAAGGGAAAATACCTGCGAACCGCCCGGCGCGATATCGACATTGCCGTGGTGCAGGTACCGCATATCTCCAACTTCACCGATTTTAACGCGCTGGCGGCGCAGCCCGATGTTCGCGTGCGCTATGTCCGCTATCCCCAGGAGCTGGCGGGGGCTGACCTCGTGATTCTACCCGGCAGTAAAAATACGCTGGGCGATCTGGCCTGGCTGCGGGAAAGCGGCATGGCGCACGCGGTGCTGCAGTCCCACCAGCAGAACGTGCCCGTCATGGGCATTTGCGGCGGCTACCAGATGCTTGGCGACACCATCATTGATGAGGTGGAGTCGGGGCTGGGAACCCAGCCGGGGCTGGGGCTGCTCCATACCGTGACCCGCTTCGCGCAGCGAAAAACCACGACGCAGGTCTCGGCGCAGATGGCGTCGGCGCTCCCGGCGTGGCTTAAGTCGGCGGCGGGCATTAAGGTGCAGGGCTATGAAATTCATATGGGACAGACCCAACTGACATCCGACGATAGTCCGGCGCTGTTTCTCGAAAAAGAGGGCGAGCGCATAGCGGACGGCGCCATCAGCGCTGACGGGCAGGTGATAGGGACGTATCTCCACGGGCTATTCGATAACGATGCCTTCACGCGCGCGATGGTGGACGGCCTACGCCAGCGCAAAGGGCTGGCACCCTTAGACGTTGCGGTAGATTACGCGGGCTACAAAGCGCAACAGTTTGATATCCTGGCGAGCGCGATGAGAGAACATATTGATATTAAAAAGATCTATCAAATAATGCGGGAGCATCAGGAGGAAGGCGCATGATTTTGGTCACCGGAGGCGCGCGCAGCGGGAAAAGTGCGCACGTCGAACAGCTGGCGGCGCAGCAGTGCGAGCGCGTGCTGTATATCGCGACGTCGGTGATTACCGATGAAGAGATGGCGCTGCGCGTTGACAGGCACCGCGCCCAGCGTCCTGCGCACTGGCGAACCTGGGAAGGGTATCGCGATCTGGGCGACGTGATTCGCCATCAGGTGCAGCCGGGCGAAGGCGTGGTTCTGGAATGCGTCACCACCCTGCTGTCGAACCTGCTCTATGACGCCAGCGGCGGCGCTTCGCCGGAAACCCTCGATTTTTCCGCGCTTGAGGCGGTGCTGCAACAGCAGGTGGACGACCTGATTGCGGCCTGCCAGCAGTCGGCGACACCGATTTATATTGTGACCAACGAGCTGGGCATGAGCATCACGCCGGAGAATCGTCTGGCGCGTCATTTTGTTGATATTGCCGGGCGCGCGAACCAAAGGCTGGCGCGGGCGGCGCAGGAAGTGTGGCTGGTGGTCTCGGGAATTGGAGTAAAGATTAAATGCCGTTAAAAATGCTGTGGGCGACGCTGGGATTTATTACCCGCATTCCGGTGCCGCAAAAATGGAGCGACGGCGTTGAATTTTCGCAGTATGGCCGTGGCGTTCCCTGGTTTCCCGTGGTGGGCCTGATCGTTGGCGTCCTGGCCGCCTTAGGCTATCTGGCGGTGAGCCAGACCGGCGGGGGCATCTATATCGGCGCGGTCGCCTGGGTACTGGCGCTGGTGCTGCTGACCGGAGGGTTTCATCTGGACGGCCTGGCGGACACCTGCGATGGCGTTTTTTCTGCCCGCACCCGCGAACGGATGCTGGAGATTATGCGCGATAGCCGGCTGGGGACCTACGGCGGCCTGGCTATCGTATTCTGCATCCTTATCAAGGTCGCAGCGGTGATTTCCCTGGCTCACCTTCCGGTTAATACCCTGTTTGCGCTGCTGGTGTGTGCGCCGATCGTCGGGCGAACGGGAATGGTGTTGGTCATGTACCGGCAGCACTATGCGCGCGAAGGTGCAGGAATGGCAAACGCCTATCTCGGCCATATCAGCGGCAAAGAGACGGTCATCACCCTCTGCATCGGCGTGGCGCTCGTGGGGCTGCTGGCTGGGATGCAGGGGCTGGTCGCCAGCGTCATCACCTGGATTGTCGTCAACGCCGTAAAGACCTTTTTAAGCCGCCGACTGAACGGGCTGACGGGGGATACCCTGGGCGCGATGGAAGAGATCGGCGAAATGGTCTTCCTGCTGTCGCTTCTGTGGGTCTGATGTATGCGCCTATTTCTGGTCCGGCACGGACAAACAGCCGCTAACGTCAGCGGCGTATTTTACGGGAGTACCGATCTGTCGCTCTCGCCGCAGGGTATTGCGCAAAGCCAGCGTGTTGCCGGGTACCTGTCCGGCGTCGCGTTCGGGCACGCGCGCGCCAGCGCGCTCCAGCGTTCGCAGCAAACGGCGCGGCTTATCGTGCCGACAGCCGATGATGTCCATGTTGATGCGCGACTTAACGAGCTGGATTTTGGCGAGTGGGAGATGCGGCACTTCAGCGATATCGAAAAAGAAAGTCCCGCGTCGTGGCAGCGCTGGATGGATGACTGGCAAAACGCCACGCCCGACGGCGGCGAGGCCTTCCCGCATTTCGCCGCGCGCGTCAGGGCGGCGGCGGATGAGATGAGTCAGCTTCAGCAGCGCGAAGATACGCTGATTGTGGCGCATCAGGGCGTGCTGAGCCTGCTGCTGGCAACCTGGTTAGGGATGCCCGTGGCGGCGATGTGGCATTTCCCGTTCAGTCACGATGCCTACACGGTCGTTGAAAATCGGGCCGGGTATTGGGTGTTACGGGTATTTAATGGCAAAAGCGTTTGGCAAACAGAAGAGTGAGGGTGATGAGGATGAGGATGGGGACAGTGAAGGCGCTGGCGGCGGCCATCAGACCGCTTGATAGACAGAAGATTCAGGCGGCCTCGCGGCATGTCGATGGTTTAATAAAGCCGACAAACAGCCTCGGTCGGCTGGAGAGTCTGGCAATACAGCTTTCGGGAATGCGGGGCATCGACAGGCTCGATAATCTGCAAAAAGAGATTATCGTCATGTGCGCCGACCACGGCGTGTTTGATGAAGGCGTGGCCGTGACGCCGAAAGTGGTGACCTGGCTTCAGGCCGTCAATATGCAAAAGGGGTTGACCGGGGTGTGCGTGCTGGCCCGCAATAGCCAGACGTCGGTACTGCCCGTTGACATCGGTATTGACGGCGAGCCTATCGACAATATGCTCAGCCTTAAACTCTCGCGCGGCAGCGGTAATATTGCTCAGGGTCCGGCGATGAGCCGTCAGGATGCCGAGCACCTGCTGCTGGCGAGTGCCAGCCTCGTTAAAAAACGCGCTCAGGAGGGGATCTCCGTCTTTGGCGTTGGTGAGCTGGGTATTGCCAATACGACGCCGGCCTCGGCAATCATCAGCGTGCTGACCGACAGCGATCCGCATGATGTGGTGGGGATTGGGGCCAATTTGCCGCAGGACCGGGTACAGCATAAGGAAAACATTGTTCGGCAGGCGATACGCATTAACCAGCCGGATGCGCGCGATGCGGTTGATGTTCTGGCCAAGGTCGGCGGCTATGATCTGGTGGGCATGACCGGGGTGATATTGGGCGCTGGCGCATGCGGGCTACCCGTTGTGTTAGACGGTTTTCTCTCGTATGCCGCCGCCATCGCCGCCTGTCAGATCGCGCCAGAGGTTAAAAACTACTGTATTCCCTCTCATTTTTCCGCCGAAAAGGGGGCCCGGCGCGCGCTGGAGCACCTTGGGCTGGCGCCGTTTATCCATCTTGATATGCGTCTTGGCGAAGGGAGCGGCGCCGCGCTGGCTATGTCTATCGTCAGTGCGGCCTGCGCAATGTACTGCGAGATGGGGCAGCTGGCGCAAAGCGGCATTGAGTTGCCGGTTCCTGCATGACGGAAAGCGTTCAGCTTTGGGCCAGTCATCAAAACCCCGTTAACGGGGCATTCTGGTGCTGAGGATACGACGTCGATACTGCAGCGGCGTCTGACGCATCATCTTTTTAAAGCAGGTGATGAAGTAGGTCACCTCGCTAAACCCGACGGCCAGGGCAATCGCGTCAATCGTCTCATCGCTGTACCGTAACCGATCGCAGCTGCTTTTTATCCGCCGGGTTAGCAAATATTCGTGGATGCTGCCCCCGGTCTGCTGGCGGAAAATGCGTGAGGTATAGCTGCGCGAAAGCCCCAGGTCGTGCGCTAGCTGGTCGAGCGAAAACTTGCTGGCATAGTGGGCTTCGATCCAGCTCATAATCCGCGAGGCGACGGTCTGCTGGCGCGGCGGGTAGGGCTGCGGCTGTTCGGGGAGAAATGTCATGAGCTGCATCACCAGAAATGCCACCTCGCAGGCCTCGGTCTGCTCGTTGCCCTCCAGGCGCTTAAACTGCTCAAGGATCCTCTCGATAAACGCCGCGTGCTCGCTGAGATCGTAGATTTGCGCGGGCAGATTGCTGGCGGCCAGCGCGGCGAACCGGGCCTGATGACGCGGGAAGGCGCTGAGCGCGCTTTCGACGACCGCTTGCTCAATGTGCATCGTGGTGCGGTGATAGGGGTTCTTATCGCTATGATCGACCTGCACTTTGTGCAAACGGAAGGGCGGGAAGATAAATAATCGCCCCGGACGGGCGGTGTAGTGCTGGTTATCCACCACCACGATGCCGTAGCCGCTGGAAATATAGAGCAATTCAACGCACTGATGCCAGTGGTAGTAAATCGCGCTGGTGGTGTACATGCGGTTAAAAGAAATGGCCTGCCGATCGAGCGTGATGCGTTCCAGCAGCTGCGTTTCACCCATTTTACCTCCAGGACAACAGATTTAAATTTTTAGGCCATCATTTGTAATTTATCCCCTTCGCGACCGACAAAATCCAGAAAAAATGAAATAGCGGTTCAAATTTGTGAGTCTGCTCACTCAGCGCCGGGAATAAAAGCAGTTACTCTTCATCCAGACGTCGCACTCGTGGCTTTAAAAAGCCAAATAACAATAACTTATCTCTACCCTCGTGTAATGCGGGAGGACCCTGTGCAACCTGATAATATTCATCTGGATAATCCACTGACAAGCCGGGAAGAGGTGCAACGGCTGGTCAACGACATGCTGAACGCGGTGGCGCCCTGGTTTAAAAACGACGCCAGCCGCATTGATTTAGCGAACTTTACCGCTCACTACGGCCAGCAGGTCGCAAGCATGGAAACGTTTTCCCGCCTGCTGTGGGGCGTGACGCCGCTGCTGGCCGGCGGCAGCGAGCCGCAGCGCTTCTCCTTCTATTTACAGGCGATAAAAAACGGCACCAATCCGCAGCATGCCGACTACTGGGGCGACGTCGAACCGTACGATCAGCGAATCGTCGAGATGGCGGCCTACGGGCTGCTGCTGGCGCTGGCGGGCGATACCGTGCTGGCGCACTTCACCGAGACGGAGAAAGCGAATTTATGGCGCTGGCTAAAGCAGTGCGAGACCCAGGAGATCCCCGATAACAACTGGCACTTCTTTCCGATCCTGGTGCAGGTCGGCTTCCATTATTGCGGCATGCCGACCAACCCGCAGGTGCTGGAAAATCATTTTGCTGCCATGGAGCACTACTATCTCGGCGATGGCTGGTACTCCGATGGTCCGGGGCGGCCGCGCGACTATTACATCTCGATGGGCTTTCATTTCTATGGCCTGATTTACGCGAAGCTCATGGTCGAGGTCGATCCAGAGCGTTGTGCAACGCTGCGTCACCGCGCCGCGCGTTTCTCCTCTGACTTCATCCATTTCTTTGCCGAAGACGGCGCGGCGATCCCGTTTGGCCGTAGCCTGACCTACCGCTTTGCCGAGGCGGCGTTCTGGAGTGCGGCGGCCTTCGCCGGGCTGGAAGTCTTTTCGCCCGGCGTGATTAAGGGCATCGTTCTGCGCCATCTGCGCTGGTGGCTGAAGCAGCCGATGTTCGACCGCGACGGCGTACTTAGCGTCGGCTACAGCTACCCGAATCTGGCGATGGCGGAAGACTACAACGCGCCGGGTTCGCCGTACTGGGGCCTGAAGACCCTGCTGGTGCTGGCATTAGATGAGGCCGATGCCTTCTGGCAGGCGGCCGAGCTGCCGCTGCCGTCGTTGCCCGCCCGGCACACGATAGCCCACGCGGATCAGGTGGTGGTGCATCAGGCCGATCACCTGTGGATGCTGACGTCCGGCCAGCTGGAGCTGAACAACTTCGTCAATACCGAAGCGAAATACTGCAAATTTGCCTATTCCACCCGCTTTGGCTTCACCATCGAACGCGGGCGCTACGGCCTGAACCATGCCGCGCCCGATTCGATGCTGCTGCTGGCCGAAAAGGATAACTACTGGCGTGGCCGCCGCGAATGCCAGCGCGTGGTCACCGCAGAGGGCACCATTTACAGCCTCTGGCTGCCGTGGCGCGATGTGGTGATTGAGAGCTGGCTGCTGGCGCTGGGCGACTGGCAGCTGCGCGTCCATCGTATCAATACCCGGCGCTCTCTGGACTGCGCGGAGGGTGGCTTTAGCCTGGCAAACCGCCCGCAGCCGCAGGCACACGAGAGCGACCGCGCCTGCTGGTTACGCAATGCCCGGGATGTATCAGCCATTTTCTGTCTACACCCGAACGCCCGACGCGGCGAGACGGTGTTGACGCCGCCAAACAGCAATCTGTTGTTCGCCGAGCGCGCGGCGGTGCCGCTGCTGCGCGGTGAACTCGACCCCGGCAAGCATCTGTTGATATGCGCGGTGTGGGCGGGAAATGCCGCCGACTTCGATCCGCAACGCTGCCCACAGGCCATCATTAGCGATGACGCGGTACGCTTCGTGACGGCACGACAGGAAACGACGCTCGTCCTGGCCCCGGAGGCATCGCTATGAGCACATCATCGTCCGTACGCGCCGCACAGTACAAAATGAGTACCTTTATTTTTCTTTACTTCTTCACCTGGTCATCCAGCTTTGGCCTGTACGCCCTATGGCTGAGCCAGAAAGTGGGCCTCGATAGCATCACCATCGGCAGCGTGTTCGCCATCAACGGCGTCTTCGCGGTGGTCCTGAAGCCGGTGTACGGCTACATCATGGACAAAATCGGCATGAGCAAGTGGCTGCTCTATTTTGTCTGCGCCATTTCTGCGCTGATGGCGCCGTTCTTCGCGCTGGTGTATCAGCCGCTGCTGCAAAGCCATGCGATGGTGGGGATTATCATCGGCGCGCTGTATCTGAGCCTGGGCTGGTACGCCGGCGTGGCGGCGTCAGAATCTTACGCCGACCGCTTTAGCCGCCTGTACGGGCTGGAGTTTGGCCGCATCAGAATGTGGGGTTCGCTGGGCTGGGCGATGGCGGCTTCGGTCTCCGGGCTGTTGTTTAACTTCACGCCGCTGGCCAACTTTCTGCTCAGCAGCGGTACCTCGGTACTGATGCTGCTGGTGCTGATCAGCCTCAAGATCGGCGACGAGCAGCTGCGCAACAACAGCGTCATCTCCGCCAATAAGATCGTTTTTGCCGACGTGCTGATGCTGCTGAAAAACCGCAAATTCTGGATGTTCAGCCTCTACGTTGCCGGGGTGGCGTGGATGATGTTTATCGCCGAGCAGCAGTTCCCGCGCTACTTCGTGTCGTTCTTCGCTACCAAAGAGCAGGGAAATGCCTGGTACGGCTACCTGAGCACCGTCCAGTCGGGGATGGAGTTCGTGATGATGATGTTTATCCCGTGGCTGGTGAACCACTACGGCGCTAAGCGCGGCCTGCTGTTCTGCGGCTGCGTGGTCGGCGCACGGCTGATCGCCTCCGGACTGACCAGCGACCCGATTGTTATCTCCATCATCAAACCGTTTTATGGCGTCGAGATCGCGCTGCTGCTGATTTCGGTCTTCAAATACATCGCCGAACATTTCCATCGTCGGGTTAACGCCACGATGTACCTGCTGGGCTACCAGGCGATGATTTACGTTGGCTCGATTGTGGTCGCCCCGCCTGCCGGCTACCTGTACGACAGGATAGGTTTTGAACATACCTATCTGCTGATGGGCTGCTGCGCCCTGATATTTACGCTGATTTCCGCCTTTACGCTGTCGCGCTGCCAGTCGACGCGCGATGCCTCACGACCCTTTGCTCCGGCTTTAGATACCGCCCCGGTTGAACCGGCCAAACATTAATTCAGGAGTTGTTATGACCAAATCTGTTATCACCGAAGCGCTGCGGCCGATCGAACTGCATCAGGTCGATCGCCTGGCGCTGAGCCAGAAGCTGGAAGCGGCCTTAACCCGCGTAACGCGCAAGCTCGACAAAAATATTGTCGCCTTCGGCGATAAGTTCCCCGGCGAAGCCTGTGAGAAGGGCGTCTGGCCGCGCACCGATAACGTGGAGTGGACCACCAGCTTTTGGCCTGGCCAGCTGTGGCTGGCGTGGGAGATGACCGGCAAAGCGCATTATCGCGAAGCCGCCGAGCGCTATTTACCGTCGTTCGCCCGGCGTATTGAGCAGCGTATCGACACCGCAACGCACGATCTCGGGTTCCTCTATTCGCTCTCCTGCATCAGCGCCTGGCGGCTCACCGGCAACGAAGTCGCTCGCCGGTCGGCGCTGCTGGCAGCCGAGCGCCTGATGGAGCGTTTTAATCCGACGGCCAACATTATTCAGGCGTGGGGTGATTTAAACGACCCGGAGCAGCAGGGGCGAATGATCATCGACTGCAATATGAACCTGCCGCTGCTGTACTGGGCCAGCGAACAGACCGGGGATCCGCGCTATGCGCAGGCGGCGACGGCTCACGCAGGACAGGCAGCGAACTATATCGTGCGTGAGGATGCCTCGACCTATCACACTTACTATATGGATGTGCAGACGGGTGAGCCGCGCTTTGGCAATACCCATCAGGGCTACAGCGATACCTCGTGCTGGTCGCGCGGCCAGGCGTGGGGCATTTACGGCTTTCTGCTCAGCTATCAGCACACCGGCGATAAGCAGATGGTTGAGCTGTCGCGCAGCCTGGCGCATTACTTCCTCAACCGTCTGCCGGAAGATGACGTTTGCCACTGGGATCTGGCCCTGCTCGGTACCGACGCCGTGCGCGACAGCTCAGCGGCGGCGATTGCCGCCTGTGGCCTGCTGGAGCTGGTCAAGGCGCTGCCGACGCTCGACGCACACCGCGCGTATTATGAAGAGATGGCGCTGCGTATTGCGCAGTCGCTGACCGATAACTACCTGGCTCATGACGACGATCCGACCGAAGGGCTGCTGCAGCACTCGGTTTATCATATGGGCAGCGGGAAAGGCGTCGATCAGTGCTGTAGCTGGGGTGACTATTTCTATCTTGAGCTGCTGGCGCGGCTGCGACAGATTTGGCATCCGTACTGGTAACCCTTAAGCAATGGAGAGCAAGATGAAAAGCGTAGCCGTGCTATTAGCCCCCGGTTTTGAAGAGGGGGAAGCGATTGTCACTATCGATATCCTGCGCCGCCTGAATATTAGGGTGCAGACAATTGCCTGCGGCGAGAGTCGCGAAGTGGTGAGCTATCACGCCATCCCAATGGTGGCGGATAGTACCCTGAAGGCCAGCCTCGATCGGACCTTTGACGCCGTGGTGCTGCCCGGCGGCCCGGAAGGCAGCGTCAACCTGGCGAAAAGCGCGGAGGTGATTGCCTTCGTTCGCCGCCATGATGAAGCGGGCAAATATATCTGCCCGATCTGCTCCGCCGCCGCCCGCGTGCTGGGCGGCAACGGACTGCTCAAAGGGCGCCGCTATGTCTGTTCCGGCGAGTTGTGGAAAACGGTCAGCGATGGCATTTACGTCAATGCCGACGTGGTGGAGGACGGCAATCTGCTAAGCGGCCGCGGGCTGGGCAACGTGTTTGATTTCGCCTTTACCCTGGCGGCGCGATTGCAGGGCGATGGGGCACTGGCGCAAGAGCAGGCCAGCCATATTGAGTACGCATGGCAGGATAGCGAGCCCGTTTACGGGCTGGCAAAGTGCGATTTGTGAGTTTCGCCCGGCGGCGCTACGCTTGCACGGGCCAACAATGAATAGCAATGTAGGCCGGGTAAGCGCAGCGCCACCCGGCAAGAAAGACTGTGCAGGTGGTTTACAGCCCGATCACCAGCTCCCCCGAATGGCTCCGCGAGCAGCACAGCGCCACCTGCTGCTCCGGCGCGCCTTTTTCCGCCTCCGACTGCACGCTATCCCGGTGATCCACCACGCCGTCAATCACCGGCGTCAGGCAGGCGCCGCAGATCCCCATTTCGCAGGACAGCGGCACGTCCACGCCGTTTGCCTGCAGCACCTGGGCGATGGTCTTATCCGCAGGCACCGGCCAGTGCTCGCCGGTGGAGGCCAGCTTGACCGTAAAGATCTCGCCGGATTCACCGCCTGCGGCAGGGGCTGCGGGCTGAAACGCCTCGCTGTGAAGATGGGCGTCCTCCCAGCCCTTCGCCGTGGCGACCTCACGCACTTTTTCCATAAACCCTGCCGGACCGCAGATCCAGGCGTGAAGCCCCGCCTCGGCCGCCGGAAGATGCTCTGCCAGCGCCGTGCGCGGGCTTATTGTATGAATGATGCACCCATCGCACTGCGAGAGTTCGCGCGCAAACGCCGCGCTTTCGCGGTTTCTGACGTAATAGTGCAGCGTAAACGGCGTCCCGGCCGCCTTCAGCTGCAGGGCCATCGCATACAGCGGCGTAATGCCAATACCCGCCGCCAGCAGCAAAACCCGCTCTGCCTGACCAAGCGGAAACAGGTTGCGCGGGGTGGAGATCGCTAATTTCTGCCCGGGCCGCAGCGTCTCGTGAACGTAGCGCGACCCGCCGCGCGAGGCGGTTTCCCATCCCACGCAGATAAGATAGCTCTCGTCCTGACATGCCCCGGTCAGGGAATACGGGCGCACCACGCCGCAGGGCAGGTGCACATCAATATGCGCGCCGGGCTGCCACGGCGGCAGCGCTTCACCGTCTTCAGCCACCAGCCTGACGGCGAGGCTTTTGTCACCCTCGCGCCACAGCCCGTCAACAATTACGCTCAGCATATCGGCCTCCGTCATACCAGGAAAAATTCGCCAAAGCCCATTTTTTTCAGTCCCCGACGGTAGGCAATTGAGCTTTTATCGGCGGGAATATGGGCTTCCAGCGTCAGATCCAGCGGCAGGCTTTCCGGGCGCTGGGTTTCCACCATCAGGCGATCTTCTTCGAAGATGCGCAGGTTAAAGGCATGCACGTCTTCCACCGCAATATGCAGGTCAAGGTTACGCGCAATAGGGGCGAACATGCGGGTCACGCGCGATGACACCGGCGACGCGGCGTTCATGATGACCAGCCTCGACTCTCCCGGAAAATGGATCGTCAGGGTGGCGGTAAACGGCAGATGCATTTCAAAATGGCGCAGCCACTGGAACCCTTCTGGCGCCTGCACGGGTGAACCGGCGGGATAGTTGCTCACGGAGCTCCAGTAATCGGCAACAAAGCCAAATTCGGTCTCCTGCGGCTGATAGGCGGGCACAAGCTGATTATTGGGATCGGCAAAGGTATCGGTGTGGATCCACGCAAAGTGCGCCACGTCCAGAAACCCCTCCACCTGACGCCCGGCGAAGCCGTTCACCTCAAACGCCGGGCAGTTGATCTGCTGAAATCCGTCGTCATCCCAGTGCGGCATGGTGGGCAGCGGCGCGGGATTGTCCGGCTCAAACGCCAGGCAGGTCCAGATCAGGCCGAAGCGCTCCTCCACGGCGTAGTTAATCAGGTTCAGCTTCGCCGGAACGGGCTGGTCGGGGCTGGACGGAATACGGTTGCAGCGCCCGTCCTCCCCAAAGCGGAGGCCGTGATAGGGGCAGATAATCCCGTGCTCGTCGTGAAAGCCCAGCGTCAGCGGCACGCCGCGGTGCGGGCAGACGTCACGGGCGACCACGACCTGGTCGTTAATCCGGTAAATCACCAGCTGTTCATCCAGCAGGGTCGCCTTGACCGGCGCCGGGCCGACGTCGCAGGCGCGCGCGACCGGATGCCAGCATTTCGCCAGGCGCAGCCAGTCCTCTGGCTCAAACGTGCAGCGGGCGGGTGGAGTCGGTTCTCTTTTCATCGTTGTCCCTCTTGCGTTCAGCCTAACGGGCCGCCCTGAATGGTCTCGCACAGACCGTTGATGATGCGCTCGCCGGTCTCCTCTTTGAGCTCCTGATACCAGGCCTGCGTCAACGCCATGTCTTTCCCGTGGGTGACGTCGCAGCGTTTACGCGCCTTCAGCACCAGGTCGCGCACCCGGTCGCAGCGCAGCGCTTCGTACTGCCGCAGCGCCAGCGTAATGCTGTGGTTTTCTCGCAGGCACTCCCCCAGCACGACGGCGTCTTCCATCGCCGCGCAGCCGCCCTGGCCGATATCCGGCGTGGTGCTGTGCGCGGCGTCGCCGAGCAGCGCGACGTTGCCGCGCACCAGGCTGTCGAACGGCTCAATGTCGTGGATTTCAATGCGGTTGGTGGTTTCAGGATCCAGCGCCGCGATAAGCTTCTGCACCGGCGGCGCCCAGCCGCGGAAGTAGCCCGTGAGATCGGCGCGCAGGGTGGTGCGATCCTCCGCCAGGCCCGCGGGCAGCGGCACGTCAAAAAAGAAGTAGAAACGACCGCCGGAGACGGGCATCAGCGACACGCGTTTGCCTTCGCCAACGAAGGTGGTCCACTGGTGCGCCGGGGCGATCTCTTCATCAATCTTTACCAGCCCGTTACAGTTCACGTACCCGGCGTAGCGGCGCTCCGGCGTATAGCCCAGCACGTACGGGCGAACCGCCGAATGGCTGCCGTCGGCGGCAATCAGAAAATCACCGGATGCCGTGGTGCCGTCGGTGAAGGTCACGCTCACGCCCGCGTCGTCTTCACTTACGCGTTCGACGCGCTTGCCGAACTGCACCCTGTCGCGCCCCCAGAAGTCCAGCATTTCGCGCTGGAGTTCGGCGCGCGAGACGGGGCAGGGACGCCCTCCGGTACGCTCAACCAGCGGGGCCAGGCTAAAGCGGGTCAGGGTCTCGCCGCGCCGGTAATCCTTGTAGGCCATAAAACGCATCGGCCCGCCGTAGGTCTCGATGATGTCGCCCATGCCGAGGTGCTGCATGCATTTCACGCCGTTAGGCCAGATGGAGATGGCCGCCCCGACGGGCCTGATCTCCTTTACGGCTTCAAATACGGTACAGTCGATGCCCGCTTTCTTCAGCGCGACGGCGGCGCTCAGGCCGCCAATACCCGCGCCAATGACGATTGCTCTCATGCTTCTCTCCTTTTGCAGGGTGTAAAGGCATTCAGCAATTTGCGTACCAGGCTGCAGAGTGGCGAAAACGGCGTTGTGAGAGGTGAGTGTGCACTGCTAAGGTGCGCAAACGCGGTGAGCGTGCCTTTTTTTGAATCAAAAATTTCCAGTTGAGCTATGCGGAATCGACTGTTTCACGCCCGCGCTCAGAGTGGCGTGGTTTGTGCAATAACCTGGAGGAAGACAACAAAGGAGACGCTATGATCGCACTGCACGAGTTCAACCATCTTCCCCACGAAAAGGCGATAGCGCTGATTCACCCCTGCGTGGCGCTCCCCGGCTGGGCCGACGCGCTGGCTCAGGGGAGGCCCTACGCCAGCCGGGAGGAATTGTTCAGTACGGCAAAAGCGCTGACGCAAGCCTGGGGCGAAGCGGCATTAACGCAGGCATTGAGCGCCCATCCGCGCATCGGGGAAAAGCCTGCGGGTTCACAGGGGGAGGCGGCGCTGTCGCGCCAGGAGCAGGCCGCGGTGAATGAAGGTGATGCTGACCTTGCCCGGGCGCTGCGCGAGGGCAACGCCCGCTACGAGGCCCGCTTCGGACGCGTCTTTCTGATCCGCGCGAAGGGCCGCAGCGGCGAGGATATTTTACAGGCGCTGCACGCGCGGCTTGAGAACAGCGACGCGCAGGAAGCCCGTGCCGCGCTGGAACAGCTGCGGGAAATTACGCTGCTACGGCTGGAAGGAGTCATTAGCGAATGAGCACACTCAGCACCCATATTCTGGATATCTCGACGGGCAAACCCGCAGCGGGCGTGACGGTTCATCTCGAACGGGAGGGCGAAATCATGGCGACGGGCGTGACCAACGTAAACGGTCGCATCACCGAATTTGTCCCTTTCCTGCCAAAAGGCCGCTATCGGCTGGTGGCGGAGATCGGCGCGTGGTTTAGCGAAACCGGTCGCGACACGCTCTACCCCTGCGCGCAAATTGATTTTGTGACGGGAGAAGCGGCAGGCGAGCACTTCCACCTGCCGTTTGTGATTGCGCCCGGCGGGTGGTCAACCTACCGGGGCAGTTGACCATACCCGCTCGCCGTTGACCCATGTCTCGCTGATGTTGCGCTCGTCGCCGAGCGTCATCAGCACGAAAAGCTGCTCGTAGATATCCTGACAGCGGCGATTGCGCAGGCGCTGCAGCGGCGTTACGTCAGGGTCGATAACCACGAAATCCGCCTCTTTGCCGGGCGCGAAGTTGCCAATCTTATCGTCCAGCCGGAGGGCGTGCGCGCCGCCCAGCGTGGCGTGGTAAAAGGCCTCGCTGGCGCGCAGGCGGTAGCTCTGAAGCTGGCCGACCTTGTAGGCTTCCCCCAGGGTGCGCAGCATGCTGAAGGTGGTGCCCGCACCGACGTCGGTGCCGATGCCCATCCGCACCCCGTGCTGCCAGCAGGCGGGCAGGCGAAACAGCCCGCTGCCGAGAAACAGGTTTGAGGTGGGGCAAAACGCCACCGCCGAACCGGTGTCGTGCAGGCACTGCCACTCGCTGTGGTGAAGATGAATCGCGTGGGCAAACACGCTGCGCTCGCCGGTCAGGCCGTAGTGGTGATACACGTCCAGATAGCGCTCGTGCTCCGGCCAGAGATCGCTCACCCAGGCCACTTCGTTGGGGTTTTCGCTCAGGTGGGTCTGCATCCAGGTATCCGGGAACTCCTCTCTGAGCAGGCTGACCGCGGCAAGCAGCTCGGGGGATGAGGTCGGGGCAAAGCGCGGCGTAATGGCGTAGCCCAGGCGTCCCCGATGATGCCAGCGCTGGATCAGCGCCCGCGTCTGCCGGTAGCTCTGCTTCGCGTCTTCGCTCAGGTAGTCCGGCGCGTGTCTGTCCATCATCACCTTTCCGGCGATAAGGCGCATGTTGAGGCGCAGGGCTTCGGTAAACAGCGCCTCGACCGATTCCGGATGCAGCGTGCAAAACACCAGCGCGGTGGTGGTGCCGTTGCTCACCAGCTGCTGCATGAAAAATTCGGCGATCTCTTTCGCGTAGGCTTCATCGGCAAACTGGCTCTCCACCGGGAAGGTGTAGGTGGTCAGCCACTCCAGCAGCTGTTCGCCAAAGGCGCCGATCATCTCCGTTTGCGGATAATGGACGTGGGTGTCGACAAAACCGGGCAGCAGCAGCCTGCCGCGCAGGTCGGTGTAGCCTTTATGAGGGTCAAGATACTGCTCGCCCTCCTGCCACGGAATCTGCGCCAGAATTTTCCCGCTCTGTATAAACAGCAGCCCGTCCTCAAGGTAGCGTGCGTGTTGGGCAATCGCGTCTGCGCTGTCGCAGACCTGGGCAATATCAAAAAATGCACCGCGGATCGCTGTCTGGTAATCCATCATGGTTCCTGCCTTAGTGTTTGCGTAGCGGGGTGACAAGGCGCAGCAAGAACGGTGCCAGAATGAACGGGCCGCAGACACGCTGCGGCCGGAGGGCGGGGGTTACTCTTTTTGCGTCGCCACGCGGGAGCTGAACGACGTCGCGCCCGCCGTCTCGCGATCTTCCCGCGCCAGCCAGCGGTAGGTCACGCCGCCGAGGAAGACGCCGATGAACCAGCTGAAGTTCGCCACCTCATGCAGGGACGGGATAAAGCTAATCACCAGGCCCACGGCAACGGACGGGATCAGCGCGCCAATGGCTTTCGGGTTAAAGCCGTTGCGGTACCAGTATTTGCCCTTTGGCGTGTCGTCGAACAGATCGTCGACCGACACCTTGCCGCGCTTAATCAGGTAGAAGTCGGCAATCAGAATGCCGAACAGCGGGCCGATAAACGCCCCGAGCACGTCCAGGGTGTAGTGGATAAGCTCCGGCGAGTTGAACAGGTTCCACGGGGTGAGCAGGATCGAGCCGACGGCGGCAATCATGCCCCCGGTGCGGAAGCTGATTTTCTGCGGCGAGCAGTTAGAGAAATCAAACGCCGGGGAGACGAAGTTCGCGACGATGTTGATCCCGATGGTGGCGGTGATCATCGTCAGCAGGCCAATCGCCACGGCCAGATCGTTGCCCACGCGGCTGACGGTTTCAATCGGGTCGGTAATCATGCGGCCAAACAGCGACTGGGTGCCGGAGACAATCACCACGGTGACGATGGAGAACAGCAGGAAGTTAAACGGCAGGCCCCAGCGGTTGCCGCGGCGGATCTCGCCCATGCTTTTGCCGTAGCGGGAGAAGTCGCCAAAGTTGAGCAGCGGGCCGGAGAAGTAAGACACCACCAGCGCGGTCGCGGTGATCATCTGCCAGGTCTGCTCGCCCGCGCTCAGGGATTTGCTGGCGAGGGTGAAGGAAATGCCGTCAAAACCGGTCTTGTATACAATCCAGCCTGCGAGGGCCAGCATCACCACGTAGACCGCCGGACCGGCGATATCAATAAAGCGCTTGATGGCGCTCATGCCGTGCCAGAAGACCATCGCCTGCAGTACCCACATGATGGCAAAGCAGATCCAGCCCAGATGCGACAGGCCCAGGAACGCGCCGGTGGTGAGCGAAGAGAGCGACGGCCAGAACTTCAGCGCCACCAGCATCAGGGCGTTGGCGGCCAGATAGGTCTGAATGCCGTACCACGCGAAGGCAATCAGCCCGCGGATCACCGCCGGAATATTGGCCCCGAAGACGCCAAACGCCTGACGGCTGATCACCGCGTAGGGCACGCCCGCCATCTGGCTCGGTTTGGCCACCAGGTTGGCGCACAGCTGCACGATGCAAATCCCCACCAGCAGGCAAAGCAGCACCTGCCAGCTTGCCAGCCCGAGCGTAAAGAAGCTCGCGGCGACAACATAACCCCCCATGCTGTGAACGTCCGACATCCAGAACGAAAAGATGTTGTACCAGCTCCAGTTCTGGTCACGCGTCGGTGCCAGATCCTCATTGCAAAGACGTGGGCTGTAAACCGCACCGGAATCAGCGGCCGTACCCTGCTGCGCGTTTTGACTGTTTGGCATGAAACCTGCTCCTGTGAATGAAAACCCGTTGAGTGGGAGTGCAGACGGTGTTGCAGGATCCAGGCCAAAATAATAAATCCTGTATGCAATATTTTATTTTTATGTATACGATTCGATAACGAAGAGTAAAAGACGGAGTGGTGAATGAACAACATAAACGCCCTGCAGACCGCGCCAGACCTGCATGACAAAGATGAATCGATCTTTCAGGCGCTGATGACCGCGATTGTCGAACATCAGCTGCTGCCGGGCAGCAAACTGCCGGAAGAGGCGCTGGCCGAGGTGTTTGGCGTAAGCCGCACGGGCATCCGTAAGGTGCTGCAGCGACTCGCGGCTGTGCAAATGGTCACCTTAACGCCCAAGCGTGGTGCACACGTCGCCAGCCCGACGGTGGAAGAGGCGCAGCACATCTTTCGCACCCGCGCCCTGCTGGAGGTCGCCAACCTGCCGGACGTGCTGGCCCGCTGCCAGCCGCCGCACCTTGCCGCGCTGGAGGCGATCATTCGCCAGGAGCAGCAGGCGCACGAGGCGTACGACGGCCCTGCGGCGATCCGCCACTCCGCCAATTTCCACATACAACTGCAGGCCATCTCCGGCAACCAGGTGCTGACGGAAATGGTGACCGGCCTGAGCCAGCGCTCGTCGCTGGTGATTGCCACCTGGGGCGCGCCGTGGCGTCAGGGCTGCCGCTGCAACGATCACGAACAGCTTGTGGATCTGCTGCGCCAGAAGGCGCTCCAGCCGCTCAGCGATGCCTTAATGCACCATTTTGAACATATCGTCGCCAGCCTCTGCTTCGAGCGGGCGGGCGAGTGCCTGCCTGATTTTGCCCGGCTGTTTGCCGGCCACAAGGAGTCGTAATGTCTGTCTGTATACAAGTGATCAACCCCAACACCAGCCTCGCGATGACGGAAACCATCGGCGCGGCGGCCCGGGCGGTGGCGGCTCCGGGGACGGAGATCCTCGCGGTCTGCCCGAGCGCGGGCGTGCCGTCTATCGAGGGCCACTTTGATGAGGCCATCGCCGCCGTGGGGGTTCTCGAACAGGTCAAGCTCGGCAGAGAGCAGGGCGTGGACGGTCACGTCATCGCCTGCTTTGGCGATCCCGGCCTGCTGGCGGCGCGCGAGCTGGCGCAGGGGCCGGTGGTGGGTATTGCGGAAGCCGCCATGCATATGGCGACGCTGGTGGCGACGCGTTTTTCGGTGGTGACCACGCTGCCGCGCACGCTGATCATTGCCCGTCATCTGCTGCACCAGTATGGCTTTCAGGACAGGTGCGCGGCGCTGCACGCTATCGACCTTCCGGTGCTGGCGCTGGAAGACGGCAGCGGCCTGGCGCAGGAGAAGGTGCGCGCGCGCTGTATACAGGCGCTGAAAGAGGATGGGTGCGGCGCAATCGTGCTCGGCTGCGGCGGCATGGCGACGCTGGCGCAGGAGCTGACCCGCGAGCTGCGCGTGCCGGTCATCGACGGCGTCAGCGCGGCGGTGAAGATGGTGGAATCGCTGGTGGCGCTGGGGCTGTCGACCAGTAAGCACGGGGATCTGGCCTTCCCGGAGAAAAAAGCGTTAAGCGGACAGTTTCAGGCATTGAATCCATTTTAAGTTGAGGGGAGACGTAATGGCGCTTTTTGAACAGAATTACCCGCGGGATCTGCGCGGCTACGCGGGCAACCCGCCGCACGCGCGGTGGCCGAATCAGGCGCGCGTCGCCGTGCAGTTTGTGCTTAATTATGAGGAAGGGGCGGAAAACCACGTTCTGCACGGCGATGCCGGATCCGAGCAATTTCTGTCGGACATCATCGGCGCGGCCAGCTACCCGGATAAACACATGTCGATGGACTCCCTCTACGAATACGGCAGCCGCGCCGGGTTCTGGCGGATCCACAATGAATTTCAAAAGCGCGGCCTGCCGCTGACGGTCTTTGGCGTGGCGATGGCGCTGGCGCGTCACCCGGAGATCGTCGAGGCAATCAGGGCGGCGGATTACGACGTGGTGAGCCACGGCTGGCGCTGGATCCACTATCAGCACATGGATATCCAACAGGAGCGCGAACATCTGCACAGGGCGGTGCAGGTACTGACCGACCTGTTCGGCAAGCCGCCGACGGGCTGGTACACCGGGCGCGACAGCCCCAACACCCGCCAGCTGGTGGTGGAGCACGGCGGCTTCGACTATGACAGCGACTACTATGGCGACGACCTGCCCTTCTGGACGGAAGTGGCCTGCGGCGACGGCACCCAAAAACCACACCTGATTGTGCCCTATACGCTGGATGCGAACGACATGCGCTTCGCGACCGCGCAGGGGTTTAACACCGCCGAGCAGTTTTATACGTACCTGAAGGACAGTTTTGACGTGCTGTACGAAGAGGGGGAATGCGCGCCGAAGATGATGTCCATCGGCATGCACTGCCGCCTGCTGGGGCGGCCGGGGCGTTTTCGCGCGCTGCAGCGGTTCCTGGATTATATTCAGCAGCACGAGCGGGTGTGGGTCTGTACCCGTCAGCAGATTGCCGACCACTGGCGGGAGGAGCATCCGTTTCAGAAGTAAGTGTGCCGTGTTTAGCCGGGTGGCGGCTGCGCCTTACCCGGCCTACAGAACCCACAGGGCATACGGGACATTGTAGGCCCGGTAAGCGCCACCGGGCAGGTTTTTCAGCGTTACACCATCAAACTCACCTGCGCCGCCACGATCCGCCACCCGCAGGCAAACCGCACCCACGTCTGCTGCTGGGGCGACCGGGGCGGCAGGTGCATCCGTTTCAGAAGTAAGCGTGCCGTATTTAGCCGGGTGGCGGCTGCGCCTTACCCGGCCTACAGAACCCACAGGGCATACGGGACATTGTAGGCCCGGTAAGCGCAGCGCCACCGGGCAGGTTTTTCAGCGTTACACCATCAAACTCACCTGCGCCGCCACGATCCGCCACCCGTAGGCAAACCGCACCCACGTCTGCTGCTGGCGGCCAATGCGTTCCGTGCCCTCCCGGGTAAACTCGGTGCTGCATACGGCATAATCCTCACCGAAGGTGGTGATAACGGTGTGGCGCAACGTCCGCTGTAAACCGGCGGACGGGCGCGCCGCGCGAAAGGCGCGGATTTCATCAATCCCGTACAGGTTTTCACCTGCCCCCAGACGCACCGTGTTTTTGTCGTGCCAGAACAGCTCGTCCAGCACCGCAACGTTGTTGCTGACCAGCGCGTCTTCATAGCGGTAAAACGCGGCGGTTACCTCGGCAACCACCCACGGCAGGTTAATGTCATCGTGATTCATCATGCGGCCACCTCCGCCGGGCGGGCATCGGTGATGCCACTCTCCTCCAGCACGCGCGCGACGCGAAGGCAGGCCTGCTCGTTAAACGGCGCGGCAATCAGCTGCAGGCCAATCGGCGCACCCTGGGCGGTGCGCAGCGGAACGGTGGTCACGGGCAGGCCCAAAAACGAAATCGGCTGGGTCAGCATCCCCATGCTGGCGCGGACGGGGAGCGGCTGGCCGTTAATCTCCATGGTCTGCTCACCCGCGAGCGTCGCGCTGCGCGGCGTCGCCGGGGCGATCAGCACGTCGGCCTGCGCGAACAGGGTTTTAAACGCCTGCCGGGCGTGCGCGCGAAACCGCTGGGCCTGAATGTACCAGGCGGAGGGTATCATCGCCCCGGCCAGCAGGCGTTCGCGGGAATGCGGCTCAAAACGCTCGGGCTCGCGGCGAAGCGCGGGCAGGTACTGGTTTCCCCCTTCGGAGGCGCTGATGATAAACGCCGCGGAGCGCGCCAGCTCGGCGTCCGGGAACTGCAGCTCATCCTGCACGTCGAGCGCCTTCGCCACCCGCGCCACGGCGTCTCTGGCATCCGCGTCGCACCAGGTGGTGAAGTAGCCGCCGAGCACCGCGCAGCGCAGGCCGTCAAGCCCCCGGTCGAGCAGGGGACGCGTCTGCTCGCGCGAGCTCTCTGCCTGAAAACCGTCGCTGGTGTCCCGCCCCTGCAGCGCGTCGTATACGGACGCCAGGTCGCACACGCGGCGGGCAAAGGGGCCGATATGATCCAGGCTCGCGACGAACGGATGGCTGCCGGATCGCGACAGGCGGCCAAAGGTGGGCTTCAGGCCGTAGATGCCGCACAGGGAGGCCGGAACGCGAATCGAGCCGTTGGTGTCGGTGCCGAGCGAAAAATGCACCAGCCCGGCGGCCACGGCGGCGGCTGAACCGCCGGAGGACCCGCCCGCAATGCGCGCTAGATCGTGCGGGTTACGCGTGGTGCCGTAGTGGCTGTTTTCGGTTGTGAAGCCGTAGGCGTAGGCGTCCATATTCACCATTCCGGTCAGCAGCCCGCCCGCGCTGCGCAGCTGGCGCACCGCGAAGCTGTCAGCGGCGGCGGCGGGGCGCTGGCTGAACAGCTCGGCCCCGGCAAGGGTGGTGTGGCCGGCAACGTCGAACAGGTTTTTTACCGCGTAGGGCACGCCCGCCAGCGGCGGCAGGGGGCGCTTCTCGCGGCGAAGGGTGTCGATGCTCTTGGCTTCGGCGAGCATGCGTTCTTCCGTCACGGCGGTCCAGGCGTTAATCTGCGGGTTCACGCGCGCAATCGCCTCCAGCGTCTGGCGGGCAACCTCGCGAGCGCTCAGCTCGCCTGCGCTCAGCGCATGCTGGATCGCGCTGATACTCATCTCGTGTAGCCTCATGCTTTGTATACTCCTGCGATCTCCAGACGGTCGTCGAGCGGCAGCGCCATCAGCGGGGCGGCCAGGGTGGCAATGCGGCTGAACTGCAATTGCAGCTCGGCGCGGCGGGCATCGTCCAGCTCTACGCCGAGCACGGACTCCATTTGCGCAAGATACGCCTGCCAGTCGGGTTGTGGTGTCGTCATTTTTTCTCCTCAGAATCCGGCGGCCGCGCCGTTGCTGCGCGGGTCAAATGCCCCTTCGAACAGCCCGTTGGGGTGGCGAACAATCGCGCCCGCGTGGCCCATCGCTTCGCTGAAGTCAGGGAATATTTCCACCTCGTGTCCCCGCGCGCGGAGCTGCGAGACCGTCTCAGCGCTAAAGCGTCCTTCCAGCTTTAACGTGTCCGAGGTTTGTCCCCAGGTACGTCCCAGCAGCCAGCGCGGGCGGGAAATGCTTTCCTGTAATGGCACGCCCTGAATCGCGTAGCGGGTAAAGATCGCGGCCTGGGTTTGCGGCTGGCCGTCGCCGCCCATGGAGCCGTAGACCATTACGCGCCCGTCCCTGAGGCGCGCCGCCGCCGGGTTCAGGGTATGGAAAGGCTGCTTGCCCGGCGCGAGGGCCAGAAGATGAGCCGGATCGAGGCTGAACGATGCGCCCCGGTTCTGCCAGACGATGCCGGTGTCGGGCAGGACCACGCCGCTGCCGAACTCGTGATAGATACTCTGGATAAACGACACGGCAAGCCCGCTGTTGTCCATTACCCCCATCCACACCGTATCGCCGGGGCCTTTTCCGGTGCCCCACGGCGCGGCGCGGCCGTCGTCAACCCTGTCGGCAAGCGCCTGCAGAGCGGCGTGATCCAGCAGACCCTGAATATCGGTTTTCAGCTCGCGCGGGTCGGTGATGTGGGCGTCGCGCAGGCCAAAGGCCAGCTTGGTGGCTTCAACGATGCGGTGAACGGTGTCGGCGTCGTCGGCCTCCGCCATGTTCAGGCGGTCGGTGATGCCGAGTATCGCCAGCGAGACCAGCCCCTGCGTCGGCGGGGCGTGGTTAAAGATCTCCCCCTGCTGATGCTGCAGCCTCAGCGGCGCGGTGCGCCGGGCAGCGTGGGCGTGTAAATCGGCCAGCGTTACGGGCAGGCCCAGCGTCTCCATGCCGTGCGCCAGCACGTCCGCCAGCGGGCCGCGGTAAAAGCTGTCCAGACCGTCTTCCGCCAGGCGCGTCAGGGTCGTGGCCATGGCGGGCTGGTAAAAGCGGCTCCCGACCTGCGGCGGCTTACCGTCCACCAGCCAGGTTTCCGCGAAGCCGGGGATGGATTTCAGCTCGTCGAATTTGCTGGCGGTGGCATGGGCCTGTGAGGCCGTGACCGGGGTGCCGTTCTGCGCATAGTCAATGGCGTCGGCCAGCAGGCGGGCCAGCGGCAGCGCCTTGCCGGTCATCTCGCGCGAGACCTTCAGCGCCTCGTCCCAGCCGCTCACCGTGCCGGCGACGGTCAGCGCCGCGCGGGGGCCTCGATGGGGGATATGCGCCAGCCCGTCGTAGGCGGCGAGCGTCGCGCGCGATCCCGCCGCGCCGCTGGCGTCAATGGCGACAGGTTCGCCGTCCGGCGGCACGATAAGCCAGAAGCCGTCGCCGCCCAGCCCGTTCATGTGCGGATAAACCACGGCAATGGTGGCCGCCGCGGCGACCATCGCCTCTATCGCGCTGCCGCCTTCGCGCAGCACCGCCAGCGCGCTCTGGCTGGCAAGATGGTGGGGCGCAACGGCCATGCCGTGCGTGGAGACATTACTTTGCATGAAGCGTCCTCGTAACCCTGAAAGTCACAAGGTGCTGCAAAAGCTGTTCCAGTTCTGAAAGAAAAGTTTCAGTAAACTGGCACGTATAATGAAAGGTAGAATGAAAGGCAAAATGTGATGAAACAAAAGTTACAGAGGCGCTATGGAACAACTGGATGAACGTCTGAAAGCACAGTACCCGTCGCTGTCGCCGCAGGAGCAGCGGGTGGCGGATTTTATTTTCGATCATTTTGACGATCTGATTAGCTACAACAGCGCCGAGTTGGCGCAGCTGAGCGGGGTGTCGAAAGCCACGGTCAGCCGTCTGTTTAAGCGTCTGGGCTATGAGAAATATAAGGACATGCGCGACGAGTTGCGCACCCTGCGCCAGAGCGGGATGCCGCTCACCGATAACCGCGACGCGGTGCAGGGGAACACGCTGCTGGCGCGCCACTATAAGCAGGAGATGGCGAACCTGACCCAGTGGGTCAATGCCCTCAACGCGCAGCAGTTTGCCGACGCCATGGCCTGCATGGTGAAGGCGCGGCGCATCGTCATTATCGGCATGCGTAACGCCTATCCGGCGGCGCTGCACCTGCGCCAGCAGCTGCTGCAGGCGCGCGGTCAGGTGCTGGTCCTGCCGCAGCCGGGGCAGAGCTTGGGCGAAGAGCTGGTGGACTTAACGCCGGACGATCTGGTGGTCATGATGGCCTTTCGCCGCCGCCCGCGCATTATCCGCCCGCTGATGCAGCAGCTTCAGAGCAGCGGTATTCCGGTGCTGCTGATGTGCGAGCCGCAGGCGCACAGCCTGTTTCCGCTGGCGAGCTGGCAGCTCTGCGCCCCGCTGGACAGCGTCTCGGCCTATGACAGCTATTCCTCGGTCAACAGCCTGATCAACCTGCTGGCGAATGCCTTCCTGCATGAAATTCTCGATAAAGGCCGTCCGCGCATTCACGACATTGCCTCCCTCTACCAGCAGCTGGACGAACTCGAACAGCGATAATGGGGCATCAGGCTGGTGCTTTGCATTAAAATGGTGCATATGGCGGGTCGAAAAAACGCAGGTTTTTTCGACCCGTCCGCGTTTTATCAGGCGTTACAAGAATATTTCCCGCTTCGCCTTATCTGGCACATTAGTTGCAAAATCACATTCAAAGAATCTTTTGTTTCATGTTAACGTTACGGGGAAGCACCATGAAAAAATTGTTGATTGCACTGGCCGGGGCCGCATGCCTCTTCACACAGCTGCCGGCAAAGGCTGACCAGCTTCAGGATATCGAGAAGCGCGGCACCATTCGCATTGCCGTTCCGCAGGACTTCCCGCCGTTTGGCTCGGTGGGGACCGATCTGCAGCCGCAGGGCTATGACATCGACATGGCGCGCTATCTGGCCAAACAGATGAAGCTCAAGCTGCAGCTGGTGCCGGTGACCAGCGCCAACCGCGTGCCTTACCTGCAAACCGATAAGGTGGATCTGGTCATTTCAAGCCTCGGTAAAAACCCGGAGCGCGAGAAGGTGATCGACTTCAGCCGCGCCTACGCGCCGTTCTTCCTCGGCGTGTTTGGGCCGAAAGGGGCCGAGCTGAAGGACGCCGCCGCGCTGAGCGGAAAAACCATCGGCGTGACGCGCGGAGCGGTGGAGGACATGGTGCTGACCGGCCTGGCGCCGAAAGACGCGGACGTGAAGCGCTACGAAGATAACAACACCACGCTCTCCGCCTACCTCTCCGGACAGGTGCAGTACGTGGCAACCGGCAACCTCGTGGTGGCGGCTATTTCGCGCCAGAACGCGGATAAAGCCCCCGTGCCGAGCTTTATGCTGAAAGATTCGCCGTGCTTTATTGGGCTGAAGAAAAACGAACCGGCCCTGAAGGCAAAAGTGGATGCGCTGATTGAGCAGGGCATCAAGGACGGCACGCTGAACGGCCTGTCTGAGCAATGGCTGAAGGCCCCGCTGCCGGCAAACCTTGGCGCCTGAGCCGATGACGGAGCAACTTGATTTCTCCGCGCTCTGGCCGCACTGGCCGGAGCTGCTGGCGGGGCTGTGGGTCACCGTTCAGCTGACGGTGATGGCGACCGTCGGCGGGCTGGCGATAGGGATTTTCGGGGCGGCGATCCGCAGCGGACGCACCACCTGGTTCAGCCGGATCTGGGGCGCGTACGTGGAAATCATCCGCAACACGCCGTTTGTCGTGCAGCTGTTTTTCATCGTATTCGGCCTGCCGAATCTGGGACTGAAGATGACGGCGGGGGAAGCGGCGCTGCTGGCCATGGTGGTGAACCTCGGTGCCTACAGCACCGAGATTATCCGCGCGGGCATTCAGGTCACGCCAAAAGGGCAGTGGGAAGCCGGACGCGTGCTGGGGCTGACCCGCCTGCAGACCTTTATTCGCGTGGTGCTGCCGCCCGCGCTGCAGCGCATTTACCCGGCGCTGGTTAGCCAGTGCATTATTGTGATGCTCGGCTCGTCGGTGGTGTCGCAGGTCTCGTATGAAGAGCTGACCTTCGCCGCCAACCTGATCCAGTCCAGGACGTTTCTGAGCTTTGAGGTCTATCTGGTGACAACTGGCATTTACTTAGCGCTGTCGATTACCCTGCGCCAGCTGATGATGGCGGCAGGACGGAAATGGCTGGGGGTGCAGGCATGATGACCACCTTTACCGACTGGGACATTATTCGCAACCTGCTGCTGGCCGGACGCTGGACGGTGCTGCTGTCGCTGGTGGCGTTTGTTGGCGGGGCGGCGGTGACGCTGCCGCTCCTGCTGCTGCGCCTCACCGGCGGGCGCACGGTGAAGCGCATCATCCGCGGCTATATTGAGCTGTTTCAGGGCACGCCGCTGCTTATGCAGCTGTTCCTGGCCTTCTTCGGCGTGGCGCTATTCGGCATCGACGTCTCGCCGTGGACCGCCGCGTCGCTGGCGCTCACCTTCTACACCAGCGCGTTTCTGCTCGACATCTGGTTCGGTAGCATTCGCGCGCTGCCGAAAGGGCAGTGGGAAGCCTCGCGCTGCCTGGGGCTGACCTTTGGCCAGACCCTGTTTCGCGTCGTCGCCCCGCAGGCGCTGCGCATCGGCATCGCCCCGACGGTCGGCTTTGCCGTGCAGGTGATCAAGGGCACCGCGCTGGCGTCGATTATCGGCTTTATCGAGCTGACCAAGGCCGGGACCATGCTGACCAACGTGACGTATCAGCCGTTTAAGGTCTTTGCGCTGGTGGCGCTCGGCTACTTTATTCTGTGTTATCCGCTGTCGCGCTACAGCCGCTATCTGGAGACGAAATTCAATGCCTCTCATCACCATTAATCAGGTGCAGAAGTACTACGGCGATAACCACGTGCTCAAGGGCGTCGATCTGGATATCGACATGGGCCAGGTGATCTCCATCATCGGGCGCAGCGGATCGGGCAAAAGCACGCTGCTGCGCTGCATCAACGGACTGGAAGGCTATCAGGACGGCAGCATCAAGCTGGGCGGCATGACCATTACCGACCGGGATTCTCAGGCGCGTGAAATCAGCCGCTCGGTCGGGATGGTGTTCCAGAGCTTCAACCTGTTCCCGCACATGACGGCGCTGGAAAACGTAATGCTCGCCCCGCGTCGGGTGCTGAAGAAAAGCGCCGCCGAATGCCGGGCGCTGGCGCAGCAGATGCTGGAGAAAGTGGGCTTAGGCGATCGTCTGGATTACTACCCGTCGAGCCTCTCCGGCGGCCAGCAGCAGCGCGTGGCCATTGCCCGGGCGCTGGCCATGTCGCCTAAAGTTTTACTCTGTGACGAGATCACCTCCGCGCTCGACCCGGAGCTGGTGGGCGAAGTGCTCAAGGTGCTGGAGCAGTTGGCGGCCGAGGGGATGACGCTCATACTGGTTACCCATGAAATGAATTTTGCCCGCGAAGTGGGCGACCGCGTGGTGTTTATGCACCAGGGGAAAGTCTGGGAGCAGGGCGACAGCAAAACGCTGTTCGCCAACCCGCAGACCACGGAACTGAAGCAGTTCATCTCCTCCGTGCGCGGCCTCAACTGATAAGGACTGAAAAATGGATATCGCACGCTTTCCGCAAATCAACCCGCCCCAGCGCCTGCTGATGGGGCCGGGCCCGATCAACGCCGACCCGCGCGTGCTGCGCGCCATGTCGAGCCAGCTGATCGGCCAGTACGATCCGGCCATGACCCACTACATGAACGAGGTGATGGCGCTCTATCGCGGCGTGTTCCGCACCGAGAACCGCTGGACGATGCTGGTGGACGGCACCTCCCGCGCGGGAATTGAAGCCATTCTGGTCTCCGCCATTCGCCCGGGAGATAAGGTGCTGGTGCCGGTCTTTGGCCGCTTTGGTCATTTGCTGTGCGAAATTGCCCGCCGCTGCCGCGCGGAGGTGCATACCATTGAGGTGCCGTGGGGCGAGGTGTTTACCCCGGACCAGGTCGAGGATGCGATTAAGCGTATTCGCCCGCGCCTGCTGCTGACCGTGCAGGGCGACACCTCCACCACCATGCTGCAGCCGCTCGCCGAGCTGGGTGCCATCTGCCGCCGCTACAACGTGCTGTTTTACACCGATGCCACCGCGTCGCTCGGCGGCAACGCGCTGGAGACCGACGCCTGGGGGCTGGATGCCGTCTCGGCCGGGATGCAGAAATGCCTCGGCGGCCCGTCGGGCACGTCGCCGATCACCCTGAGCGCGCGCATGGAGGAGGAGATCCGCCGCCGCAAATGCGTTGAGGAGGGCATTCGCACCGACGCCCACCGCGACGGCGACGAGGAGATGATCTACTCCAACTACTTCGATCTCGGCATGGTGATGGACTACTGGGGACCGGAGCGGCTGAACCACCACACCGAAGCGACCACCGCGCTGTTTGGCGCTCGCGAATGCGCGCGGCTGATCCTGCAGGAAGGGCTGGATAACGGCATCGCCCGCCATAAGCTGCACGGCGATGCGCTGCTGAAGGGCATTCAGGCGATGGGGCTGGAGACCTTCGGCGATCTGAAGCACAAGATGAACAACGTGCTGGGCGTGGTCATTCCGCAGGGCGTCAACGGCGACCAGGTGCGTAAGCTGATGCTGGAGGATTTCGGGATTGAAATCGGCACCTCGTTTGGCCCGCTGCACGGCAAAGTGTGGCGCATTGGCACCATGGGCTACAACGCGCGCAAAGACTGCGTGATGACCACCCTGAGCGCGCTGGAGTCGGTGCTGAACTACCTGAAATTCACCACCACGCAGGGTGCCGCCATGCAGGCCGCGTGGGACCACTATCGCCGCGAGACGCCGCAATGAGCCCGGCGGCAGAACGGGTGATGGCGCGCGCCGACGCGCTGGCCGTCATCAGCGAAACCCCGGATGCGCTGACCAGGGTCTATCTTTCCACCCAGCATCTGCAGGCCAACCAGCTGGTCGGAGAGTGGATGCGCCAGGCGGGAATGACCGTCTGGCAGGACAGCGTGGGCAATATCTGTGGACGCTATGAGGGCGCGCAGGAAGGGGCGCAGGCGGTGCTGCTCGGCTCGCATCTGGACACCGTACGCAACGCCGGGCGCTACGACGGCATGCTCGGGGTGCTCACCGCCATTGAGGTGGTGGACAGCCTGCACCAGCAGGGTGTGCATCTGGCGCAGGCCATCGAGATTGTCGGGTTTGGCGACGAAGAGGGGACCCGTTTTGGCATCACCCTGCTAGGCAGCCGGGGCATCACGGGCACCTGGCCGCAGGGCTGGCTGGAGACCTGCGATGCCAGCGGCATCAGCGTAGCGCAGGCGATGGTGCAGGCGGGGCTCGACCCCGCCCGCGTGGCGCTTGCGGCGCGCCATCAGGACGATTTCAGCGCCTGTCTGGAGCTGCACATCGAACAGGGGCCGTGTCTGGAGCAGGAAGGTCTGGCGCTGGGCGTGGTGGAAGCCATTAACGGCGCGCGCCGCCTCAACTGCCGCTTCACCGGGGAGGCCGGACACGCGGGAACTGTGCCGATGAATCACCGTAAGGATGCCCTGGCCGCCGCCGCCGAATGGATGGTGCTGATCGAAAACACCACCCGACAGCAGGGCGGTAATCGGGTGGCGACGGTCGGGGAGCTGCGCTGCCTGCCCGGCGCGGTCAACGTTATTCCGGGCGAGGTTGCGCTCTCTCTGGATATTCGCGGCCCGCAGGACGGCCCGCTTGACGCGCTGCTCGCGGAACTGCTGGCGCAGGCGCAGGCCATTGCCGCTCGTCGCGGGCTGAGCTTCAGCGCCGAGGAGTTTTACCGTATCGCCGCCACGCCGTGCGATGCGCGCTTGCAGGATCTGCTGGGACAGGCCGTTGAATCGGTGCAGGGGCGCTCATTATCGCTGCCGAGCGGTGCCGGGCATGACACCATCGCGCTGGCAGAACGCTGGCCGGTCGGCATGCTGTTTGTGCGCTGCAAGGGGGGCGTCAGCCACCATCCGGCGGAATCGGTGATGGCTGAGGATGTTGCCCTGGCGATTGAGGCGTTTGGGCGGGCGGTGAGAGCGCTGGCCGACGGTGGCCCGTGTTAAATGGTAGGCCGGGTAAGCGTAGCGCCACCCGGCAAGGTCAGCGTTACTCCAGCCCCAGCGTATATTGCGCGATCTTAAAGTAGATAATCAGCCCGGTGCCGTCGATAAGCGTCGCGATAAACGGCGCGGAGACGACCGCCGGGTCAATGCCGCAGCGCTTGAGCACCATCGGGATGACGGATGACACAATCGCACTCCACAGCGTAATGCACACCAGCGTCAGGCTGACGATAAGCGTGATTTCCAGCCCAATCCCCATCATCCAGGCGCGGATACACCCGGCGATACCGAGCGTGGCGGCAATCATCAGCGAGGTGGTCATCTCTTTACGCAGCACGCGGCCAACGTCGCGCAGACGGACTTCCCCCAGCGCCATGGCGCGCACCAGCGTGGAAGTGATCTGCGTCCCGCTGTTGCCGCCCGTGCCGATCAGCAGCGGAATAAAGAACGCCAGCGCGATGGCGGACTCCAGCGCCTCTTCAAAATGCTGGATCACCGAGCTGGTATAGGCCTCCGCGACAAACAGCAGCAGCAGCCAGACGGAGCGTTTCTTCCACAGGCTGTACGGGCTAGTGTCCAGATAGGGCTTCTCCAGCGGCAGCGTCGCCCCCTGAAGCTGAGCATCTTCGGTGACGTCATCTTCCAGCAGATGGGCGATTTCGCGCTCGGTCAGGCAGCCGACCAGCTTGCCGTGGGTGACCACGGGCACCACGTCCGCGCCGCCGTGCGCCAGCAGCCCGGCAACGTCAGCACGTTCATCCTCCGGTTTTACCTGCAAAAACTGCGAAATCATCAGCGATTTCACCGGCTGTACCGTGTCGGGGGTCTGCAGCAATTTACGCACGGCAATCATACCCGCCAGGCGGCCATTGTCTTCAATAAAAATATGAGACGGAATATCGTCGTCTTTTAATTTTTCGAAGAATTGCTCGCGCGCCAGCGCCACGCATAATGAAATATCGAGGACAATAAAGTCGGTATTCATATATTGCGCGATCGCGCTGTCATTGAATGCCAGGTTTTGGTTGTGAATAGCGTAAGACATAGTGAATTCCCTTTGAATAATAACATCTCTCAGGGGCGAGCAAGACAGGGCATGTCGAAGAGGAGATCCCCACGTCCTGGGTTCAGCACTGTACACCGTATCCCGTGAGGGAAGTTATACTGACAAAGCCTTGATTCGACAGTGCCTGTTTTACCCTGTGCCGGTTCTCTCGAACCTACCAGAGCGATAACGTGTATTTGTACAGGAGCCTCGCCATAACGAGATCGTTGTAAAACGTGAGAAATAATACGCTTATTTGATATTGCCGCTCGGGAAATTAAATAATGTTTAAGAACGGTTTAGGAGAATCTTATTAATAAAGCGTTGAGGGTTTATTTAAGGTAATTCATTTCTAATGGAGGATTATATAATCAACGGAGGAGAGGAAAATGGCGTGGTTTGATAATCTGCTGAATCATTTTGCGCTGTATCCGGCACATCTTTTCGCGCTGTTATTTATGATGGCGCTGAGTAAATCGACGGTGCTGATCTCCTCCGTGCTGCCGCCCGCCTCGGTGATGCTGCTGGCGGGCATAACCGTCAGCCAGGCGAGCATGCCTCCTTCGCTGGCGTGGCTCGCCGTGGTAATGGGAGCAGCGGCGGGTTCGGTGCTGAACTACCATATTGGCCAGCTGATGGGGCACACCCGGCTGGTCACGCGTTTTACCTCAAAGCATGCCGATAAGTTTTTGCGGGTACAGCATCAGCTGCAAAAGAACGGTGTCGTCGTGCTGTTTACGTCGCGCTTTCTGGCGGTGTTGCGCTACATCGTCCCGCTGGCGGCGGGGATGCTCAGGCTGAATGCAGCAAAGGTCTACGCCGTCAGCCTGATTTCCGCCTGCGTATGGGCGGCGCTGTATGTCGGCATCGTCACCGGCATCAGCGCCTTTTGAGTTACAAACTCCCCATTCCGCCGTCGACCAGCAGCTCCGTTCCCACTGTGTAGCTCGACTCGTCGGACGCCAGATAGAGCGCGGCTTTTGCCAGCTCCGTCGTCGAGCCCATTCTGCCGAGCGGCACCAGCTTAATGACCTCTGCCATCATTGCGTTAAGCGCCTCATCGCTTAGGCCCGTCTTCGTAAACGCCGGGGTTTCTACCGGGCCGGGGCTCAGACCGTTGACGCGGATCCCGCGCGGCAGCAGCTCCGCCGACAGCGTGCGCGCCAGCGACAGCAGGGCGGCCTTGCTTGCGGCATACGCGCTGCTGGTGGGCAGGCCGATGCGTGCGCTTACGGAGCCGCAGAGGATCACCGACGATGGGTTATTCAGCAGCGGCAGCAGCGCCTGAATTAAAAAGAACGGTCCCTTCAGGTTGATGCCCATCAGGCGGTCCCAGGCATCCTCCTGCCAGGCTTCCAGCGGCGCGTGCGTCACGTCGCCCGCGTTGAGAAACACCGCGTCCAGGCGCGGCCAGCGGGCGGCGAGGGTGTCCGCCAGCGCTTTTTGCGACGAGATATCTCCCGCATCGGTCGGGATCACCCAGGCCTTATCGCCCAGAATACGTTTTGCTTCGGCGAGCGTTTCCGGGTTACGTCCGGTCACGGCGACGTGCGCGCCTTCGGCGATAAACGCCTGCGCGGTGGCAAGACCGATGCCGCTGGTGCCGCCGGTGATCAGCGTATATTTATCTGTTAAACGACCCATGTTCTTCTCCTGAAATGTCACTGGAGAAAGCACTATAGAAACGTTAGTATCGAAAGGAAACCAGGTACCAAATGGATACTAACGAGGCAAGAGGTGTGCTATGGCAGAAAGGCTGGAGGTGTGCTGCGAAAAAAAATCTGAGGCGTATACCTGCCCGATGACGCAGTTTGTCAACCTGATATCCGGTAAGTGGGCAATCCCCATTCTCTACCGCCTGATTGTGTTCAACACGCCCGTACGCTTTGGCGATCTGCTGCGTGCCGCTGCCCCCATCACGCAGAAAGAGCTGACGAAGCAGCTTAGGCTGTTCGAGCAGCGCGGGCTGGTGACGCGGACGGTCTACCCGGAGATCCCGCCGCGCGTGGAGTATCAGATCACCGGGCTGGGGTTAACCCTGCAGGACGCGCTCTCGCCGCTGGCCGCCTGGATGAGCGAGTACGGCGACCAGCTTGAGCGTTAGGCTACTGTTTTACGTAGCGCGGTGCCGGAATGCCGGTGCGCGCGCTGTTGAACAGCTCAAGGCGCGCCGCTTCGTAGCGGTCCCACAGGCCTGCGTCATGCATCGGCGGGATGGTGATCGGTTCACCCTGATCCAGACCCGCCAGCGAGGCATCCACCATATCGTCGGTGGTCATTACCGATCCTTCCGGCAGATCGTTCACCGTGACGCCTGAATGGCTCCAGATTTCTGTCGCCGTGGCGGCGGGCAGTACGGCCTGAATGCGCACGCTGCTGTCGGCAAAATCTTCCTGTAACCCACGGGTAAAGCTCAGTACCCACGCCTTGGTGGCGCTGTAGAGCGCGCTGCCCGCCCGTACGTGCAGGGCCAGCACGGACGCGATATTGATCAGCGTGCCGCGATTGTTCTGCGCCAGGCGGGGCAGGATGGCGTAGGTCAGACGCATCAGCGCCGTGGTGTTCAGGGTGTTAATGGCCTGATGCTGCGCCACCTCGCCCGCAAGGAACGGTGCCATCTGCGCGGTGCCCGCGTTGTTAACGAGCGTATCAATGGCGGTATTGCTGCGCAGCTCCTCTTCCACGGCGCGGATCCCGGCTTCATCGGTAAGATCGGCGACCAGAATATCGACGGCTACGCCATAGCGCGCGCGCAGGTCTGCAGCGAGGGTTTTCAGGCGATCCTCGCGGCGGGCAACCAGCACCAGGTTGGCACCGCGCGCGGCAAGACGATCGGCATAGACGGCACCGATCCCGGAAGAGGCGCCCGTAATCAGGGCGGTGGTGATTTGCGTAGTCATCGTGTGTTACCTCAAGGCAAAGTGGGTTGTTTGGTTTCAAGATGAAACTGAATTAACTCTCGGCTATTTGGTTTTATAATGCAACCATTTTGGCGATCGTTTTGTGCTTTTGCCGTCGGGAACGATCAGGAGGGGAGTTTAGCCACGATCTCTTCAGGCGTCAGTTCGCGCCCATCGTCGGCGATAAGCGCCAGCTTGCGCAGGGGTTTGCGCTGTTCAGCATCGACCAGCACGGTGCCGCATTCGTTTTCAGCAAACAAAAATTCATTGCCCCACTGGGACAATGCAACCAGCACCGTTTGCAGGGCGCGCCCTTTCTCGGTCAGGACATACTCCTGCCAGGCGCTGCCGTCGGACGCGGGCTGAAGCCGGAGAATGCCTTCGTCGACCAGCAGCTTGAGCCGCGTGGTCAGCATGTTTTTCGCGATGCCGAGGCTTTTCTGGAACTCGCCGAAGCGTTTAACCCCGCGCAGCGCGTCGCGTACGATCAGCAGCGACCACCAGTCGCCGATGATATCCAGCGAACGGGCGACGGGGCAGGTGCTCTCTTCGAGGCGGGTACGTTTCACGGTCAATTCTCCGGTAGGGTGTGGTTTTATTATAAAACTAATTGGCACGCACCGTAAGCACGTTAATCATCAGTTTGAGAAATGCTTCCCGGAAAATTGTCACCAATCTGTCACACTGAGCGCGACATTTTAAAACGAGTGAGGAATTAGGGATGAGAAAAGCACTACTCGCGCTGGCAGTCGCCGGTTCCATTTCAGCAACGTTTGGCGTGCAGGCGCAAGAGACGCCGGAAGGGTATCAGCTGGAGCAAGTTTTAATCATGAGTCGCCATAACCTGCGCGCGCCGCTGGCCAATAACGGCAGCGTGCTGGAGCAGTCCACGCCGAAGCAGTGGCCGGAGTGGGAGGTGCCGGGCGGTCAGCTCACTACCAAGGGTGGCGTGCTGGAAGTCTATATGGGCCATTACATGCGAGAGTGGCTGGCGCAGCAGGGGATGGTGAAGACGGGAGAGTGTCCAGCGGCGGATAGCGTTTACGCTTACGCTAACAGCCTGCAGCGTACCGTTGCCACCGCGCAGTTCTTTATCATCGGCGCGTTCCCGGGCTGCGACGTTCCCGTGCACCATCAGGAAAAAATGGGCACCATGGATCCGACCTTCAATCCGGTGATTACCGATAACTCGCCGGAATTCCGCGAAAAAGCGCTCAAGGCGATGGAGTCCGAGCGGCAGAAAATGCAGCTTGGTGAAAGCTATAAGCTGCTGGAGCAGCTGACGAACTACGCGGATTCCCCGTCCTGCAAGGAGAAAAAGGTCTGCTCGCTGGCAGACGCGAAAGATTCCTTCAGCGCCGACTATGAAAAAGAGCCTGGCGTATCCGGGCCGCTGAAGGTGGGCAACTCGCTGGTGGACGCGTTTACGCTGCAGTATTACGAAGGCTTCCCGGCCGACCAGGTGGCCTGGGGCGAAATCAAAACCGACCAGCAGTGGCGCGTGCTGTCGAAGCTGAAGAACGGCTATCAGGACTCGCTGTTTACCTCTACCGAGGTGGCGCAAAACGTGGCGAAGCCGCTGGTGAAATATATCGATAAAACCCTGGTCACCGAACAGGCGAAAGCGCCGAAAATCACCCTGTTGGTGGGGCATGACTCGAACATTGCTTCCCTGCTGACTGCCCTGGATTTCAAACCGTATCAGCTGCACGACCAGCAGGAGCGCACCCCGATTGGCGGCAAAATTGTCTTCCAGCGCTGGCATGACAAAAACGCCAACCAGGAGCTGATGAAAATTGAGTATGTCTACCAGAGCGCAGAGCAGCTGCGTAACGCCAGCGTGCTGTCGCTGCAGTCCCCTGCGCAGCGCGTGACGCTGGAGCTGAAAGGCTGCCCGGTGGATGCGAACGGCTTCTGTCCTGTCGATAAATTCAATGCGGTCATGAATAACGCGGCGAAGTAAAGGAGAACCCCCCGCTGCGGCGGGGGGAAACGCTTAGACGTTTTTACGTTCGATGGTTTGCTCGCCCCAGAAGAGCGAGTCTTTATCCGTTTTTTCGAAGGCGCGCACCAGCACCTCATCGTTACCTTCCTCCCAAATCTGCTCGGCCAGCTTCTCGTCGTATTTTGCGACTTCAAAGATAGCTTCGGCAATCTCCGGAGAGGTGTTGCGTAAACTTGCCCATTCGCCCACGTGGTGAGCTTTGGATTCTTGAGTTGGCATGCTTGTCCTCCTGTTGGGTGTTAGCCGTTCAGTTTTTTGGCCAGACCCGCGACGTATTCACCCTGATAGCGGGCGATAGCCAGTTCTTCATTGCTTGGCTGACGTGAGCCATCCCCACCGGCAATGGTGGTTGCGCCGTACGGCGTACCGCCGCGCACCTGGGAAACGTCAAACAGCTCCTGCGCGCCGTAGCCAATCGGCACAATCACCATCCCGTGATGAGCAAGGGTAGTCCAGGTTGAGGTAATCGTCTGCTCCTGACCGCCGCCGGTCCCGGTAGAGCTGAATACGCTGGCGAGTTTGCCGTAGAGCGCCCCGGATGCCCAAAGCCCGCCGGTTTGATCGAGGAAGGTGCGCATCTGGCCCGACATATTGCCGAAGCGGGTCGGGGTGCCGAAGATAATGGCATCATAATCCGCCAGCTCCTGCGGGGTGGCGACCGGGGCGTTTTGTGTTTTCCCCCCGGCTTTCAGGAAGGCTTCCGCCTGCATGGTTTCCGGTACGCGTTTCACCACAACCTCAACGCCATCAACCCTGTTTGCACCTTCTGCTACCGCGTGAGCCATGGTTTCAATGTGTCCATACATGGAATAATAGAGCACCAGAACTTTTGCCATTTTGCATCACTCCTCGTTGGTTTTTCTGACAGCGGATCGCTGCGTTCTTTTAAAGATATGCCATCACAGCCAGACTGCAAAAATGAACGGCATTTCTTTGATTTATAACAATATGATGACAAGAGGGCTTTGTAGCAAAATGAAACAACTTTTAGGCGATGGATTTTTGAAATGATAAGAAAGGCTTATGCATCCCCGTCGCGTCATCTCACCCGAAAGGCTGAGTTCATGTTGCAGAATATTACCTGCGGCTTGCCGGATAGCGGCATTCCACTAAGCTTAGTTTCACGCGGCACAGATAAAGGCACTGTCCTTGTGTTGCGAGGTGAAAGATTCCTCTTTTACTGAATGCAATATGATGTCTAATGTTTCACATTCTGGAGGTTAGAGATGGCAAACCATCGTGGTGGTTCAGGTAATTTCGCAGAAGACCGTGAAAGAGCATCAGAAGCAGGCCGTAAAGGTGGCCAGCATAGCGGGGGCAACTTCAAGAATGACCCGCAACGCGCATCTGAAGCTGGCAAGAAAGGGGGCAAAAACAGCCACGGCAGCAGCAGTAAGTAACACGCCGGGTTGAACCCTGCCGCCGGGATCTCCCGGCGGTTTTTTTATTTCTGCAACATTGAACTGTAACCAAAGGCAACGCACACTAGGGAATTGATCTTAACCGCGAGTGCCGCATGTCTGTCTCACGCTTCAAATTCTCCATAAAACCGCAGGAAGCCATCCTCATTCTCATCACCATGTTCTGGGGCGGGACGTTCCTGGCCGTTCAGTACGCGGTGACCCTCAGCGATCCATTCTTTTTTGTTGGCCTGCGCTTCGCGACGGCGGCGCTTGCCGTAGCGCTCATCTCCCTGAAAACCCTGCGCGGGTTAACGCTCAAAGAGCTGAAGGCTGGGGTAGCGATTGGCGTAGCTATTGCGATGGGCTACAGCCTGCAGACGTGGGGATTGCAGACCATTTCCAGCAGCAAATCCGCGTTTATCACTGCGATGTACGTACCGCTGGTGCCGCTATTGCAGTGGCTCTGTCTCGGCAGAATTCCGGGCCTGATGTCCTGCATTGGCATCGTGCTGGCGTTTATCGGCCTGATCCTGCTGGCCGGGCCGGAAAATAACCTGCTGGCGCTGGGGCCGGGCGAAATCATCACCCTGATTGGGGCGATTGCCATTGCGGCGGAAATTATTCTGATTAGCGCCTGGGCGGGCAAGGTCGACGTCAAGCGGGTGACGGTGGTGCAGCTTGCCACCGCGTCGCTGGTGGCGTTTGCGACGATGGTGCCGGCAGGCGAGTCCGTACCGCCGATGTCCACCGGTCTGGTGGTGGTCGCACTGGGGCTGGGTATCTTCAGCGCCATTATTCAGGTCACCATGAACTGGGCGCAGCGCAGCGTATCGCCAACCCGCGCGACGGTGATTTATACCGGTGAACCGGTCTGGGCGGGCATTTTCGGGCGACTGGCCGGGGAGCGTCTGCCGCTGCTGGCCCTGGTGGGCGCGGCATTTATTGTTGCCGGGGTGCTGGTGAGCGAGTTAAAGCTCAAACGGAAGAAAAACACGCTGCCAGAAAATGACAGCGCGGCGTTAAATCAGGAATCCTGATGCACGACGGCGCCCTGCGGCGCGGCGGCCATTCGGCTGCTCAGCAGGGCGTTAAGCAGGATCGCGCCGAAGGTCGCCGTGCCAATCCCGCCAATCGTAAACCCGCCCAGCGTCAGGGCAAAATCGCCCGCGCCCAGCACCAGCGTGACCGCCACCATAATCAGGTTGCCGTTCTGGCTGAGATCGACCCGATGCTGCACCCAGATGCGCGCCCCGGCCACGGCGATCAGCCCAAACACCACAATCGATGCCCCACCGATGACCGGTGACGGAATGGTGTGGATCAGCGCGCCGAACTTCGGCGAGAAGCCGAGCAGCATCGCCATCACCGCCGCCGCCACGAAGACCAGCGTCGAGTAGACCTTGGTCACCGCCATCACGCCAATATTTTCGGCATAGGTGGTGACGCCGCTGCCGCCCACGGAGCCGGAAAGCATGGTCGCCAGCCCGTCACCGACGAACGCGCGGCCCATGTACGGATCCATGCTGCGCCCGGTCATCCCCGCCACCGCCTTCAGGTGGCCCAGGTTTTCCGCCACCAGGATCACCGCCACCGGTGCGATAAGCATCATCGCCTGAGCGTTAAAGGTGGGCGAGGTGACCTTCGGCAGGCCGAACCAGGCGGCCTGATGCAGCAGGGTAAAATCAACCGGCTTGCCCAGACCGAAAACGTTGGCCAGCAGGGCGTAGACCAGACAGGCGACAATCAGCCCGACCAGGATCAGCAGCCGCTGGATCATGCCCCGCGTGAACACCGCCACCAGGCCGATGCACAGCACGGTGATCACTGCCATCCAGCTTTCAAACGGCGAGGCGGAGACGCTCCTGACCGCAATCGGGGCGAGGTTCAGGCCAATCGCCATCACCACGGCGCCCGTCACGACCGGGGGCATCATTCGCTCTATCCAGCGCGTGCCGATTTTCATCACCACCAGACCAATCAGGGTGTACACCAGACCGCAGGCGATGATGCCGCCGAGGGCCACGCTCAGGTTGGGGTTGATCCCCTGGCCGTTAAACCCGGTGGTGGCGATGACCACTCCGACAAAGGCGGCGCTGGATCCGAGATAGCTGGGCACGCGCCCGCCGGTGACGAAAAAGAACAGCAGCGTGCCGATCCCCGACATCAGAATGGAGAGGTTGGGATCGAGTCCCATCAGCATTGGCATCAGCACCGTGGCGCCAAACATGGCGACCGCGTGCTGAACGCCCATCACCATCGTCTGCCCGAGCGGGAGACGTTCATCCGGCGCGACCACGCCTGCGTCTGTGGAGGTCGATTTCAACTGCCAGTGGGGAAATCCGAACATGGTCTGTCTCCTTAGAGCGGGTTAACAGGCGGGGCGCATAAGCGCGTGGTAGCCGCGGTCAAACCACACCAGCCCTTGCGGCACGGGGTGGCGGATAATCGAAACAATGTCGCAAAACAGAATGTCATGGGTGCCGACGCTCACCACCTGGCTGATGCGGCAGTCAAACGAGGCCAGCGCATCCTCCAGGCGCGGGCAGCCCGTGTCGCCCGTCTGCCAGCGGGCGGCGGCAAAGCGTTCCTCCATCGGCGTTTTCCCGCCAAACAGGTTAGATAAAGGCTCCTGTCCGGCGCTCAGGGTATTCACGCAAAGGGTTCGGTTTTCGCTAAACGTTGGCCATACGGACGCGCCGCGGTTCAGGCACACCAGCAGGGTGGGCGGTGAATCCGTGACGCTGCACACCGCGCTGGCGGTGAAGCCTGCCAGCCCCGCAGGGCCGTCGGTGGTGATGATATTGACCGCCGCGCCAACGCAGGCCATGGCGTCGCGGAAGGTTTGTTTATCCGGTGTCGTCATAATCGCTCCTTACGCCAGCCCGCAGGCATCGTCTAAGTCCAGACGCGGCAGGCGCCCGTAAAGTTTGCTGGTATCGCCGTAGCCAATGTTGATCAGCAGATTGCTTTTAAGCGTGGTGCCGGTGAAAAAGGCCTCGTCGACCTTTTGGCGGTCAAAGCCCGACATCGGGCCGGTGTCCAGCCCCAGGGCGCGACAGGCGAAAATCAGGTAGGCGGCCTGCATTGAGCTGTTGCGAAAGGCGGTCTCTTCCGCATGCGCGGGGCTGGTGGTAAACCAGCTCTTTGCATCGCCGTGCGGGAACAGCTCGGGCAGGCGCTCGTAGAACTCACCGTCCCAGGCGACAATGGCCGTGACCGGGGCGGTGAGCGTTTTCTCGAGGTTGCCGCTGGAGAGCGCCGGGCGCAGCTTCTCTTTCCCCTCTGCGCTTCGCACAAACACAATCCGCGCCGGGGAGCAGTTGGCGGACGTTGGACCCCATTTCATCAGGCTGTAGATTTCGCGCAGCGTTTCGTCGCTGAGGGGCATATCCTGCCAGCCGTTATGGGTGCGGGCGCCGGTGAAAAGCGTTTCCAGCGCGGCGGGGGTAATGGCTTCGCTCATTAAAGCTCCTTATAAAGCGGGTTCCGGGCTGTGCAGCAGGCTGGCAAGCCCGTTCAGCAGCAGGGTGTTAAAGGTATCCGGCTCGGTGACGTTGCAGGCATGCCCGCCCTGGCGCATCACCGCGCTGCGGCTGTGCGGGATCGCGGCCTGCAGTTCCGACGAGCAGACGGAGGGCACCAGCATGTCGTCGGCGGAACAGATAATCTGTACCGGACAGCGTATGCGCGCGGCATGGCGGCTGAAGTCGGCCTTTTTCAGGGCGTTGAGCCTGTGCAGCAGGTTGGTTTTGCCCTGGAAATGGACCAGCGCAAGCGCTTCTTCTGCCTCCAGACGGGGAGCGCGGGCGGCCATCCAGTCCGCCGGGTAGAGAAACAGCGGCTGCGCCTCGACCCACGCCTGCGCGCCGCCGTAATGCAGCAGGCGCTCGCGGATCTGAAAGCAGCGGCGGGTGTGGGCGTTGAGGGTCAGCCAGCCGTTGACGCACACCAGCGCGGTGAGGGCGTCGGGCCTGTCGAGGGCCAGCTGCAGGCCGACCAGCGCCCCCAGCGCGTGACCCACGACGCTGTAGCGGGCAATCCCGGCATCAGCCAGCGCCTGGGCCAGTTCGTCCGCCATCTGCGCAAGGCTGTACCCTTCCGGCAGGGTGTCAGGGTTATTGCCCGTTCCCCGCTGGTCATAGCACACCACCTGATACTCCGGCTCCAGCGCGGCCAGCTGGGGCAGCCAGTAGCTGCCGCTGCCGCCGAGACCGGAAATAAAGACCACCACGGGCGCGCCCTCATACGGGGGCGGCGAGACGGAGAGTTTCATACCTGCCTCACTTCGCGATGTGCGCAACGGTGGCGATTTCAACCAGCGCCTCTGGCTTCACCAGCCCGCACTGAATGCAGAACCGCGCCGGTTTATCGCCGGGGAAGAACTCGGCGTAGATCTCGTTAATCGCGGCGTAGTTTTTCCAGTCGGTGATAAAGATGCTGTTGAAGGTCACATCCTCCATCGTGCCACCCGCCGTTTCGATCACGGTTTTGATCGTCTCCAGCACGTGGCGGGTTTGCGCCTTTGGGTCGTTGATAAACACCACGTTGTTGTCTTTATCAAAAGGCAGCGTGCCGGAGACATACACCACGCCGTCGGCGAGGGTGCCGGGAACAAACGGGGCGATGGGCGTGCTGGTGCCCGGCGGAATAATCACGGATTTTGGCATCAGGTGTCTCCTCAGGCGATACGGGCGAGCGGGGGATTCAGGGCGTCGCAGAAATCTGCAACGTTACTGACCCAGCCAAAAAAGGTTTCGATATTGAACAGGGCCGCCTTCTGGGCGAATTCCGGCCCGGCCTGGTGGGTCGCGTCTTCCAGCACCACGCCAAAATACTCGAGGAAAAAGCCGTCGCGCAGGGTCGACTCCACGCAGACGTTGGTGGCGATGCCGGTGAACACCAGATGGCGAATGCCCCGGCTGCGCAGCAGGCTGTCGAGCGGCGTGTTGAAAAAGCCGCTGTAGCGCGGTTTGGGCAGGACGATATCGCCCGCCTGCGGTACCAGCTCATCCACCAGCTGATAGTCCCAGCCGCCTTTCGCCAGCAGCTTGCCCTGCAGTTCGGGCCGCTTACGCATGGTTTTCAGGGCGTTCGACTTGTGGAAATTGGGCGAGCCGGGGCCGCCGGCCTCGACGTACTGGTCATCCCAGCCGTTCTGGAACCAGATGATGAGCATTCCCGCAGCGCGCGCGGCGGCGACGGCGGTTTTGATGTTCGCAATCACCGGCTGGGTGGTGGAGACGTCGAACCCCGCCAGATCCAGATAGCCGCCCTGGCTGGCGTAGGCGTTTTGCATGTCCACCACGATCAGCGCGCTCTGCTCTGGCGTGAAGGTAATGGCTTCCGGGCGTGCGTTAAGGGTTGTCATTACGCCACCTCCTTCGTGACGGCAGGGATGTGGGCGCGGCACTGCATCAGCGGCTGGATGCGCTCGCCGAAGGTCTCCACGCCGGTGAGGAAATCATCGAAGGTCAGCAGGACGCCTTCCGCCCCGGGGACGGCCGCCACTTCGTCGAGCATTCTGGCGACGCTGGCATAAGAGCCGACCAGGGTGCCCATGTTGATATTGACCGCAGAGGTCGGGTCAGCCATCTGGCGAACGTTGGTATCCGCGCCGGAGCGGGTATCCTTCTGGCTCTGCTCGGTGAGCCAGCTCAGGGCCTCCTCGTCGGCGCCGTCCTTATAGCGCTCCCATTTGGCGCGCGCGGCGTCGTCGGTTTCGTCGGCAATGACCATAAACAGCACGTAGGAGCCCACGTCGCGTCCGGTCCTGTCGGCGGCCTCTTTCATCCGCGCGGCGGTCGGGGCGAAGGCGGCAGGCGTGTTCACGCCTTTACCGAAGCAGAAGTTGAAGTCGGCGTATTTGGCGGAGAATTCCATCCCCGCGTCGCTCTGCCCGGCGCAGATCACCTTCATCGGCACCGACGGCTGCGGGCTGACGCGGCAGTCGTTCATGGTGAAGAAGTCGCCTTTAAAGTCGCTTTTGCCGGTGCCCCACAGGTCGCGCAGGACCTGCACGTATTCGGTCAGGTAGTCGTAGCGACGCGAGAAGTAGTCGTCACCCGGCCAGAGCCCCATCTGCTCGTACTCGGGTTTTTGCCAGCCGGTGACCAGGTTAACGCCAAAGCGCCCGCCGGAGATGGAGTCGATGGTGGAGGCCATGCGCGCCACGATCGCCGGGGGCAGGGTGAGGGTGGCGGCGGTGGCGTAAATCTGAATACGCGAGGTGACCGCGGCCAGCCCGGCCATCAGGGTAAAGGACTCCAGGTTGTGATCCCAGAATTCGGTTTTGCCGCCAAAGCCGCGCAGCTTGATCATCGAAAGCGCAAAGTCGAAATGGTAGTGCTCCGCTTTCTGCACAATGGCTTTATTCAGCTCAAAGGTCGGCATGTATTGCGGTGCAGTGGTCGAGATAAGCCAGCCGTTGTTGCCGATGGGTACAAATACGCCAATTTTCATCACGAACCTCTCTTCATTACGTCGCAGGTGTAACGGTGTTTTTGCAAAGGCAGTGCCAGTTTTGAAAATGGCAGTGTTATTAATGTGTTAACCAGAAGTTGGTGGATTGATGTGGCTAAATGTGGACTAAATGGTCAAAAACATTGCACAGAAAACAGGCATTCATGCGCGATCGGAGTGCAGGATGTCGTGGCGAGACGGGGGTTTTGCTATGCTGAGGGCAACGCAGAATAAGGAGAGCGGGAATGGCACAAGGCGCAGTGAAAACACCAGGTAAACGTTCGCAGGCGGTGAGCGCTAAGAAACAGGCGATCCTCAGCGCGGCGCTGGAGACCTTTTCGCAGTTTGGTATTCACGGCACGCGGCTGGAGCAGGTGGCGGAGCAGTCCGGGGTATCCAAAACCAATCTGCTCTACTACTACCCGTCTAAAGAGGCGCTCTATATCGCGGTGATGCAGCAGATCCTCGATATCTGGCTGGCGCCCCTCAAGGCGTTCCGCGAAGAACTGGCCCCGCTGGTGGCGATCAAAGAGTACATTCGCCTGAAGCTGGAGGTGTCGCGCGATTATCCGCAGGCATCAAGGCTGTTTTGTCTTGAGATGCTGCAGGGCGCGCCGCTGTTGCAGGCGGAACTCACCGGAGATTTAAAACAGCTGGTGGACGATAAGTCGGCCATTATTGCCGGATGGGTCGCCAGCGGAAAGCTGGCCCCGGTCGACCCGCATCACCTGATCTTTATGATTTGGGCCTCCACCCAGCATTACGCTGACTTTGCGGCCCAGGTTGAAGCGGTGACCGGTAAAACGCTCCAGGACGAGGCGTTTTTCCACAGCACGCTGGAAAACGTGCAGCGGATGATTATCGAAGGGATCCGCCTGCGCTAGTTTCCCGGCGGGAGAGGGCAGCTTAAGTCGCCCTCTTCACACTGCATCAGCGAGGCCAGAAACGCTTCGCGCTCCACGGTTTTTTCCGCCAGGCACTGGTTAACAATCATTGGCTGGACGCTCCCGCCTTCCGTCCCCGAACCGATAAACGCGCAGTCCGCGTCGCGCAGGGTAATCCACGCCTGCTGCGCTTTTTTCAGCAGGTCGCGCTGGGGGGCCGCCGCGCGTTTGATGGCGGCCTGATAGGTCTGGTTGAGTTTTTTATCGGCAGCCTGGTACTGCTGCGCGCTACAGGTATTCAGCTCAAGCTGGGTGGTCGCTTTGTCGCACTCGTCGGCCAGCGCGCTGGCGCTCAGCAGCAGCGCTGCGCCTGCGAGAAATACTCTTTTCATCATTCCCTCCGTGTAAAAAAGCCGGATGCGCTGCGCTTATCCGGCCTGGGGTGATTTTGTAGCCCCGGTAAGCGTAGCGTCACCGGGGAGAGTTTACACGATTAACCGATGGTCATCAGGCTGGCGTTACCGCCTGCCGCCGCCGTGTTGACGCTGAGCGAGTGCTCCACGTACAGACGCTCCAGCAGCAGGTTGGTTTCACCGCGGGCGAAGCCCTGTACCGACACAATCGCTCCGCTGCGGGCTGCGACCTGCTCGCACAGTTCGCGCAGCTGGTCGGAATCACCGTGGTAAATTACGGCATCAAACGGCTGCGTCAGCAGCGCATCGGCCTTCGCGAAGTGAATGCGGGACGAGACCGCTTTCGGCAGCTGTTTGGCGAGATCGCGATGCAGCGCATCTTCCGGCCACAGCACTTCACACCCGGTTGCCATGGCGGCGGCCAGCTGCACCAGCGCGTCCTGCTCGTTATCGGCCACGCACAGCACGCGCTCGCGCGGCATCAGCGTCCAGGTGTTGCGCTCGCCGGTTGGCCCCGGCAGCAGACGCTGCGTGCCCGCCTGGGCCAGCTCGCCGTACTGCCGGGCAACGGCACGCAGTTCAGGACGTTTTTCCGCCCACGCGATCAGCGCCTCCAGCGGCTGCGTCAGCACGGCTTTCAGCTGCGCATCCACCGGATAGTCCGCATCCTGGCGTGCCAGGGTGACGCCCAGGGCGTTCTCCGGACGATTCGCCAGCAGACGGTACAGGTAAAGCGGACCGCCCGCTTTCGGACCGGTGCCGGAGAGGCCTTCGCCGCCAAACGGCTGTACGCCCACGACCGCGCCGACCATGTTGCGGTTGACGTACAGGTTGCCCACTTTGGCGCTGCCGGTCACCTGCGCGATAGTCTCGTCGATACGGGTATGCACGCCGAGCGTCAGTCCATAGCCGGAGGCGTTGATCTGCTCAACGAGCTCGTTCAGGTTGTTACGGTTGTAGCGCACCACGTGAAGCACCGGGCCGAAGACCTCTTTTTTCAGCTCGTCGAAGCTTGCCAGCTCAATCAGCGTTGGCGGCACAAAGGTGCCGGTCCGCCACTCGCGGGTATCTTCGCTGTTCTCACGCACCGCCTGGAACACCGGACGGCCTTTCGCGCGCATGGCCTGAATGTGGTTTTCGATGTTGGCTTTGGCTTCCGCGTCGATCACCGGTCCGATGTCGGTGGTGAGACGGCCCGGGTTGCCCATGCGGCATTCGGCCATCGCGCCGCACAGCATCTTCAGCGTGTGGTCCGCCACGTCGTCCTGCAGGCACAGCACGCGCAGGGCGGAGCAGCGCTGACCGGCGCTGTCGAACGCGGAGGCCAGCACGTCGACCACCACCTGCTCGGTAAGGGCAGAGGAGTCAACGATCATGGCGTTCATCCCGCCGGTTTCCGCGATGAGCGGAGTAGGACGGCCCTGCGCATCCAGACGGGTGGCAATGTTGCGCTGCAGTAGGGACGCCACTTCGGTCGAACCGGTAAACATCACGCCGCGCACGCGGTTGTCGGAAGTCAGTTTGGCGCCGACGGTTTCACCGCGGCCCGGCAGCAGCTGAACCACGCCCGCAGGCACGCCCGCTTCCAGAAGAATGTTGATGCCCTGCGCGGCAATCAGCGGGGTCTGCTCTGCCGGTTTTGCCAGCACGCTGTTGCCTGCGGCCAGGGCGGCGGCAATCTGGCCGGTGAAGATCGCCAGCGGGAAGTTCCACGGGCTGATACAGACGACCGGACCGAGCGGACGGTGGGTTTCGTTATCGAAATCATTGCGCACCTGGCCCGCGTAGTAGTGCAGGAAATCGACGGCCTCGCGCACTTCGGCAATGGCGTTGCTGAAGGTTTTACCCGCCTCGCGCACCAGAATGCCGATGAGCTGTTGCATCTGATCTTCCATCAGCACCGCGGCGCGTTCCAGAATCGCGGCGCGCTCCTGCGGCGGGGTGGCGAACCAGATAGGGGCGTTATTCACCGCGCTGTCCAGCGCCTGGTCCACTTCCGCTTCGGTGGCTTCACGCACGTAGCCGACGATATCTTTTGGCTCTGCCGGGTTAATGACCGGCTGCATGTCGCCGTCAGCAGCGGACTGTTCCAGAATCGGTTTGGCCTGCCACTTCTGCAGCGCGCTGTTGAGCAGGGCAGAGGAGAGCGATGCCAGACGGTGTTCGTTAGCGAGATCCAGACCTGCCGAGTTGACGCGGCCTTTGCCGTACAGCTCGCGCGGCAGGGCAATCTTCGGATGCGGCAGGCCAATCTGGCCTTCCTGCGCCGCCATCTTCTCAACGGCCTGCACCGGGTCGGCCACCAGCTCGTCGAGCGGCAGGGTGGTGTCGGCGATGCGGTTAACGAAGGAGGTGTTCGCGCCGTTTTCCAGCAGACGACGCACCAGGTACGCCAGCAGGGTTTCGTGGGTACCCACCGGAGCATAGATACGGCACGGGCGGTTCAGCTTGCCGTCAGCCACTTTACCGGTGACCTGCTCGTACAGCGGTTCACCCATGCCGTGCAGGCACTGGAACTCGTACTGGCCAGGGTAGTAGTTCTGCCCGGCCAGGCTGTAGATCGCCGCCAGGGTGTGGGCGTTATGGGTAGCGAACTGCGGATAGATCAGGTTCGGCACGCCGAGCAGCTTTTTCGCACAGGCGAGGTAAGAGACGTCGGTGTAAACCTTGCGGGTATACACCGGATAGCCTTCCAGCCCGTCCATCTGGGCGCGTTTGATTTCGCTGTCCCAGTAAGCACCTTTCACCAGACGGATCATCAGGCGACGACGGCTGCGGCTTGCCAGGTCAATCAGGTAATCAATGACGAACGGGCAGCGCTTCTGGTAGGCCTGGATAACGAAGCCGATGCCGTTCCAGCCTGCCAGCTCCGGCTCGAAGCACAGTTTTTCCAGCAGATCGAGGGAGATCTCCAGACGGTCGGCCTCTTCGGCGTCAATGTTGATGCCGATGTCATACTGGCGCGCCAGCAGGGTCAGGGACTTCAGGCGCGGGTAGAGCTCTTCCATCACCCGGTCGTACTGCGCGCGGCTGTAGCGCGGGTGCAGGGCGGAGAGCTTGATGGAGATGCCCGGGCCTTCATAAATACCGCGACCGTTGGACGCTTTACCGATGGCGTGGATCGCCTGCTGGTAAGAGACCATGTAGGCCTGCGCGTCGGCGGCGGTCAGGGCCGCTTCGCCCAGCATGTCGTACGAGTAGCGGAAACCTTTATCTTCCAGCTTGCGGGCGTTCGCCAGCGCCTCGGCAATGGTTTCCCCGGTAACGAACTGCTCGCCCATCAGGCGCATCGCCATGTCCACGCCCTTGCGGATCAGCGGCTCGCCGCTCTTACCGATGATGCGGTTCAGGGAGCGGGAGAGGTTGGCTTCGTTATGGGTGGAAACCAGTTTGCCGGTAAACAGCAGGCCCCAGGTGGCCGCGTTGACGAACAGCGACGGGCTGCGGCCAATGTGGGAATGCCAGTTGCCGTTGCTGATCTTGTCGCGGATCAGCGCGTCGCGGGTGGCTTTATCCGGAATACGCAGCAGCGCTTCCGCGAGGCACATTAGCGCCACGCCTTCCTGAGACGAGAGGGAAAACTCCTGCAGCAGACCCTGAACCATCCCGGCGCGGCCGGTGGCGGTTTTCTGGTTGCGCAGCTTGTCGGCTAACTGATACGCCAGGCTGTGCGCCTGTGCGGCAATGGCTTCCGGCAGGCGAGCCTGCTCCAGCAGCATCGGCACGGCGTCGGTTTCGGCACGGCGGTAGGCGCCGGTAATGGCGGCACGGCTGACGGACTGCGGCAGGATCTGCTCGGCAAACTCAAGGAACGGCTGATGGTTCTCGTCGCCAGCGGCGGGCGCCTCCTCGCTTTCGTTCGCTGCACCGGCCAGCAGGGCAGGCAGCTCCGGCAGGCCCTCATCGCTCTCGAGTCTTTCGAGATAGTTAAAAATCGCCTGCTTAATTAACCAGTGCGGCGTGCGGTCAATGCGGGTTGCCGCGGTCTTAATCCGTTCGCGGGTGGCGTCATCCAGCTTAACCCCCATGGTGGTCATACCCATGCCAAAGCTCCTGTTGTTCTGTAATAGCGTTCTGTAGATAGCGTGAAATATCCCCCATGTTGCAACTTTGTGCAACCGTGTTAAATGTGACCTGGTTTGCAACCCGGAAAATGAATGGATTGTTAACGAATGGTTAGCTGGAAAAACGTGCTGGCTGCTTTACGTGAAGCCTGTTTTTATGCGGGAGTTAACACTTTTCAAAGGTGCAACCCGCAAAAGCGTGAGCGAGTGCAACCTACAGGAAACTTGTATCAAACCGGGGATGAAATTGATGTAAATGCAGTGTTAAATCGTTTGTCAGCGGAAGGCGCATACGGCAGGATAGCGCGCCCAACCGAAACACAAGATACATTCACCTCGTTCCGGTGATCATATAACAAGGCAGCCCGGACGGCTGTCGCTCGACATTTTTGGAGAATTTGAATGGCTATTAGCACACCGATGCTGGTGACATTTCTCGTTTATATTTTTGGCATGATCCTGATAGGGTTTTTGGCGTGGCGGTCAACGAAGAACTTTGACGACTACATTCTGGGCGGACGCAGTTTAGGCCCGATGGTGACCGCACTCTCTGCGGGCGCATCCGACATGAGCGGCTGGCTGCTGATGGGGCTGCCGGGCGCGATTTTCATCTCTGGTATTTCGGAAAGCTGGATCGCCATCGGCCTGACCGTCGGCGCGTGGATCAACTGGAAGCTGGTGGCAGGCCGTCTGCGCGTGCATACCGAGGCTAACAACAACGCCCTGACGCTGCCGGACTACTTCACCGGACGCTTTGAAGACAACAGCCGCATCCTGCGCATTATCTCCGCGGTGGTTATTCTGCTGTTCTTCACCATCTACTGTGCCTCCGGCATTGTGGCCGGCGCGCGTCTGTTCGAAAGCACCTTCGGCATGAGCTACGAAACCGCCCTGTGGGCCGGTGCTGCGGCGACCATCCTCTATACCTTCGTGGGCGGCTTCCTGGCCGTGAGCTGGACCGACACCGTGCAGGCGAGCCTGATGATCTTCGCCCTGATCCTGACCCCGGTGATTGTGATTTTCACCGTTGGCGGCTTTGCCGATTCGCTGGAAGTGATCAAGCAGAAGAGCATTGAAAACGTCGACATGCTGAAAGGGCTGAACTTCGTGGCCATCGTGTCGCTGATGGGCTGGGGCCTGGGCTACTTCGGTCAGCCGCATATCCTGGCGCGCTTTATGGCGGCGGATTCTCACCACACCATCGTTCACGCTCGTCGCATCAGTATGACGTGGATGATCCTGTGTCTGGCGGGGGCGTGTGCGGTCGGCTTCTTCGGTATCGCGTACTTCAACAACAACCCGGCGCAGGCGGGCGCGGTAAACCAGAACGCCGAGCGCGTGTTCATCGAGCTGGCGCAAATTCTGTTTAACCCGTGGATTGCCGGTATTCTGCTCTCCGCGATCCTGGCGGCGGTGATGTCGACCCTGAGCTGCCAGCTGCTGGTCTGCTCAAGTGCGATCACCGAAGACCTCTACAAAGCCTTCCTGCGTAAAAACGCGAGCCAGAAAGAGCTGGTGTGGGTAGGGCGCTTTATGGTGCTGGTGGTGGCGCTGATTGCCATCGCGCTGGCGGCCAACCCGGAAAACCGCGTGCTGGGCCTGGTGAGCTACGCGTGGGCGGGCTTTGGTGCGGCGTTTGGTCCGGTGGTGCTGTTCTCCGTCATGTGGTCACGTATGACCCGTAACGGCGCGCTGGCGGGAATGATTATCGGTGCGCTGACCGTTATCGTCTGGAAACAGTTCGCGTGGCTGGGCCTGTACGAAATCATTCCAGGCTTCCTCTTCGGCAGCATCGGCATCGTGGTGTTCAGCCTGCTGGGTAAAGCGCCGTCTGCCTCTATGCAGAAACGCTTTGCTGAAGCCGACGCGCATTACCACTCCGCGCCGCCGTCTAAGCTGCAGCCGGAATAATTTTCCCACGTAACACCGTAGGCCGGGTAAGCGCTAGCGCTACCCGGCTTTTTTCTTGCCAAAATCCGTATTTTCCTGTGATATCCATGTGCTTATAACAATGAGGATAGCGAAGCATGACAATCAAAACAGGGTTAATGGCGGCGGCATTATTGATGCTGGCTGGCTGCAACGCGCCATCGCAACACGCAGCGGTAGAGACCTGCAAAGCGGATAACCAGATGCAGCAAACCACGCTCTATTTCGGCTTAAATCGACCTGCCGGGGCGCAGATCACCGGCAACGAGTGGCAGCAGTTTGTTGACCAGGACGTGACGCCGCGTTTTCGCGATGGCTTAACGGTATTTGACGCGCGCGGGCAGTGGCTGGGGAACGACGGAAAAGTGGCGCATGAGCCGAGCAAAGCGCTGATGCTGATCCACGGTAAAGATGCGCAGAGCGAGAAGAACATCGAAGCGTTGCGCGGGATTTATAAATCACGCTTCGCGCAGGAGTCGGTGATGCGTGTCGACCAGCCGGTGTGCGTGCAGTTTTAATAAAAACGGCGGGATAACCCGCCGTTATTGTATCGTAGGCCCGTGCAAGCGAAGCGCCGCCGGGCACAAACGGCACAAAACTTACAACACCAACCCCGCAAAGCTCGCCGACAGCAGGCTCACCAGCGTCGCGCCGTACACCAGACGCAGACCAAACCGCGATACCACGTTCCCCTGCTGCTCGTTCAGGCCCTTAATCGCCCCGGCCACAATGCCGATGGAGGCGAAGTTCGCGAAGGATACCAGGAAGACGGACAAAATGCCCAGCCCGCGCGGGGACATCTGATGCGCGATTTTTTGCAGCTCAATCATCGCCACAAATTCATTCGCCACCAGCTTGGTCGCCATAATACTGCCCGCGTTCAGGGCGTCACTCAGCGGAATACCGATAAGCCATGCCAGCGGATAAAACACATAGCCCAAAATCTGCTGGAAGCTCATGCCAAATACGCTGGAGAAGAGGGCGTTAACGGCGCTAATAAGGGCGATAAAGCCAATCAGCATGGCCAGAATAATCATCGCCACTTTAAAACCGGCCAGAATATACTCGCCGAGCATTTCGAAGAAGCTCTGCGATTCGTGCAGTTTTTCCAGCCTGATATCCGGCTCCGCTTCCGGGCGCGCCGGGTTGATGACCGAGAGAATAATAAAGGTGCTGAACATGTTCAGAATCAGCGCCGCGACGACAAATTTGGCGTCGAGCATGGTCATATAGGCGCCGACAATCGACAGGGAGACCGTCGACATTGCCGTGGCCGCCATGGTGAAGAGACGACGAGAGGAGAGATCGCCCAGCACGCCCTTGTAGGCAATGAAGTTTTCCGACTGGCCGAGGATCAGCGAACTCACCGCGTTAAAGGATTCCAGCTTGCCCATACCGTTCAGCTTTGACAGCAGCGTACCGATTACCCGAATAAAAATCGGCAGGATCCGCCAGTGCTGAAGAATACCAATCAGCGCGGAAATAAAAATAATTGGGCAAAGCACGCCGAGGAAAATGAACGCCAGCCCTTTTTCCCCCATTCCGCCAAAGACGAAATTGGTGCCTTCACCGGCAAATTTAAGCAGTGACTCAAAAAATCCCGAGACATATTTAATCAGGAATAACCCGCTTTCAGCGTGCAGGAAAAAGAACGCCAGGGCAATTTCAATGACAATAAGCTGTAAAACATAACGAATGCGAATTTTTCGGCGGTCGAAACTCACCAGCCAGGCAAGCGCAAGAATAATCACCAGCGCCAGCAGGAAATGGACAATCTTAAACATGGTTTATTTTCAGTTGGTTTTTGAGGAGGATATTTAGCCACAGCGCTGGTTAACCGTAAATGGGCAATTTTATTATAACTTATAAACTTAACGGTAACGTCGGCAACTATTAACAGGCTTTGCGTTTACAACTCGTCATCAAAACACCGCACATTTCGCTTGTGTTTCTTTTCGCCGTAATGATAATCACTATCACAAGAATTTACCTTTCTTTGCATCAGTTGACCGCGATAAACATTTAAGGTGTCGGCATGTTTGTTCCATTTCTCATTATGTTACGTGAAGGGCTCGAAGCTGCCCTCATCGTGAGCCTCATCGCCAGTTATCTGAAGCGAACCCAGCGCGGACGCTGGATTGGCGTCATGTGGGTCGGGGTATTCCTTGCCGCGGCGCTCTGTCTGGGCCTCGGTATCCTCATCAACGAAACCACCGGGGAGTTCCCGCAGAAAGAGCAGGAGCTGTTCGAAGGGATCGTCGCCGTGATTGCGGTAGCGATCCTTACCTGGATGGTGTTCTGGATGCGTAAAGTCTCCCGCAACGTGAAGGTGCAGCTGGAGCAGGCGGTGGATAACGCCCTGCAAAAGGGCAACAACCACGGCTGGGCGCTCATTATGATGGTCTTTTTCGCCGTCGCGCGTGAAGGCCTGGAGTCTGTTTTCTTCCTGCTGGCGGCGTTTCAGCAGGACGTGGGGATCTGGCCACCGCTGGGGGCCGTGCTGGGTCTTGCCACGGCCGTGGTGCTCGGTTTCCTGCTCTACTGGGGCGGTATTCGCCTGAACCTGGGCGCGTTCTTCAAATGGACCAGCCTGTTTATTCTGCTGGTGGCGGCAGGGCTGGCGGCAGGGGCGATACGCGCCTTCCACGAGGCGGGCCTGTGGAACCATTTCCAGGATGTGGCGTTCGATCTCAGCAACGTGCTCTCCACCCATTCTCTGACCGGCACTCTGCTTGAAGGCATCTTCGGCTATCAGGAAGCGCCGAGCGTCAGCGAAGTGGCGATGTACTTTATTTATCTGGTTCCGGCGCTGGTGCTGTTCGCAATGCCGCCGCGTACCGGCTCGCAGGCGTCGCGCGTTACGCCATAATTTTTGTTTTAGTTACAACATACTTTTAAAGGGAAGAGTCATGGCAATTCAGTTCCGTCGTAGTGCGTTATGCGCAGGCATTGCCGCGCTGTTCGCTTCTGCATTCTCCGCCTGGGGCGCGGATGTTCCTCAGGTTAAAGTCACCGTCAACGATAAGCAGTGCGAGCCGATGACCCTCACGGTGAACAGCGGCAAAACCCAGTTCATTATTCAGAACCACAGCCAGAAGGCGCTGGAGTGGGAGATCCTGAAAGGGGTTCTGGTGGTGGAGGAGCGTGAAAATATCGCCCCTGGCTTCAGCCAGAAGATGACCGCCAACCTGCAGCCGGGCGAGTATGAGATGACCTGCGGCCTGCTGACCAACCCTAAAGGGAAGCTGATCGTCAAAGGTGAAGCGACGGCCGATGCGGCGAAAGGCGCTGCGGTGCTGAGCCTGGGTGACGCGATCACCGCGTATAAAGCCTATGTGACGAAAGAGACGGCGGACCTGGCGACGGCAACCAAAGCCTTTACCGATGCGGTGAAAGCCGGTGACATCGAAAAAGCGAAATCCCTCTATGCGCCAACCCGTCAGCACTACGAGCGTATCGAGCCGATTGCCGAGCTGTTCTCTGACCTGGATGGCAGCATTGATGCCCGCGAAGACGATTTCGAGCAGAAAGCTGCCGATCCGAAATTCACCGGTTTCCACCGTCTGGAGAAAGCCCTGTTTGGCGACAACTCCACCAAAGGGATGGAGAAATACGCCGAGCAGCTGAACGGCGACGTGCTGGAGCTGCAAAAGCGCATCAGCGAGCTGGCCTTCCCGCCGTCAAAAGTGGTGGGCGGCGCGGCCGGTCTGATTGAAGAAGTCGCCGCGAGTAAAATCAGCGGCGAAGAGGATCGCTACAGCCATACCGATCTGTGGGACTTCCAGGCCAACGTCGACGGCGCGCAGAAAATTGTCGAGCTGCTGCGACCTCAGCTGCAGAAAGATAACGGCGAACTGCTGGCCAAAGTGGATGCCAACTTCAAAAAAGTCGACACCATTCTGGCGAAGTACCGTACCAAAGACGGGTTTGAAACCTACGACAAGCTGACCGATGCCGACCGTAACGCGCTGAAAGGCCCGATTACCGCCCTGGCGGAAGATCTCTCTCTGCTGCGTGGCGTACTGGGTCTGGACTAAGCACGATGAATAAGCATAGCGAGAACGACGTGGTTGAGCCTTCACGTCGTCGGTTGTTAAAAGGGGTAGGGGCGCTGGGGGGCGCCCTTGCGCTGGCCGGGGGCTGTCCGGTAGCGCATGCGGCGAAACCGCAAAGCGCGCCCGGCATGCTGTCACCCAATGCCCGCATGGAGACGCAGCCGTTTTATGGCGAGCATCAGTCGGGCATCCTGACGCCGCAGCAGGCGTCCATGATGCTGGTGGCCTTTGATTCGCTGGCCAGCGATAAAGCCGATTTGGCGCGTCTGTTCCGCCTGCTGACGACGCGCATCGCGTTTCTTACCGCGGGCGGACCGGCGCCCGATACGCCGAACCCGCGCCTGCCGCCAATGGACTCCGGCATTCTGGGGCCGTTTATCGCCCCGGATAACCTGACCATTACCGTTTCGCTCGGTGAGTCGTTGTTTGACGCGCGCTACGGGCTGGCAAAACAGAAGCCGAAAGCGCTGCAGAAAATGACGCGTTTCCCGAATGACTCCCTCGACGCGGCGCTGTGCCACGGCGACCTGCTTCTGCAAATTTGTGCCAATACCCAGGACACGGTGATCCACGCCCTGCGCGATATTATCAAGCACACGCCGGATCTGCTGAGCGTGCGCTGGAAGCGGGAAGGGTTTATCTCGGACCACGCCGCCCGCAGCAAAGGCAAAGAGACCCCGGTTAACCTGCTGGGCTTTAAGGACGGTACGGCCAACCCGGACAGCAGCGATGCGGCGTTGATGAAAGACGTGGTATGGGTGACGGCAGATCAGGGCGAACCGGCGTGGGCGGTGGGCGGCAGCTATCAGGCGGTGCGCATTATCCAGTTCCACGTGGAGTTCTGGGACCGCACGCCGCTGAAAGAGCAGCAGACGATCTTTGGTCGGGATAAGCAAAGCGGGGCACCGCTCGGCATGAAGAACGAGCACGACGTGCCTGACTACGCCAGCGATCCCAATGGCGATACCATCGCGCTGGACAGCCACATTCGTCTGGCCAATCCGCGCACCAAAGAGACGCAGTCCAGCCTGATGATGCGTCGGGGCTACAGCTATTCGCTGGGCGTGACCAACTCCGGCCAGCTCGATATGGGGCTGCTGTTCGTCTGCTATCAGCACGATCTGGAAAAAGGCTTCCTGACCGTACAGAAGCGGCTCAACGGCGAAGCGCTGGAAGAGTATATAAAACCTATCGGGGGCGGCTATTTCTTTGCCCTGCCGGGCGTGCGCGACAGCAACGCGTACCTCGCACAAGGTCTTATTGAGGCCTGATAATTGTCCCCGCAACAGTTCGCGGGGACATTATTTTTTCATATGACTATCTTCCTGTTATATTTCTGTAATATTTCTATATGAGACTGATTCCACCTGTAGGGACAATCTTAAAAGTTGCATTCAGGTAAAATAAATGTTGCATTTATGATAACTCCTGATGTACTTAAGATAAGACAGCGGTAGTTCCCGGCAGTGATGCTGAATCACTATGGAGATCGCGAATGGTTGCGTCCTGTACTGGACAAGGTAAACATAACAACCGCAGCACCCGGCGCGGAGGCTCAGACTCCGGCAGCGATTTCCTCACCACTAAATTCTCCCCCCTTCCTCAAGAATCTGATTCGACCGACGTGCAGAACGGTGCGCGTAGCTGTTCCGTATCGTCATCCGATAAAGCAAGCAATGGCTTACAAGGAAGCCAACCCTCTGATGTTCGTGCGCATAATCGTGCCGAAGCTGGCGCGTGTGATGAATACCAACAACTCAAGGTGCTATCCATGGGAAGACAAAAAGCAGTGATCAAAGCTCGTCGCGAAGCAAAACGTGTGCTGAGACGGGATTCACGTAGCCATAAACAGCGTGAAGAAGAATCGGTCACCTCGCTTGTGCAGATGAGTGGCGTAGAAGCAATTGGCATGGCCCGAGACAGCCGTGATAATTCTCCAATTGTGGCGCGCAATGAGGCTCAGGCGCACTACCTGAATGCTATCGAGAGTAAACAGCTCATCTTTGCAACCGGTGAAGCCGGATGCGGGAAAACCTGGATTAGTGCAGCCAAAGCGGCGGAAGCATTGATCCATAAGGACGTGGAGAGAATTATTGTTACCCGTCCGGTACTGCAGGCTGATGAAGATCTCGGCTTCTTGCCCGGAGATATTTCGGAGAAGTTTGCCCCGTACTTCAGGCCCGTCTATGACGTGCTGGTGAAGCGACTGGGTGCATCCTTCATGCAGTACTGCCTGCGACCAGAGATTGGCAAGGTGGAAATCGCGCCGTTCGCCTATATGCGCGGACGTACATTTGAAAATGCGGTCGTCATTCTTGACGAGGCTCAGAACGTGACCGCTGCGCAAATGAAGATGTTTTTAACGCGCCTCGGGGAGAACGTGACGGTTATCGTTAACGGCGATATTACCCAGTGTGACCTGCCATCCGGCGTGAAATCCGGGCTGAGCGACGCCATGTCACGTTTTGAGGAAGATGAGATGATTGGGGTGGTACGCTTCACCAAAGATGACTGCGTGCGCTCCGCGCTCTGCCAGCGCACGCTGCAAGCGTATTATTGAGTTTGCTGTTGTGTTCAAGGCCCGGGAAACCGGGCTTTGTTTTTTGTGCATTTTATTCCCTCTCCCTTGGGGAGAGGGTTAGGGTGAGGGGCTCAGGCCGCATTGAGTTGCATATAGCACCGGGGGGGATTGACTCGCTTCGCTCGCCCTGCGGGCAGCCTGTTCGCTTCGCTCTCAGTCTGTCCAACTGGCTGTCGCCAGTTGTCGAACCCCGGTCGGGGATTCTCATCCCCCCAGAGGTGTGCAACATGCAAAAAAAAAGCCCGCATTTTCATGCGAGCTCTTCTTTAAATATGGCGGTGAGGGGGGGATTCGAACCCCCGATACGTTGCCGTATACACACTTTCCAGGCGTGCTCCTTCAGCCACTCGGACACCTCACCATATTGTTTTGCTGCCTGACCGCTTGGGGGGCAACGGGGCGCTACTATAGGGAGTTGCGCTAAAACGGTCAAGCAGATTTTCTGTATTCGTGCTCGTTCGGTTAAGCCTTAATCAGCTCTTGCCGAAGCACGGGTTATTAACGCTGTGAATCGAGCACTTCGCTGTTTTTAACCACTTCCTGTGCTTTGCCGTAGCTTTCGATCAACAGCTGATATGCCGGGAAGATGTGGGTGTAAACCTCAGCCCACTCGGCCGCGTCCTCACGGTTCCAGGTTCGCTGGATCTCAGAGGCCACCGCTGCCGTATCCATCGGAACCACACCGGCCTGCACCACGCGCGCCAGGGTGATCTCCTGCGCCATCTTGCTGTAGGTGCCGGAGGCATCAATCACCGCAAACACTTTATACCCGTCCGCCACCGCGCTGATTGACGGGAAGGCCATGCAGACGCTGGTGATCGTGCCCGCGATAATCAACGTCTTGCGTCCGGTCGCTTTCACAGCAGCCACGAACTCCGGGTTATCCCAGGCGTTGATCTCACCTTTACGGGCAACATATTGCGCATGCGGCGCGTTGGCGTGGATCTCCGGGATAAGCGGTCCGTTCGGTCCCTGTGGGACGGACGCGGTGGTGATCACCGGGATCTTCGCCAGGGTCGCGATTTTTGCCAGCGCAGCCGCACGGGCACGCAGTTCAGGCATTGGCATATCTCCAACGGTCTGGAACAGGCCGCTCTGGTGATCGATAAGCAACATCACCGCATCGTTCACATCAATAACCGGACGAGTGCCGTTAAAATTCGCAGGTGTAGACATGTTCTTCTCCTTTATTACGTTCAGATCTGGCCGAAGCGGCCGGAGTTGAAATCACGAATGGCTTCGTTGATTTCGCTTTTACTGTTCATCACAAACGGGCCATAGCCCACGATGGGTTCATTCAGCGGCTCGCCGGCCATCAGCAGCACTTTTGCATCGCTGTTCGCCTCCAGGTGCAGTTTGTCGCCTTCCTGACTCAGTACGACCAGCTGGGCTTCACCTGCCTGCGCTGTGCCGTTCACCGTGATGTTGCCTTCAAGCACGACCAGCGCGGTGCTCCAGCCTTCGGGCTGATTGAGCGTCAGATGGCTTCCCTGGTTCAGCGCGATGTCCCAGACGTTCAGCGGTGAAAAGGTGTGCGCCGGTCCGGTAACCTCGTCGTAGCGACCGGCAATCACCCGCAGGGTGCCGCTGTTATCCGGTAGCGTCACAACCGGGATATCGCTTTTGGTGATGCTCTGGTAGCCCGGTGCCGCCATTTTGTCTTTCGCCGGAAGGTTGACCCAGAGCTGCATCATTTTCAGCTCTCCGCCTTTCTGCGAGAACGCGCTGGAGTGGAACTCCTCATGCAAAATGCCTGCGCCAGCAGTCATCCACTGCACGTCGCCGGGGCCAATAACGCCGCCTTTGCCCGTGGAGTCGCGATGCTCCACTTCACCGGAATAGACGATGGTGACCGTTTCAAAACCCCGGTGAGGGTGTTGGCCTACGCCGCGTTTTGCCCCATCTGCCGGAAAGGTGTACGGGCCCGCGTAGTCCAGCAGCAGGAACGGACTCAGCGGCTCGCCGTGGGTTTGGTAAGAAAACATCGAACGAACCGGGAAACCATCGCCAACCCAGTGCTGACGAGGAGCGGTATAAACGCCTGTTACGTTTTTCATGATTAACTCCTGATGTTCTGTTGATGTAATTAGCTTATATTCAGAGTTAATATCCCGGTAGATAGTGAAAATGGCATTCACTGTTCTGAAAATAGAACGATGAGGATTTATGCAGGATCTCAATGACTTCGTCTGGTTTGTGAAGGTGGTGGACTACGGGGGGTTTGCGGCGGCGGGAAGGGCACTTGACCAACCCAAGTCCAAACTGAGCCGCAGGATCGCGCAGCTGGAGGAGCGGCTTGGCGTACGGTTGATACAGCGCACTACGCGGCAGTTTACGGTGACGGAAGTGGGGCAGACTTTCTATCAGCACTGTAAGGCAATGCTGATAGAAGCAGAGGCGGCAGAAGAGGCCGTTGCTGCGCTGCAGGCTGAGCCGCGCGGCGTAGTCAGGATCACCTGTCCCGTCACGTTACTGCACGTCCACGTGGGACCGATGCTGGCGCGGTTTATGGCGCGCTACCCCGGGATTAATCTCCAGCTTGAGGCCACCAATCGTCGGGTCGATCTTGTTGGCGAAGGCATTGATGTGGCGATCCGCGTGCGTCCGCATCCGTTTGATGACAGCGATCTGGTCTTAAGGGTGCTGGCTGACAGGGGGCACTGCCTGGTGGCGAGTCCGCAGTTGATTGAACGTATGGGGAAACCTCGAATGCCTTCTGAGCTCAGTGAATGGCCTGGCTTAAGTATGGGGGCCGGTAAACAGGTGCATAAATGGGAACTCAGCGGTCCAGCGGGGGCGAAAGCGGAGATCCACTACGCACCGCGCTTTATTACCACCGACATGCTGGCACTGCGGGAAGCGGCGATGGCGGGCGTGGGCGTTGTGCAGCTGCCGATATTGATGGTGAAGGATCAGCTTGCGTCAGGGGAACTGGTACGGGTGCTGGACGCGTGGGAACCCCGACGGGAGGTGATTCACGCGGTTTATCCTTCACGGCGCGGCATGCTGCCGTCGGTCAGGACGCTGGTGGATTTTCTTACCGAAGAGTATGCGCGGATGGTGGAAGAGTAACACTTCCCTCTCCCCTGGGGAGAGGGGCAGGGTGAGGGGCTCAGGCCGCACCGAGCTGCATATAGCACCGGGGGGATTGACTCGCTTCGCTCGCCCTGCGGGCAGCCTGTTCGCTTCGCTCTCAGTCTGTCCAACTGGCTGTCGCCAGTTGTCGAACCCCGGTCGGGGATTCTCACCCCCCCAGAGGTGTGCAACATGCAAAAAAAAAGCCCGCATTTTCATGCGAGCTCTTCTTTAAATATGGCGGTGAGGGGGGGATTCGAACCCCCGATACGTTGCCGTATACACACTTTCCAGGCGTGCTCCTTCAGCCACTCGGACACCTCACCATATTGTCATCCCGTTGTTGCCGGGACGGGCGCTAATGTAAGGAAAAGCCGAACTGCCGTCAACTCACTTTTTCAGTAATTTAGCGCGTTTAGACAAACTTCAAGCAACCTGACGCCTAAATGTGCACAAAGCGCCTCTTTTATCAGCAACGCGGTTTCCTGATAAATTTGTTATGCTGGCAATCCACTTGAAAACGAAAACAAAACAGCGCAATAAAAGGCAGGAATGACCATGGATATTCTCTTCTATCACCCTACATTTGATACCGCTTACTGGATTGATGCACTTTCGGCGGCGCTGCCCGGCGCACGCGTTCGCGAGTGGAAGCGTGGCGATAATGAACATGCCGACTATGCGCTGGTCTGGCATCCTCCGGTAGAAATGCTCCAGGGGCGTAAACTGAAGGCGGTTTTCGCCCTGGGCGCGGGCGTTGATTCCATTCTCAGTAAACTGAAAGCGCATCCAGAAATGCTGCCGGAAGAGATCCCCCTGTTCCGCCTGGAAGATACCGGAATGGGCCAGCAAATGCAGGAATATGCTGTGAGCCAGGTGCTGCACTGGTTCCGCCGCTTCGACGACTATCAGGCCTTTAAACAGCAGGCCCACTGGGAGCCGCTGCCGGATTATCGACATGAAGATTTTACCGTCGGGATCCTCGGCGCGGGTGTGCTCGGCTCAAAAGTGGCAGAAGCGCTCGCCCCGTGGGGCTTCCCTCTGCGCTGCTGGAGCCGCACCCGCAAGGACTATCCGGGCGTTGAGAGCTTTGCCGGAACGGATGAGCTTTCTGCATTCCTGAAAGGAACACGCGTGCTTATCAACCTGCTGCCGAATACCGCTGAAACGGTGGGCATTATCAATAGCGCTCTCCTGAACCAGTTAGCCGAGCAGAGCTATTTAATGAACCTGGCGCGTGGGGTCCATGTCGTGGAAGGCGATCTGCTGAAGGCGCTGGACAGCGGAAAGCTAAAAGGCGCCATGCTGGATGTCTATAGCCGTGAGCCGCTGCCCGCGGAAAGCCCGCTGTGGGCGCACCCGCGCGTGGCGATGACCCCGCACGTGGCTGCCGTAACGCGTCCGGCAGAAGCGGTGGCGTATATCTCCCACACCATCAGCGAAATGGAAAAGGGTCACGCGGTCACCGGACAGGTCGACAGACAGCGCGGCTACTGAGAGAAACCCGGCGTTCGCCGGGTTTTTGCTAATATTCGCCGCTGATAACTGCTATCCTTTGGAAAAACCGCAGAGGAGAAAGAGATGTATCCCGTTGACCTGCATATGCACACCGTCGCCAGCACCCACGCGTACAGCAACCTCCATGATTATATCGCCCAGGCGAAGCTTAAAGGTATTAAGCTGTTCGCGATCACCGATCATGGCCCGGACATGGCGGATGCGCCGCACTACTGGCATTTTGTGAATATGCGGATCTGGCCACGTCTGGTGGACGGCATTGGGATACTGCGCGGCATTGAGGCGAACATCAAAAATATCGACGGTGAGATCGACTGCACCGGCCCGATGCTGACCTCACTTGATCTTATTCTCGCCGGTTTCCATGAGCCGGTTTTCCCGCCTCAGGATAAAGAGACCAACACCGCGGCGATGATTGCCACCATTGCCAGCGGCAATGTGCACATTATCAGCCACCCCGGCAACCCGAGGTACCCGATTGATATTCAGGCTGTCGCGCAGGCGGCAGCGAAACACCGCGTGGCGCTGGAGATTAATAACTCCTCCTTTGTTCACTCGCGTAAGGGCAGCGAAGACAACTGTCGCGCCGTGGCGGCCGCCGTGCGTGATGCGGGTGGCATGGTGGCGTTGGGCTCGGACTCTCATACCGCGTTTACGCTGGGTGATTTCAGCGAATGCCTGAAAGTGCTGAATGATGTTAACTTCCCGGAAGCGCAAATCCTGAACGTGACCCCACGCCGCATGCTCGATTTCCTCGAGTCGCGCGGAATGGAGCCGATTGCCGAATTTGCCGATCTTTAATTGTGTAATGGAATAAAAAAATGAATGAGTTCTCCATCCTTTGTCGCGTGCTGGGTACGCTCTATTATCGCCAGCCGCAAGACCCGCTGCTGGTGCCGCTCTTTACGTTAATTCGTGAAGGTAAGCTGGCGCAGAACTGGCCGCTGGAACAGGATGATTTACTGGAGCGTCTGCAAAAAAGCTGCGACATGCAGCAGATTGCGACAGATTACAATGCGCTGTTCGTCGGCGATGAGTGCCGCGTTTCGCCATACCGTTCAGCCTGGCAGGACGGGGCAACGGAAGCGGAAGTCCGTGCGTTCCTCTCCACGCGCGGTATGCCGCTGAGCGATACGCCAGCCGATCATATCGGTACGCTGCTGCTGGCGGCGTCCTGGATCGAAGACAACGCCGGTGATGATGAGAACGAAGCCATCGGAACCTTGTTCGAAACGTACCTGCTGCCGTGGGTCGGGACATTCCTGGGTAAAGTTGAAGCGCATGCCACCTCGCCATTCTGGAGAACGCTGGCACCGCTGACCCGCGACGCTATCGCGGCAATGTGGGATGAGCTGGAAGAAGAGAACGAAGAGTGATTTAGGTCACATAAATTCTGCAACTCAACATTCCAATTTGCACGTAATGTGCTGCCGATCTCATTTCTATGGTGCGCTTCTGCTAAGATGCGCGCCATGAACATATTACTTTGTATCGCAATTACGACAGGTATTCTCTCCGGGCTCTGGGGATGGGTGGCCGTGTCTCTCGGATTGCTCAGCTGGGCCGGGTTCCTCGGCTGTACCGCCTATTTCGCCTGTCCGCAGGGGGGAGTCAAAGGGCTCTTTATCTCAGGCTGCACGCTGATGAGCGGTGTTATCTGGGCGCTGGTGATCATGAAAGGCAGCGCGCTGGCGCCGCATCTGGAAATCCTGGGATACGTCATGACGGGTGTCGTCGCCTTTTTAATGTGCATCCAGGCTAAGCATCTGCTGCTTTCATTTGTGCCGGGAACCTTTATGGGGGCGTGCGCGACCTTTGCAGGGCAGGGTGACTGGAAGCTGGTGGTCCCCTCGCTGGCGCTGGGGCTGCTGTTTGGCTATGCCATGAAAAACAGCGGACTGTGGCTGGCATCGCGGCGGGAAAAAGCGCAAAACATCACGGCAGTGAGCGAATAAAAAAAGGCGAGATAATCATCTCGCCTTTTTTATGCGCTTCCTGTCAGGATTCCGGAGGGACTGACATATCGCGGTATTTCACCAGTATCGGGTTCTGCACGTCTGCTTTGTTTTGCAGATCCCACAGCCCGCGGTCTATACCGTCGTTAATTAAGTAGATCACGCCGGTTTCAATGGCTGACATCAGACACATCATGACCGGCTCGTTAGAGGTGTAGCCGATTTCACCTTCCAGCAAACGCTGGTAATCGATGAAGCGGAATACCCCAGCCTGAACTTCATAAGACAGAATGGTTTTGCTGGTGTTCACCGAAGAGAGCACTTCGCCTGTACTGACGTTAACCACACGCAGGTTAACGGCGATTTGGTCGAGCTGATACTGGGTATCCGCACCGATACCGAAGTAACGTGCTCCCGCACCACCCGATTTAACGTTACTTTCGTAGCCGATAATCGATCCTTCAATCATTACGTTCGCTGCCGCCAGAGATTGCAGTGGTGTCCGGTTATTGTCCGCAACGGTGCCATTTTCCTGGGCGGCACGAATGATTTTGCGTTCATTCAACAGGTTCTGTAGCCCCTGACGTTCCAGCGGAATAAACCAGTGCGAATCCTTGAGCGCGGTAACCAGCATGGCGGTGGCGCTTTGCGGCACGGCCGTGGAGAAGTTACTTGCCGGGTAAGGTTTGAATTGCCCGGTTTCATCCTGAATGTTGTATACGGAGACAAATATTTTCCCCGTAGGTGAAGGTAAATGCGTTAAATCACGATAACTTTGGGCCCGAGGCATTAATGTTGGTTTTGCAGCTTCTTTAGGTGGAGCAGTTAAACAACCGCTCAATAAGCACACTGCAACAAATATCAGGAAGCGCTGCATGATTGTTGTCCTTATTTCGTTGTTGTTTAGAAGTTAGTTGAATCGTTTTGTAGACCGGAAACCTGAATGGTGGAGATTCTTCCGGTTTTACGATCGGTCACGTTCAACTGAAGCTGTCCATCCGTGTTGGCGATATCAACGATAAAGTCGTTGGTCACCATCCGCCCGGGTTTACCGGTATTAATGTTGGTTAATAACCCACCTAAAATCTGCGACTGGATGGCCTGCGTGAAGTTATCCAGTGCCGACGGGGTATCAACGCTAAAATTCTTTAAGCTGGGGTCTTTATAGGAGTTTTGCGCCTGAGCTTCATTCAGCAGGAACGCGCCGTTGTTAGGGTTACCGCCAAAGTTAGGGTTACGGAACTGAAACGTCATGTTTCCGGCCCAGCTGATGGGTGTTATCAGCATTATCGAAACAACTGCATATGCAATACGCATGACAGCCTCCGCATATCGGTTCGCTAGAACTCGTCTTTTGCTAAATCGCTGGTGCTTAATAGGGCTTTATCTATTTGCAGGCGATTAATAGCGTCTTCTGATTGTGCCAGTGCTAAGACTACGTTTTTATCGAAGTCCATTTTGGTCGGGAATAAAAACGTTTGATAAATAACGTACTGATTAGCCGTTATTGTTATCCAACTTCCCCATCGTGCACTGGGCCGCTCGTTGATTGTTATATTACCCGTGTATGTACTTTCCCATTTGTCACTGAAGGCACGGTAAAAACTGTGCCCGACCGATGAGACAGTATGGTCTGTTAACAATCCGGGAACTTCGACCTCGACGGCCTTCAGATTCCCAGCAGCGAGCAGGAAACTCGCTGCGGCGATCCAACTCAACGTGCGCTTCATGTGATTAACGCCTGAGGTTATCGTTTGCCCACGAAACCGCCTGAGTTCGGTTTTTCACAGCTATCTTCTTGAAAAGATTATAAAGGTGCGTCTTTACCGTATTTTCGCTGATAAATAACGAACGGGCGATTTCAATATTTGAAGCACCAATGCGTAACTTATTCAGGATCTCTTTCTCACGGTGCGTGAGCAGTGCTGACTCTGAACTGTTATAGCGATAATTTCCGGAGTGCGTGATGAGATAGCTGGCAAGCTTTTGCGAAAAATAACACTCTCCGCGCAATATACCTTGCAGCCCCTCTACCACCCGGTCTTCTTCTTCCGTGACGTAGAACACGCCATTGATATGCGGCCAGCTTTCAATATCTCTGAAAGGATATTCATCAGGCGTATTCAACAATAGCACGCGGATATTATTGTTTTTCCTGCTTAAAATATCCTGCCAGTAATGGATAAGCTTTTTATCAGCTTCCATCATATCGAAAAGAATGATGCTGCCAGGTGCAATATCATCAAAAGAACGTTGAATATTATGCAATTTCCCGTTCAGTGATAAAGATTGCTTTAAATGTTGTAATAACGCTGTCGCTTGCAAAGAAGGTTTTGTGATCAACAGTAATGTATGACCATGTAAACTATGGACTTCATTATACATGATGAAACCCCACTTTTTTTTGGCACCTGGCAGCTGTCCTCCTGTTTAAAAGAGGACACCAGAAGTACTGACAGATGTTGCACTGCTGTGTGTAGAATCAGACCATAACCTCCACAGGGAGGTAAATATAAAACCAATTTCGTACATCTAATTTCAATCTAGCTTTTACGAAGTTTAAAGCAAGTGTTAAACATGTAACAGGATGTAAAAATCAATATTAATTTGTGAAATTCGATTGTTTGGAATGGCAATAAATGATGAGAAAGTTGTACACGTAAATAGAGGTGCACAGTTTTTAAAAATCATACAAATATTTTTAATGAATTGATTTTTAAGGTTATTTATTATTTTCATAAAGCGATAATTAAGTATGAGTTTCAGATAATTTCTAAGCCCACGAATGAGTGACTGTCTGGCTTAAGAAAAGAGGCTCCGTGTCACGCGATGAGAAAAATGTTCTCCTGCCGTTACGTTTAAACAACCCGGGAGGAAGCGTGGACAGCCTTTCTCTCGTTGTACAACCCTTTCGCAGCACACCTTTAATAAAAAATATAAGCTGGCCTGATTACAGTGATTTTTGACATAAATTACGACTTTGTGGTGATCCGATAAATAAAAATAAGCCGCGCGGGTGAGATATTTAAAATGTTTCAGCGGACATACTCTTCACCGTAACGACGCGTTAACACCATACGAGCCGTTTAAATATGGAGTAATTAAATAGCCAGGTCCAGGGTGACAACATGAAAACCACATCGTTAATTGTGATGTTTACATTACTGGGTGCGCCTGGATTTGTAGCCGCAGCGAATTCAGATTTGGCAAATTCTGAATATAACTTTGCGGCTAACGAATTAAGTCTTTCATCATTAAATCAGGCAGCCATTATTGGTCAACGGGGCGTTTTCAATGATGCTCAGGTTCGCCAGGAAGGTTCAAAACTCTTATCCATTGTTTCCCAGGATGGGGTAGGCAACAGAGCGAGAGTCGATCAATCAGGGAGTTACAATATAGCCTGGATCGATCAGAGCGGTAACGCGAATGATGCAGGTATTACGCAAGATGGATACGGTAATAGTGCGAAAATTATCCAACAAGGGTCGGGTAATAGAGCAAACATTACGCAGTACGGTACGCAGAAAAACGCAGTTGTAGTGCAGAAACAGTCGCAAATGGCGATTAACGTTATTCAACATTAGTGCTTTCGCGACGACTTTAATCAATCCGACGGGGGTTTACCATGAAATTTATCAAAGTGGCAGCGCTTGCAGCAATCGTAGTTTCTGGTAGTGCTATGGCTGGTCTGATTAATCAGGATGGCTGGGGTCATGGGCATGGTCATGGCGGATACGGTGGCCCAAATTCAACCCTGAATATTTATCAGAACGGTGGCGGTAACTCCGCGGTTGCCCTGCAGACAGACGCCAGAAATTCCGTGCTGAATATTAGCCAGACAGGTGGCGGTAACGGTGCTGACGTTGGTCAGGGTTCTGATGACAGTAAAATCAACCTGACCCAGAAAGGATTTGGTAACAGTGCGACACTTGATCAGTGGAACAGTAAAAAATCCGTCATGAATGTTAGCCAGTCCGGCGGCTTTAACGGTGCCCTCGTAGACCAGACTGCGTCCAACTCAACTGTTAACGTTACCCAGATCGGTTTTGGTAACCACGCGACAGCTCATCAGTACTGATACTGAAATCTGTGCTACAAAAAAACAGGGCATCAGCCCTGTTTTTTTTCGGGAGTTCATCATGAATACCTTAATTCTCCTCGCCGCGCTTTCCAGCCAGATAACCTTCAAAACGTCACAGCAGGAAAATATGACCACCATTATTCCGCAGGTCACTCTGGCGCAATCGTGTGATTGTCAGGTTCAGATTGTTTCTCTGCGAGAAGGGCAGGGGGGGCAAAGTTCTTCCCGACAGCAAAACACACTTTTTATACCCGCTAATCAGACGATTGATTTAATGCGCCTGAGTTTAAATATTAGCGCGGGGGACACGGTAAAAATCGTTGTCACCGTTTCAGACGGTAAATCGCTGCATTTATCACAACAGTGGTCGCCAGCGGAACGCTCGCTCTAAACATTCATGAAATCAATATGTTGCGAATGTGGCGGGTCTGTGCCGTTGAGCTATGCTGATATCAGGGACCAGGTCGTTATGTTCCGTAACGTGAAACTTCGTTTGCCGTAATAAATGAAGCGCGTTTACCCCTCATGGACGATTTTCATTGAGGAGTACCTATAATGAACAACTATTTTGCTCGACTCGCGGCAGGTCTGGGTCTGGTCGTTTCTGCTTTGAGTATCCCGGCTTATTCGGCCACGGTTGTTGACGGTGGTGTCATTCATTTCCGCGGTGCCATTGTCGCAGACCCCTGTGAAGTCACTCCCCAGAAGCAACAGTTTGCAATGTCATGTCCAAACAATAACCGTATGCAAACGCGTATGGTCAGCTACGAAGAGGCGCTTAACGGTAAAGTGAGCGACTCAAGCCTGGCGACGCTCAATATGAAATACCTTAATCCTGAAAAAACGCTCGCGGTTGTCGAAATCCAGTATCGCTAGTGCGCGTTCTTCCGCCCTGCGGTGGAAGAGGATTTTTTCTGATAGTTTTTTCTCCCGGTCTCCTCTGCGATACACTTAAGAAAATGGCGGGTTGCAGAGGGGCTTTATGAAACCGCAAATTGACATTATTCATGGCGATATTACGACAATGCACGTCGACGTTATCGTCAATGCGGCCAATCCATCCCTGATGGGGGGAGGCGGCGTGGACGGGGCAATCCACCGGGCTGCCGGACCGCAGCTGCTGGAAGCCTGTAAAACCGTGCGGCAACAGCAGGGCGGATGTCCTCCCGGTCACGCGGTGATTACGCTTGCGGGCAATCTGCCTGCCAGAGCGGTTATTCATGCCGTAGGGCCCGTCTGGCATGGCGGGGACCAGCACGAAGCGAGTATTCTGGAAGAGGCTTACCGGAACTGTCTGCGGCTGGCCGCCGACAACGGCTATAAAACGATGGCGTTTCCGGCCATCAGTACCGGCGTGTATGGTTACCCTAAGGCCGCCGCCGCAACGATCGCCGTAGAAACCGTTTATCGCTATCTGTCGTTAAAACCGCTGCCGGAGAAAGTGACTTTTGTCTGTTTTGACGAGGACACCCTGCATCTGTATCAGCGGCTTCTGACTCAGCGCAGACAAGAGCTGGAAAGCTGAAACAAACGCGGCGCATCGGGTGCGCCGCGCGGTTTATGAGGCTTTCGCCGGTGGTTTTCCTGAAAAGAGGAAACGCAGGAGCGGGATCCGCAGATGGATCTCGTAGAGCACGATCGCCACCCCCACCACAAACACCAGCCCGGTAAAGAAGCCCAGCGTGTTGGAGGCGATGTGCGGTGTGATGTAAGCCCCGAAGAAAAGCGTCAGCGGGTGATGCACCAGATAGATAAACAGCGAAGCATTAACGAAATAGGTCACGCGGCTGGACTTAAAGTTCAGCAAACGGTGGCCCAGCGCGAATACCACGTTCACCATCCACAGGCCCAGCAGCATAGTGATCACGCTTTCCGTTTCATACATCCAGGCGTCGCCGCTGCCGTAACGCTGATTCAGCAGATAGGCCGCGAACGAGAGCGTGGCTCCCAGCGCGCACCACGGTGACGGGGTGACAAACAGCGATTTAAGCTTCGGATGAATAAAGGCCAGCGCCCCGATTAAAAAGAACGGAATGTAGAACAGCGACTGCATCACCACAAAATTAAATAACCCGTCGCTCAAAATCGGCGGGTAGACGATAAGCAGGGTCCGTCGCACGGTGGCATAGGCAATCCCCAACAGCAAGAAGAGCACTGACAGTTTGCCCATCGTCACGTTGGCGAAAAAGGTGTCGGCTTTCGTACTCAGATGGCGGCGCAGGCGGCTGAAAATCAACAGACTCACCGTCGTGAGCACCACCAGGACCAGCAGGAACCACAGGTGGGACACCAGCTCCCAGACCAGCGTATTGTACTTTTCATACAGTGTCAGATTCGGCCAGTTCTCCGCCTTGCCCTTCACGTACTGCAACATAATGAACTGAGGCAGCGTCAGCAGCGGAATTGCGGTCAGCATGGGGATCCCCACGCGCTCTACGCGCACTTTCCACCAGCGCTTGAGCGGGTATCGCAGAAACAGCATGTAAGAGAAATAGCCGGATATGACAAAAAACACCTGCATACGGAAGGCGTGAATAAAGTCATTAAACAGCGTTAGCCACCAGGAGGGCATCTGGCTATTGACGTGCCAGGTGTGGCTGGAGTAAATCAGTGAAATGTGAAAGGGGATCCCCAATAGCATCAGCCATGCCCGGATCGAGTCGAGGAAATATTCCCGTTGTATTGGTGTTGTGCTCATATAACGTTGTGCATTCTCAGACTTTTCGCCTTATCCCTAAGACTCATAATGGTTACATTCGAAGCCAACCCTACACCAAGACCGACACCCTGTCTCCAGGATAAGCACGCAAAGTGAATAGCGGGTTCTTTCATTTGCTTAATCCATGAGCCAGCAGCTGAACAAAGCAGTGATAATGTTGTCGGATTGCCTGAGTTTCCATTAAAATGGATCGGATCGATATAAGCACACAAAGGGGGAAGTGCTTACTTATTATGAAACATAAACCACAGATGATGAAAATGCGTTGGTTAGGTGCTGCAGTGGTGTTGTCACTGTATACCTCATCGGCACTGGCCTTTAACATCGACGATGTCGCAAAACAGGCAAAATCGATGGCAGGCAAGAGCTACGAAGCGCCGAAAAGTAACTTGCCCTCCGTTTTCCGCGACATGAAGTATGCGGACTATCAGCAGATCCAGTTTAATCACGATAAAGCGTACTGGAGCAATATTAAAACCCCGTTCAAGCTTGAATTTTATCATCAGGGTATGTACTTCGACACGCCTGTTGCCATCAATGAAGTGACAGCGACTGCGGTTCGTAAGATTAAGTACAGCCCGGATTACTTCAACTTTGGCAATGTGCAACACGACAAAGATACGGTGAAAGACCTGGGCTTCGCAGGCTTTAAGGTGCTTTACCCGATCAACAGCAAAGATAAAAACGACGAAATCGTCAGCATGCTGGGTGCCAGCTATTTCCGCGTCATTGGCGCGGGGCAGGTATACGGGCTTTCTGCGCGTGGTCTGGCTATTGATACCGCGCTGCCATCAGGTGAAGAGTTCCCGCGTTTCCGTGAGTTCTGGATTGAACGTCCAAAACCAACGGATAAACGTCTGACCATTTATGCGCTGCTGGATTCCCCGCGTGCAACCGGTGCTTATCGCTTTGTGATTATGCCGGGTCGTGACACGGTAGTTGACGTGCAGTCTAAGGTTTACCTGCGTGATAAAGTGGGCAAACTGGGTGTAGCACCATTGACCAGCATGTTCCTGTTTGGGCCGAACCAGCCGTCTCCGGCAACCAACTTCCGCCCGGAACTGCATGACTCCAACGGTCTGTCTATTCATGCCGGTAACGGTGAGTGGATCTGGCGTCCGCTGAATAACCCGAAACATCTGGCGGTTAGCAGCTTCGCAATGGAAAACCCGCAAGGTTTCGGCCTGCTGCAGCGTGGTCGTCAGTTCTCCCGCTTTGAAGATTTGGACGATCGCTATGACCAGCGTCCAAGCGCCTGGGTCACGCCAAACGGTGGCTGGGGTAAAGGTAAGGTCGAGCTGGTAGAAATTCCAACCAACGACGAAACCAACGATAACATCGTCGCTTACTGGACACCGGATCAGCTGCCGGAAGCAGGTAAAGAGATGAACTTCAAGTACACCATTACCTTCAGCCGCGACGAAGATAAGCTGCATGCGCCGGATAACGCGTATGTGATGCAGACTCGCCGCTCAACGGGTGATGTGAAGCAGTCAAATCTTATCCGTCAGCCTGACGGTACCGTGGCGTTCGTCGTGGACTTCACGGGCCAGGATATGAAGAAACTGTCACCGGACACCGCCGTTGCCGCTCAGGCCAGCATCGGTGATAACGGTGAAATCGTTGAGAATACCGTGCGTTACAACCCGGTAACCAAAGGCTGGCGTCTGACCCTGCGCGTGAAAGTGAAAGATCCGAAACAGACCACTGAAATGCGTGCTGCGCTGGTCAGTAACGATCAGCCGCTGAGTGAAACCTGGAGCTATCAGCTACCTGCCAATGAATAATACATCTGAATATATTGATGCCATGCCGCTGACCGATATCGAAAAAGCGGCACTGCCTAAGAGCGACATCCGCGCGGTTCACACCGCGCTGGATGGTGAACATCATACGTTTTCTCGTGATGATGATACGCCGCTCGGGTCAGTCAAGGCGCGTCTGGAGCAGGCCTGGCCGGACTCGCTGGCGGAAGGGCAGTTGATTAAAGACGATGAAGGACGCGATCAGCTTCAGGCGATGCCGAAGGCCACGCGTTCCTCTATGTTCCCCGACCCCTGGCGCACCAACCCGGTGGGCCGTTTCTGGGATCGCCTGCGCGGGCGTGATGTTACGCCGCGCTATCTGTCGCGCCTGACGAAAGAAGAGCAGGCGTCCGAACAGAAATGGCGTACCGTGGGGACAATCCGTCGCTATATCCTGCTGCTTCTGACGCTGGCGCAGACCGTCGTCGCGACCTGGTATATGAAAACCATCCTGCCTTACCAGGGCTGGGCGTTTATCAACCCGACGGACATGATGGGCCAGGATCTCTGGGTCTCCTTCATGCAGCTGCTGCCGTATATCCTGCAGAGCGGCATTCTCCTGCTGTTCGCGGTCCTCTTCTGCTGGGTCTCTGCCGGTTTCTGGACCGCGCTGATGGGCTTCCTGCAGCTGCTGATGGGGCGTGACAAATACAGCATTTCGGCGTCAACGGTCGGGGATGAACCCCTCAATCCCGAGCACCGTACTGCGCTGATTATGCCTATCTGTAACGAAGACGTTGACCGCGTATTTGCGGGCCTGCGTGCGACCTGGGAGTCCGTAAAGGCGACCGGCAACGCGGAGCATTTTGACGTTTACATCCTGAGCGACAGCTACAACCCGGATATCTGCGTTGCAGAACAAAAAGCGTGGATGGAGCTGATTGCAGAAGTGCAGGGCGAAGGCCAGATCTTCTACCGCCGCCGCCGCCGTCGTGTGAAGCGTAAAAGCGGTAACATCGATGACTTCTGCCGTCGCTGGGGTAACCAGTACAGCTACATGGTGGTGCTGGATGCTGACTCCGTCATGAGCGGAGACTGCCTGAGCGGTCTGGTGCGTCTGATGGAAGCCAACCCTAACGCGGGTATCATTCAGTCCTCGCCAAAAGCGTCCGGCATGGACACCCTTTACGCGCGCTGCCAGCAGTTCGCCACTCGTGTTTACGGGCCGCTGTTTACGGCGGGTCTGCACTTCTGGCAGCTGGGTGAGTCGCACTACTGGGGTCACAACGCCATTATCCGCGTGAAGCCGTTCATTGAGCACTGTGCGCTGGCGCCGCTGCCGGGTGAGGGTTCGTTTGCCGGCTCTATTCTGTCGCATGACTTCGTAGAAGCGGCGCTGATGCGTCGTGCTGGCTGGGGCGTCTGGATTGCCTACGACCTGCCGGGATCGTACGAAGAGCTGCCGCCAAACCTGCTTGACGAGCTCAAGCGTGACCGCCGCTGGTGTCATGGTAACCTGATGAACTTCCGCCTGTTCCTGGTAAAAGGGATGCACCCGGTTCACCGTGCGGTGTTCCTGACGGGCGTGATGTCTTATCTCTCCGCACCGCTGTGGTTTATGTTCCTCGCGCTCTCCACTGCGCTGCAGGTCGTCCATGCCCTGACGGAGCCGCAATACTTCCTGCAACCGCGCCAGCTGTTCCCGGTGTGGCCGCAGTGGCGTCCGGAGCTGGCGATTGCGCTGTTTGCCTCCACCATGGTGCTGCTGTTCCTGCCTAAGCTGCTCAGCATCATCCTGATCTGGTGCAAAGGCTCGAAAGAGTACGGCGGTTTCTTCCGCGTGACCCTTTCACTGCTGCTGGAAGTGCTGTTCTCCGTGCTGCTGGCGCCGGTACGTATGCTGTTCCACACCGTGTTCGTGGTCAGTGCGTTCCTGGGCTGGGAAGTGGTCTGGAACTCGCCGCAGCGTGATGACGACTCTACGCCGTGGAGTGAAGCCTTTATGCGCCACGGTTCTCAGCTGCTGCTGGGTCTGGTGTGGGCGGCCGGTATGGCCTGGCTGGATCTGCGCTTCCTGTTCTGGCTGGCGCCGATTGTCTTCTCGCTGATCCTGTCGCCGTTTGTGTCCGTGATTTCCAGTCGTTCAACGGTGGGGCTGCGAACCAAACGCTGGAAACTGTTCCTGATCCCGGAAGAGTATTCCCCGCCGCAGGTGCTGGTGGATACCGATCGTTATCTGGAACAGAACCGCAGTCGCTCGCTGGATGACGGCTTCATGCACGCCGTGTTTAACCCGTCATTCAACGCCCTGGCAACGGCAATGGCGACGGCGCGTCACCGTGCCAGCCTGGTGCTGGAGATTGCTCGCGATCGTCACGTTGAGCAGGCGCTTAACGAGACCCCGGAAAAACTCAACCGCGACCGTCGACTGGTGCTGTTGAGCGACCCGGTGACAATGGCGCGTCTTCACTACCGCGTGTGGTCCGCTCCGGAGAAATACTCTTCGTGGGTGAACTACTATAAGGACGTGAAGCTGAATCCGCTTGCACTGAAGGCGAAGTAAGTTGTTAAGCAGGGCGGGTAGGCGAAGCGCCACCCGCCAGATAAAATACCGGCTGTGAGGCCGGTATTTTTTTAGAGGCTAGAGATGAGAATAATCATCGTCGTTCTGATGGCATGCCTGCTCAGCGGCTGCGGCAGTATCATCAGTCGCACCATTCCAGGGCAGGGCCACGGCAATCAGTATTACCCGGGCGTGAAATGGGATCTCCGTGATTCCGCATGGCGCTATCTGACCGTGCTCGATCTGCCGTTCTCGCTGATTTTCGACACGCTGTTGCTGCCGATCGATGCCAGCCACGGCCCTTACGAATAGCGTAAATTAACGCTCGTCCCACTCATCGGCAGCGGTTTGACCTTCTTCCGTATCCAGCGGCGGCTCGAGCTGAAACTCACCCTCATCCCACTCGTGCAGGGTGTTCTCCTCCAGCCATTCCTGCCGAAGTTCGATTTCGTCATAGTCGCCATCAAAGACGGCCTGCGCACCTTCACCGCTTAATATCGGCAAACATTCCCCTTCTTCACCTTCATCGGCAAAGAATTCGGCCTGCCACATAATATCCCCGTCCTGCAGAACGTATTTTTGGATATTAAGCTGTTGCACGTCAGCATCTTCTTCTTCAACGCCGGGGTTGTCGGCGAGGAACTCTTCACGAGCGGCATCAATAGCTTCTTCCAGCGTGGCGTACATGGTCATTGGTGTCTCCCTGTTTTCCAGAAGGTTTCAGGGAAAGAATAGCTGAATATAAGATTCTGCAAGTATGAATGCGAAAATAAGCCTTCAGGCGTTCGTCTTATTCCGTCACGGGCCGTAGCGCACGGGATAAACTGAACCATGAATAAATGGCATTGAACAACACGACGCCCGCCGTCACGATAAAGACGGCGCGAAAACCGAAGCTGGCGGAGATCCCGGCCCCGAGCAGCGGTCCGGTGACGTTACCGATATCCCGGAATGACTGGTTATAGCTGAAAATACGCCCGGCGATCTGGTTCGTGGAGTTGTAGACCAGCAGGGTCTGTACGGCGGGCAGCAGCGCGCCGTCGGCGGCGCCCAGCAAAAAGCGCAGGACGCCCAGCTGCCATGGCGTTTGCACCATCGACATCGGAATAAGCAGCAGGACGGAAATCACCAGCGCGCAGATCAGGATTTTTTCCGGACCCACCCGGTCCCCCAGTTTTCCCAGCCTCGGGGCGCTCAGCAGCGCCGCCACGCCGGGTACGGAGGCAATCAGCCCGCTGATGAACGCAATATTGCTGACGTTACCCGCCAGATCGCGAACGTACAGCGTCAGAATAGGGGCAATCGACCCGGTAGCGACCTGGATAATCATTGTCGTCACGAACAGGCTTAGCACCAGTCTGGGATTTTTAAGCGAGGTCAGCACCTCCCTGGCGTGAAGCATCTCTTTTTTGGCGACAGGCGTGAAGTTTTCACGAATACAGAGCAGGGTGACGATAAAGCACAGGAACAACACGCTGGCAGTGATGAAAAAAACCGGACGCAGGCCGTAGTTATCCGCCAGTAATCCGCCGGCCAGCGGTCCCAGCAGAGCACCGCTCACGCCGCCGGTGGAGAGCGTTCCTAGCGCCCAGCCGCTCTTATGGCGGGGGATTTGCGTGGCTATCAGGGCGTTCGCGTTGGGAATAAATCCTCCCAGCAGGCCCAGCAGCGCGCGCAGGATCAGAAACTGCCAGACGTTCTGCGCCACGCCCATCAGCGCCATGATAATGGCCATCCCCAGCGCCGAGCGCAGCAGCATGATTTTACGTCCCTTGCGATCGGCCAGGCCGCCCCAGAAGGGCGAGGCTATCGCGGAAAAGAGAAACGTGATGCTGAATACCAGGCCAGACCACATATTGAGCGCGCTGTGGCCCGTCACGCCAAGCTGTTCGACGTAGAGCGGCAGGAAGGGCATGACCAGGCTAAACGCCGCGCCGGTAAGAAAACAGCCAAGCCACGCAACCGTGAGGTTACGCTTCCAGTTTATGGGGGCATCTGAGGGTGACATAACTATCCGCATAATGAGGTGCAAAGCACCTGAAGCATAAAGTAATAAGCCTGCTAATTATGCGCCTGGGTTATGATTGCCGCAATGAGGAGGAGCTTTTAAAGCTAAAACGGCATGCGGCCCTGAGGACCGCATGAGGATTAATAGCGGGACGGCGTGCCTTGTGGGCGCGTTTTAAAACGGCGGTGCAGCCACATGTACTGCTCAGGCGCCAGCATGATGCACTTCTCCACAACGCTGTTCATCCAGCGCGCGGTGGTTTCTGCATCGTCAAGCGGCGGCGCGAGTTCCGGCTCCAGCATCATCAGCTCGTAGCCTGAACCATCCGGCTTACGGCGGGGAACAAAAGGCACGATGGCGGCTTTGGACATGCGCGCCAGCATCCAGGTACCGGTCGTTGTGGCGGCCTCTTCAACGGCGAAGAAGGGGACAAATACGCTGGCCTGTGGGCCATAGTCGTGGTCGGGGGCATACCAGACCACTTCACCGGATTTCAGCGCGCGGATCATCCCCTTCAGATCTTTACGGTCGATCATGCTTTTGTTGGAGCGCATGCGGCCGTTGGTCTGGATTAAATCGATGACCGGGTTATCGTTAGGACGATAAACGCCAATGCCGGGCGCCTGCATGCCGAACATGCGCGCCCCGATTTCCAGCGTCAGGAAATGGACGCCGATCAGCAGAACGCCCGTCTGATTGGCCTGAAGCGTATGCACCGGCTCCATGCCGGTCCCCGTCACCTCGCTCCAGCGGGCCATGCGTTTGTCCGGCCAGAACCACGCCATACCGGTTTCCATGAGCCCCATCCCGACGGATTCGAAATTCTTCGAGACCATATCGTGACGCTCTGACTCGCTCATCTGCGGAAAACACAGCTCAAGATTACGGTACGCAATTCTGGCGCGACGCTTCATAAACAGTTGCGCGAAACGGCCCAGAAATTTACCCAACCGAAAAATAACAGGGTAGGGAAGCTGTACCAGAAGCCATAAAAAGCCGATGCCAAGCCAGGTCAACCAATAACGGGGATGCAAAAGGGCGGCAGTAAATTTTGGTAACTGGGTCATGTCATTCCTGTTTTCAAACGTCCTGTTTTGCTAGTGTCTCATTTTTTGAGACGTAGCCAAAATATCTGCTTTCGAAGCGTGCACGAATACAGCAATTGTTAATCCTGATTAATCAGGGTGTGTGAAATGTAGCGTAAATTGTGTGGATGTAAATTGGTTTTATTTGCTATATGATGCCGACCGATTTTTCATTCTCTCTAACGATTCCAGGACTGTACACCATGCCAGTGTTACACAACCGCGTGTCGAATGAGATGTTAAAAGCGCGCATGTTGGCTGAAACCGAACCGCGCACAACCATCTCTTTCTACAAATATTTCACCATCAACGATCCACAGGCGACCCGCGATGCGCTTTATCAGGCGTTCACGGCGCTGAACGTCTTCGGCCGCGTCTACCTTGCCCGTGAAGGCATCAACGCGCAAATTAGCGTACCGGAAAGCAAAGTCAGCGCTTTCCGTGACGCTCTTTATCACTTCGATCCGGCCCTTGACGGCTTACGCCTGAACATTGCTCTGGACGATGACGGGAAATCCTTCTGGGTGCTGCGCATGAAGGTGCGTGAGCGCATCGTGGCGGACGGTATTGACGATCCTGCGTTTAACGCGGCGGATGTCGGTGAATATCTGAAGGCTGCGGAAGTGAATGCAATGCTGGACGATCCGGATGCCGTGTTCATTGATATGCGTAACCACTATGAGTACGAAGTGGGGCATTTCGAGAACGCGATGGAAATTCCGGCCGACACCTTCCGCGAGCAGCTGCCCAAAGCGGTTGAGATGATGCAGGAACATAAAGATAAAAAGATCGTTATGTACTGCACCGGCGGTATCCGCTGTGAGAAAGCCAGCGCGTGGATGAAGCACAACGGCTTTAATAAGGTCTGGCATATTGAAGGCGGCATTATCGAGTACGCCCGCCGTGCCCGTGAACAGGGTTTACCGGTACGCTTTATCGGGAAAAACTTTGTCTTTGACGAGCGTATGGGGGAGCGTATTTCGGAAGACGTTATTGCCCAGTGCCACCAGTGCGGCGCACCGTGCGATACCCATACCAACTGCAAAAACGACGGGTGCCATCTGCTGTTTATTCAGTGCCCGGCCTGTGCCGAGAAGTTTAACGGCTGCTGTAGCGAGCTGTGCAGCGAAGAGAGCATCCTGCCGGAAGAAGAGCAGCGTCGCCGCCGCGCAGGACGTGAAAACGGCAACAAGATTTTCAATAAATCACGCGGCCGTCTGAATACCAGGCTGGGTATCCCCGACCCGGAATGATAATAACGCCCGGCAGGGCAAAAGCCTGCCGGGCGAATCTATTATGATTTCTGCTGCACACCTTCAACGGAAATAATCAGCTCAACGTCCTGAGACGCCGGGCCTAAATCCGTTGTGATATTAAAATCTTTCAGGTGAATTTTACCCGCCGCTTCAAATCCTGCGCGTTTACCGCCCCACGGATCGTCACCCTGACCCAGTAATTTAGCATCAAGCGTGACCGGTTTTGTTACGCCGTTAAGCGTCAGGTTGCCGGTAATATTCAGCTTATCACCGTCTTTTTTCACTTCCGTGGAGGTGAAAGTAGCCTGTGGGTATTTCCCGACATTGAGGAATTCGCCACTGCGCAGATGTTTATCACGTTCAGCATGATTGGTATCCACGCTGTTGGTATTAATGGTCACATTGACCTTGTCGGCGGCAGGATTTTTCTCGTCAAAGGTGAATGTGCCGTCAAAATCCTTAAAGGTACCGTACAGCCAGCTGTATCCCAGGTGCTGAATACGGAAATTGACGAAAGCGTGCTGGCCCTCTTTATCAATTTTATAATCGGCCGCCACGGCGGAACCGGCAGTGAATAACAGAGAACCCAATGCGATACCCAGCAGGTGTTTTTTCATTTTATGCTCCAGAGTCAACTGACGAGCGGCCAAGCATGCGCTTTAGCGTATCGTCTTTATCAATAAAATGGTGTTTGAGGGCGGCAAGCCCGTGCAGTACCGACAGGATCACGACGCTCCACGCAAGCCAGAGGTGAACGACCCCTGCAGTGTCAGCCTGAGCGCCCGCATCGCTGAGCGTTGCCGGGACGTCAAAAAGGCCAAAGACGCTAATCGGCTTACCGTCCGCCGTCGAGATAAGGTAGCCGCTGATAAGAATGGCGAAAAGCAGCGCATAGAGCGCAATATGCGCGGCAACTGCACTCAGGCGGGTCATTTTGCCATGGGTCTTCGGCGCGGCGGGCGGCGGGGAAACATGCCGCCAGATTACGCGAAAAACCAGCCCCAGCATCAGGAGGACGCCAATGCTTTTATGTAACTCCGGTGCCTGGTGATACCAGCCATCGTAATAGCTGAGCGTGACCATCCAGAGCCCAAGTCCAAACATACCGTAGACGGCAATAGCAAATATCCAGTGCAAACCTATGGATATTATTCCGTAGCGCCGGGAGGAGTTACGCAATTGCATCAGAATGTCCATTTTCAAATTAACCGAAGGGTAAAAATGAACGGGAAGATGTGATATTGCAACTGAAAAAATTGTCTATTGATTTTTATTTTATTTATTTCAGCGCTTTTGAACAGGATTGATAAAGGTAATTCAATGTCTTCGTGCAAGATGGAATTGAGATTTTCAACAAAGCTAAATAAATGTCAATTATTGTCAATCGGGACTTTCAATAAAATACAATGTAAACAAAATCAATAATAGCCAGCAGCGCCCACAATAAGATATAGAGCATAAAGTGCTCGCGAATATTATTCATAAGAAAGCTAACGATCCTGCGCATAACGCCCCGTAATGCAGTGTGAATGACACGGGCCCCGGAACGTCCGGAGCCCGTGCGGATTATCCGTTAAAACGCGAGAGTGAGAAGGGCGTCAGATCAAACTGCGGCGTGATACCCTGGGCAAACTGCGCGGCGATTTCACCCAGCACGGAAGCGAACTTAAAGCCGTGGCCGCTCAGCCCGGTGATAAGCAGAGTGTTGTCATGCCCGGGCAGCGTATCGATGATGAAGTCTTCATCCGGCGTGTTGTCGTAGGTACAGGCCGCGCCATACAGCAAGCCACCGACGCCCGGAAGAATAGTTCGCAGGAACGAGAAGGCTTCCGATCCATCCTGTGGGAAGGCGCCGAAGGGCTTACGCTCTTCAGGGGAGGTGATAGCCTGGCCGCCGTTGTGTTTACCGATTTTCAGCGCGTCCTTCTCGGAAGGGAAACCGTAGAACTGATCGCCATTCGGCAGTTCGCCGGTGAAGGCCGGGAATTTATTCTGCGCGCTGTAGCGACCATCCGACTGGAACCAGGAGAAGACCTTGCGCACCGGCTGGATCGGCAGTTCCGGCAGCAGGCGAGTGACCCAGGTTCCTGCGCTGACGAGCAGGCGGGACGCTGAATAGTCGCCGTCGATAGTCGTTACCGTGACGCCATTCTCGTCATGGGTGATGGCCTCCACCGGACAGTTAAACAGCTGCGCACAGCCGGCTTTCGCGGCAAGATCGATCCAGGTTTTGATCGCCGTTTCACAATGCAGCACGCCGGAGTGGGCTTCAAAGAGGCCAATGTAATCGTCGGGGACGGTAATTTCAGGCCAGCGCGCGGTAATGCCCGTGGCGTCCAGCTTCTCAACATCGAGATTAAAGGCTTTCGCGCTGCGCTCGACGCTGGCGAGAAAATCAGAGTGGGCAGGGCCAAGGTTGATAACGCCGGTACGCTCGAAAATACGCTCTTCGGTCTGTTTCGCCAGCTCGTCCCACAGCGTCTGGGCGCGAAGCACCAGCGGTACATAGCGCTCGCCTTCTCCATACGCATGGCGCATGAGGCGGGTATCGCCATGATGGCTACCCTCCGCATGGGGAGGAAGATGGGCATCGATCATCAGGACCTTCAGACCTGCCTGCGTTGCGTAATAACCGGCGGCGGAACCCACGGAGCCGCTACCAATAATGATTAAGTCGTATCTCATATGCATCTCGTAAACTGACGTTTTGTTAGCAGAGTAATTAACAACGCGGGGTTAGACAAGGGAGAAATAAATAAGGCACCGCGAGGGTGCCTGTAGAGAGAAAAGTGGGCATAAGCTTAGTGCCGTTTATACTCATTTTCCTGATAGTCGCCAGATTCTATTTTTGCAATACCTGCCTCTAAAATAGAAATAAACTGACGGGCGACGTCTGTTGTTAGCCACAGCGTCTGTCCAACTTCCGCTTCTTCACGGTTGAGTTGATTCGGGGTCTGGTAGTGCAAACGCAGCATCAGCGCATCGTAGCTATCTACGGTACTGATATCCCAGCCAACGAGTGGATGGGTCTGGATCACTTCACTATTCTTTTCCATTATAACCCCCTTAATGCGTGTTAGAAGACAACGGCTCTGAGGTTCAATGCATGTTTTTCTGAAAGCAACTTCAGTATACCAAGTAATAAGGGTTCCGACGGGAAAAATAAACAGGTGGCAACACATTTTTCTGCTTTTTAGGATTGTTCGAACAATAAAACACCATCTTGTTCACGATTCTTAAAGAAGATGCCGAATTAATTTGAACTTACCGTATTTTTAAACAAAAAAAAGCCGGGGCGACCCGGCAAAAAACACAATGAGGGAGCAGTGTTAATCAGTGATAAACCAGTCGTCTGCGCTTTCCCACGTTTCCTGCAGGATTTCGCTGATGCGATCTTTATCTTCTTTCGCAGCACCAATGACGGAGAGGTTGTTCGCCGCGGCGTAACGCACCGTTACGGCACCGGCGTTGTCGGGAAAGGTGTTGTTAATACGGCGGGATAATTCGCCTGCCAGTGCATCAAGCGCGCCGGCAGGCAGAACGGTTGTTTTGGCTATGGTGACTTCAATACGCATAAATGCCCCCTGTGTAATATACTGTTTATTTATACAGGTATATTATCGGTTTGACAACAAGGGGCACTGATTTTTTAACGTTTTACCGTCCAGTTGACGGTTTCGCCCGCCAGGAAGGGGATCAGCGTGTCATCCGTCAGCGCAATGGATTCCTCAACGTGGCTCGCTTTACGCTCCAGTTCGATGAAGGTGTCATTGACCGACAGGCCGTAGAAGCGCGGGCCGTTAAGGGAGCAGAACGCTTCGAAATGTTCCAGCGCGTTCATCTCTTCAAATACGGTCGCGTAGCTGGCAAGCGCCGTTGGGGCGTTGAAGCAGCCTGCGCAGCCGCAGCTCGCCTCTTTACGGTGGCGTGCGTGAGGCGCGGAATCGGTGCCGAGGAACGCGCGGGAGAAGCCGCTGGCAACCAGCTCGCGTAGCGCCTGCTGGTGGATGTTGCGCTTGAGAATCGGCAGGCAGTAAAGGTGAGGGCGCACCCCGCCCACCAGCATGTGGTTACGGTTAAACATCAGGTGCTGTGGCGTAATGGTGGCGGCGATAAGATCGTTGCCGTCACGCACATACTCTGCCGCGTCTTTGGTGGTGATATGCTCAAAGACCACTTTAAGCGCGGGCAGGCGCTGGCGCAGAGGCTCCATCACGGTCTCGATAAAGCGGGCTTCACGGTCGAAGATGTCAATCTCGGCATGGGTGACTTCACCATGGACCAGCAGCGGCATGCCCAGTTTCTGCATGCGTTCCAGAACCGGCATGATGGCATCAATGCTGGTGACGCCGTGGCTGGAGTTGGTGGTGGCATTCGCCGGGTAGAGCTTCGCCGCCGTAAATACGCCTTCGTTAAACCCACGCTCCACTTCGTTCGGGTCCAGCGAGTCGGTCAGATAGCAGGTCATCAGCGGGGTAAAATCGTGTCCCGCAGGGACGGCATCCAGGATGCGCTGGCGATAGGCCATCGCGGCATCGACGGTGGTGACTGGTGGAACCAGGTTAGGCATGACAATCGCGCGGCCATAAATTTCGCTGGTATAAGGCACGACGGTTTTCAGCATATCGCCATCACGCAGATGGATATGCCAGTCGTCAGGGCGGCGGATTTTAAGAACCTGGGGTTGTGCAGTCATGGAAGCTCCGGCTTGTCAGGAATCAGTCATAAGGATGGCTGTTTTTGCCGGACACAAATCATAAGCGGAAACGTTTTCGTTTGCACACTTTTCCGTAAAAAAAAGGGCGCCGCAGCGCCCTTCAGGTTAATCGGTGAAAGGAATGATAATTTCTCCCGGTTTCACCTCTATCCCTTTTGCATATTTTTTCGCCAAAGCTTCGCCCTTGCTTTTGTCTTCGCTTAAGACGTACGCGGGCTGCTGGTTGAAATAATTACGCAGCGACTGGTTGAGATAGGGCATCAGGGTTTGCAGAACCGGTGCCATCTTGTCCGGCGAAACCTGCGCATCGACGACTTCCATCTCCTGGAGGAAAATCGCCCCTTTCTCTTTGTTGAAAACGGGGAGTGCCTTCAGCTTGAGCTTGATGTTGGCTTTCTGATTGCCAAAGAGGGATGACATATCGAGATCCGCGTCACCGGCCAGGGTGACTTTGTTCGGCTCTTCACGTCCGATCTGGCTGGTCAGATTCGTGAGCACGATATGCGCGTCCGCCAGCCCCGGCACGCCAATGTCTTTAGAAAAATTGTTATGTTTTTCCAGCGCCTGATTAATTTCCTGTTCACTGACGGTATATTGCGTGAGCTGGTTACAGCCAACCAGCAGACCGCTGACAACTAATGCAGCGGCAAAGACAATTTTCTTCATAGTGTTCCTCAACGAAAAATCGGCGCTTCTGTCCTGTTACGTCAGTATGTCAGTGTGAATTGGCAGAAACCAGCAGAAAAAACTGAGAAGTGGGGCGGGAGCGGCTCCCGCCCGAGGGAAAGGCTACGCGCCAGGCTCGAGCATCCCGCTCGCGCTGCGTTTCTGGCTGAACTGCCACCACAGGGCAAGGAGCGTCATAAAGCCCACCGCGCCGAGCATCATCCACGGGAGTTCGGGCTGGTTTAACGCTTTGCCGGCATCAAACAACCAGCCGCCGCCGGCGTAGCCTAATGCGCCGCCAAGCGCCAGCCCCAGCCGGCTGAAGCCCATATAGCTGCCGCGCGCACGCGAATCCGCGAGGGAGGCGCTCAGCGTTTCACGGGCAGGCTCGGCGATGATCGACCCTATGTAGAACGTGCAAATCAGGGTAAACAGCTGCTGGAGAGAGTTCACCAGGCCGATCGGCATCATGCTCAGCGTCATCAGGAACAGCCCGGCCATCAGGCGATGTTCCAGACGAAAACGCCGCTCGCTCCAGCGGGCAATCGGATAGAGCAGCGTCAGGGAAAGTGCGGCTTCAATGGCGTACATCCATTTAACGGCAGCAGGCGTGCCCGCAATGTCGTTAACCATGATCGGCAGCATCAGCATGACCTGCACAGCCAGCATGTAGTATCCCGTCAGGGTCAGCACATAGGTGACAAAACGTTTGTCGCGCAGGACGCGGCCAAGCCCTTCCCGGACCGGCGCTTTGACCGTCGACAGTTTCCAGGCGGGCAGGAACAGGCCATTAAACAGCGCGCACAGAATAAAGAGCACCGCGCCCGCCGCGCAGACCAGTCGGAAGTCATACTGCAGCAGCCAGCTTCCCAGCAGGGCGCCGATAACCGCCCCGGCACTGTCCTGCATCATCAGGATCGAGAAGAAACGGCCGCGGTGCTGAGGGCGAATAAGCTTCACCACCAGCGCGGTGCGTGGCGGATCGAACAGCGTGCCACCGATACCGGAGAGGAAACAGGAGAACCAGAGCAGCCAGGGCTCCTGGGCGACCGCCATTGTGGCAAAGCCTGCCGCGCGCAGCAGCATGCCGGTAACGATCATCGGTTTAGCGCCAAAGCGGTCGGCAATGGCCCCCCCAAAGACGCCCAGACCCTGCTGGACAAACTGGCGTAACCCCAGGGCAATGCCAACCATTAATGCCGCCCAGCCCATCTGATCGACAAAGCGGATCGATATCAATGGAAAAACGACAAAAAAGCCGAGCACGACCAGCATGTTATCGACGAGCAGGAAATATTTACCCAGGCTCCTGGCCTGTGATACGCGGGACATTTTCCCTCCAGGGAAAATAAGAAGGTGAGCACGCTAACATTCTGCGGTGTCGCCGCGTTTTTTCCCACCCCTGGGCGTGACAATATTTTTTTATCAAAAGGGTGCTTTGATAGAGAGTTCTCATCGAAAATAATGAAAAGAGGGCAAAATGGTATGTCACTGTTTTCACAGACGGCGCAGGCGCAGGTATAGTAAAGCTAATGGGTAAGCAGAAGTGACGGGAAGGAGTGGTATCGATGTTTGGCTATCGCAGTAATGTGCCAAAAGTGCGTCTGACAACGGACAGGCTGGTCGTTCGTCTGGTGCATGAGCGTGATGCCTGGCGTCTGGCGGATTATTACGCCGAGAATCGCCAGTTTTTAAAACCCTGGGAACCCGTTCGGGATGAGAGCCACTGTTACCCTTCCGGCTGGCAGGCGCGCCTCAGCATGATTACGGAATTTCACAAGCAGGGCAGCGCGTTTTATTTCGCGCTGCTGGATCCTGAAGAGAAAGAGATTATCGGGATCGCCAATTTTTCAAACGTGGTGCGGGGATCGTTTCACGCCTGCTATCTTGGCTACTCCATCGGCCAGAAATGGCAGGGGCAGGGGCTGATGTACGAGGCGTTAACGGTGGCGATCCGCTATATGCAGCGCACGCAGCATATCCATCGCATCATGGCGAACTATATGCCGCATAATCAGCGCAGCGGCAATTTGCTGGCGCGTTTAGGGTTCGAGAAAGAGGGTTACGCCAAAGACTATCTTCTGATAGACGGAGAGTGGCGCGACCACGTTCTGACGGCGTTAACCACCCGGGACTGGACCGCAGGTCGTTAAGGAGAAAAGATGAAGTATCAGCTAAACGGTACAGAAGCGCGCGTGATTGGGTGCTTACTCGAAAAACAGGTCACCACGCCGGAGCAGTATCCGCTCTCCGTCAACGCCGTGACCATGGCCTGCAACCAGAAGACCAACCGCGAGCCGGTGATGAACCTCAGCGAGCATGACGTTCAGGACGTGCTGGATGCGCTGGTAAAACGCCACTATCTGCGCACCGTCAGCGGCTTCGGCAACCGCGTGACCAAATACGAACAGCGCTTTTGTAACTCCGAATTCGGTGACCTGAAGCTGAGCAGCGCGGAAGTGGCGGTCATCACCACGCTGCTGCTGCGCGGGGCGCAGACGCCGGGGGAGCTGCGCACGCGCGCTTCCCGTATGCATGAGTTCAGCGATATGCAGGAGGTCGAGCAGACCCTGGAAGGGCTGGCTTCTCGTGAAGACGGCCCGTACGTGGTGCGACTGGCGCGCGAACCGGGCAAACGTGAAAGCCGCTATATGCATCTGTTCAGCGGCGACGTCGATGTCGCTACCGCTACCGTGGAGAGCGACGCGGGATCCTCAGCAAGTAATGACACTCTTGCCGCGCGGGTAGAGGCGCTGGAAGAAGAGGTCGCTGGGCTGAAACAGCGTCTGGATGCGTTGCTGGCACATTTGGGAGACTGACGGTGAAAAAATTACGCGTAGGCGTGGTGGGGCTGGGCGGCATCGCGCAAAAAGCCTGGCTGCCTGTTTTAGGTGCGGCGACGGACTGGACGCTGCAAGGGGCATGGTCGCCCACCCGCGAAAAGGCAGAACGTATTTGCGAAACCTGGCGCATTCCGTATGCTGCCTCCCTGCAGGATCTGGCCCGCGAGTGTGATGCGGTCTTTGTGCATACCTCAACGGCAACCCACTATCAGGTTGTGAGCGAGCTGCTCAATTTGGGGGTTCACGTCTGCGTGGATAAGCCGCTGGCTGAAAATGTTCAGGATGCCGAGCGGCTGATTGAGCTGGCCGCGCGCAAAAAGCTGACGCTGATGGTGGGCTTCAACCGTCGTTTCGCGCCGCTTTATCAACAGCTGAAGGCGCAGTCGGGCACGCTCGCCTCGCTGCGGATGGATAAGCACCGCACCGACAGCATTGGGCCTAACGATCTGCGCTTCACCCTTCTGGATGATTATCTGCACGTTGTGGATACGGCGCTGTGGCTGAGCAACGGCGAAGCGCTGCTGAAAAGCGGTACCCTGTTGACGAATGACCAGGGGCAGATGGTCTACGCGGAACACCACTTCGCCGTTGAGCATCTTCAGATTACTACCAGCATGCACCGTCGGGCGGGAAGCCAGCGTGAATCCGTGCAGGCGGTGACCGACGGCGCGCTGTATGACATTACGGACATGCGCGAGTGGCGGGAAGAGAAGGGCAACGGCGTGGTGACGCTCCCGGCGCCAGGCTGGCAGAGCACCCTGGAGCAGCGCGGTTTCGCAGGATGCGCCCGCCACTTTATCACCTGCGTGCAAAATCAGACGGTTCCTGAAACGTCCGGCGAGCAGGCCATTCTGGCGCAGCGCATTGTGGAAAGGCTCTGGCGCGAAGCCATGAGCGAATAACTCGCTGTAACATCTGCGGATAGTAATTCGTTGAAATCCGGTTAGACTAAGCGCCGCTTGTTGGCTTTGCCGGGTGGCGCTTAGTCTCACCCGGCCTACAATTCCGTATGGTTCTGGAAATTCACGTTAATGAACTTATTAAAATCGCTGGCGGCCGTCAGCTCGATGACCATGTTTTCCCGGGTGCTGGGTTTTGCGCGCGACGCCATTGTGGCAAGGGTATTTGGTGCAGGGATGGCCACGGACGCCTTTTTCGTCGCGTTCAAACTGCCGAACCTGCTGCGTCGTATTTTTGCGGAAGGGGCGTTTTCTCAGGCATTCGTGCCTATTCTGGCGGAATATAAAAGCAAGCAGGGTGAAGACGCCACGCGCGTCTTTGTTTCTTATGTCTCCGGTCTGCTGACGCTGGCTTTGGCGGTGGTGACCGTACTCGGGATGCTGGCCGCGCCGTGGGTGATTATGGTGACCGCGCCCGGTTTTGCCGATACGGCTGACAAATTTGCGCTGACCTCGCAGCTGCTGCGCATTACTTTCCCCTATATTCTGCTCATCTCGCTGGCCTCGCTGGTGGGGGCGATCCTGAATACCTGGAACCGCTTCTCTGTTCCGGCGTTTGCGCCGACGTTTCTCAACGTCAGCATGATCGGTTTTGCCCTGTTCGCCGCGCCGCATTTTAACCCGCCGGTGCTGGCGCTGGCCTGGGCGGTCACCGTCGGCGGCGTGCTGCAGCTGGCGTATCAGCTGCCGCATCTGAAAAAAATCGGCATGCTGGTGCTGCCGCGCATCAATCTCAAAGATGCCGGGGCGATGCGCGTGATCAAGCAGATGGGGCCCGCTATTCTCGGCGTCTCCGTCAGCCAGATCTCGCTTATCATTAACACCATCTTTGCCTCTTTCCTCGTGTCCGGCTCGGTTTCCTGGATGTACTACGCCGACCGTCTGATGGAGTTCCCGTCCGGGGTGCTGGGCGTGGCGCTGGGGACCATCCTGCTGCCGTCGCTGTCGAAAAGTTTTGCCAGCGGCAACCATGATGAATATTGCCGCCTGATGGACTGGGGGTTACGTCTCTGCTTCCTGCTGGCCCTGCCAAGCGCGGTGGCGCTGGGTATCCTGGCTAAACCGCTGACGGTGTCGCTCTTCCAGTACGGGAAGTTCACCGCCTTTGATGCCGCCATGACCCAGCGCGCGCTGATTGCCTACTCGGTCGGATTGATGGGGCTGATCGTCGTCAAGGTGCTGGCGCCCGGGTTCTACTCGCGTCAGGACATCAAAACGCCGGTGAAAATTGCCATTGTGACGCTGATTATGACCCAGCTGATGAACCTGGCGTTTATTGGTCCGCTGAAGCATGCAGGCCTGTCATTATCGATTGGTCTGGCGGCCTGTCTGAATGCCGGGCTGCTGTACTGGCAGCTGCGCAAGCAGGATATCTTTACGCCGCAGCCGGGCTGGGCAAGTTTCCTCGTGCGTTTGGTTGTGGCGGTACTGGTGATGTCTGCCGCGCTGCTCGGCATGATGTACGTGATGCCGGAGTGGTCTCAGGGCACCATGCCTTACCGTCTGATGCGGCTGATGGCCGTGGTAGGCGTCGGGGTGGTGGCTTACTTTGCCACGCTCGCGGTGCTGGGCTTCAAAGTGAAAGAGTTTGCCCGCCGTACGGCATAAACGCCAAAAGGGGAGTTCACCTTATGGTGCTCCCCGCTGCATGATTTGTCGCCCAGGCGTCAAATCGAAATCTTTTTAACTCCCGCAATACGCGCAGTCGCCGTCTGACCATCCGCACCGTACAGTCCGGTTTCTTTATGCGGTTTCAAGACCTCAAGCGCCTGCTGATTACGCTCAATCTGACCTTCCAGTAGCCAGCCGTTGTGCTGGTTAAGGTCGCGCAGGTGCTGGGTTTTTTCGGTAATGGTTTGCCAGCGCTCAACAATATCGTCATTGGCGCTGCGCTTAGGATCCTGCTCAGCGCGGCGCTGTTGCTCCAGATAATCCAGCGTTGCCAGAAGCGAACTTTTGTCTTCAGTAATACGCTGCAGCGCGCTGCCGTTGATGTGACCGGAAGAGAGATGCTGCTGCTCAGCGTCCATTACCGTTTTCAGGTCGTTCAGGACAACCGTCATTTGATCCAGTATTTCTGACAGTCGACTCATACGGTTAGTTACTCTGTAAGAAACTCTGTGCTTCCTGAATCAGGGCATCAGCAATCTTGCTGGTATCCATTTTCAGCTCACCGTTACGAATAGCCGTTTTCAGCGCTTCAACACGTTCCATATTGATATCGTTGCTGCCTGGCTGCATCAGTTTTGCCTGCGCGTCGCTCAGGGTTACGCTGGTGCTGTTGGACGTTGACGGTTTTTCCAGACGCGTTTTCTGCGTCGTCGCGTCATTCGTTTCGCGAGGTTGTACAGCGCTTACCGGCTTCAGGGCTGATGTACGATCAATGCTCATAGTGTTGTCCTCATCGAGGGTTCGCGGCGTTTGCGCCTGACATCATCATTAGTGGAATATTTATCGGCACGCGCCGCGAAATCTTTAAAAAGATTATAGGTTAATCAGAATATTCCCATCAGAATCGACGGTTCCGCTCACCACCTGGCCTGAGGACATTCTGACGCGGGCGTTTTGCGCCACCGCGGCATTGTTTAACGCTTTCCCTTCACTGTTGATGCTAAAGCCATCTCCGTTGGCCACCACCATCACCTGTTGACCCGCTTTTACCCGCCATGACTGACGCAGCATTGAGAGCTGTATCGGCTGGCCGGGGGCGACATCGCGCAGGCTGACGGCGTCCTGTGCCTGATTCATTTCCAGCATGGTACGTGGAGGCAGCTGATCCAGACGGCCGCGCTTCAACGTCACGCTGTTCGTCTGCAGCACGCTGCCGCGCGCAATCGGCACGGCGGCGACAACATAATTGCCCGTCGCCTGAACTGCAACCTGTAAATAGCGTTTTTCGTTGGCGCAGCGTGCCAGCACGTTCACATTACCCCACAGCCTGGTGGTCCCCGACACGCTGAATGACGGTTGGTCACAGGTAGGGTACAGATTCGGTGGGGTGCGCACGGTCACGTTAACCTCATCGCTAAAGCCTGCCAGCTTTTCAGCAAAAAAAGCCGTCAGCCGATCCTGTAAGCCTTCAGCCTGCACCAGAGGGCTAAACAGCAAGAAAGTTGCCATCAGGGCACGTTTTAACGTTTGCATCGCAAGTTCCACCGTTTCCAGAGTTGAATGAATTCTACCTGCAGTGGTTTTGCATCAACGCAATAAATAGCGACGCATTTTGCGCTTATTCCGTCGATAGGGGAGACCGGGTGAGATTTAAGCTGTGAACTGAAATTTTGCCATCAGCGGAGGAGACATGCTCGATAAACTCGACGCCGCGTTACGTTTTCAGCAGGAAGCGCTCAATTTACGCGCCCAGCGGCAGGAGATTTTAGCCGCCAACATCGCTAACGCCGATACCCCAGGGTTTCAGGCGCGCGATATTGATTTTTCCAGTGAACTCAAAAAGGTGATGGAGCGTGGACGTGCCGAAGGAACGGGTGTTGCACTTGCCATGACATCCTCTCGCCATATACCTGCTCAGGCGATGACCGCACCAGCGACCGATTTACTTTACCGCATTCCCGATCAGCCCTCACTCGACGGTAACACCGTGGATATGGACCGGGAGCGTACCCAGTTTGCCGATAACAGCCTGAAATACCAGACGGGGCTGACCGTACTCGGCGGACAAATCAAAGGCATGATGAACGTCCTGCAGGGGGGGAACTGATAGATGGCCTTGTTGAATATTTTTGATATTGCCGGTTCGGCGTTAACCGCGCAGTCCAAACGCCTGAACGTGGCTGCCAGTAACCTGGCAAACGCCGACAGCGTAACCGGACCAGACGGCCAGCCGTATCGGGCCAAACAGGTTGTCTTTCAGGTCGATGCTGCGCCTGGCGCGGCGACGGGCGGCGTGAAGGTGTCTGATGTGGTAGAGAGCCAGGCGCCGGACAGGCTGGTGTATGAACCGGGTAACCCGCTCGCGGATGCCAGCGGATACGTGAAAATGCCAAACGTGGATGTGGTGGGTGAGATGGTGAACTCCATGTCGGCTTCCCGTAGCTACCAGGCCAACGTCGAAGTGCTTAATACCGTGAAGAGCATGATGCTCAAAACGCTCACTCTCGGCCAGTAAAGGAGACATGCATGTCCATCGCCGTAAATGTGAATGATCCTACGAACTCGGGTGTTAATAACACGAAGAGTACGACAGGTTCTAACTCCCTCACCGGGAGCAATGCCTCCGATCTTCAGGGCAGCTTTCTGACGCTGCTGGTGGCGCAGCTTAAGAACCAGGATCCCACCAACCCAATGCAGAACAACGAACTGACCACGCAGCTTGCGCAGATCAGCACCGTGAGCGGCATTGAGAAACTCAACACCACCCTCGGCTCCGTCTCTGGGCAGATTAACAGTGCCCAGTCTCTGCAGGCGGCAAGTCTGATTGGTCACGGGGTGATGATCCCGGGAACCACGATTCTTGCTGGCACCAGCACTACCGAAGGCAACACCACAACGACCACAACGCCGTTTGGCGTTGAGCTCCAGCAGCCGGCTGACAAGGTGACTGCAACGATCACGGATGCCAATAACGTGGTGGTTCGCACCATTGATATCGGCGAGCTGAAGGCGGGCGTTCACACCTTTACCTGGGATGGCAGCCTGACCGACGGCACTAAAGCACCAAACGGTTCCTACAAAGTAGCGATCAGCGCCAGCAACGGCACGACCCAGCTGGTGGCGCAGCCGCTGCAGTTCGCGCTGGTCCAGGGCGTGATTAAAGGAAGCGACGGCAACAAACTGGATTTGGGAACCTCTGGTTCCACCACACTCGACGAAGTTCGGCAGATTATCTAAGCCTTAACACTTATCAGGAGTAAGTCATGGCCTTTTCTCAAGCGGTCAGCGGCCTGAATGCTGCGGCCACCAACCTGGACGTCATTGGCAACAACATCGCCAACTCCGCGACCTACGGTTTTAAATCCGGTTCTGCTTCATTTGCAGACATGTTTGCCGGTTCCAAAGTCGGCCTGGGCGTGAAAGTTGCGGGCATCACTCAGGACTTTACCGACGGCACCACCACCAACACCGGTCGTGGTCTGGACGTTGCCATCAGCCAGAACGGTTTCTTCCGTATGGTCGATTCCAACGGCTCTGTGTTCTACAGCCGTAACGGTCAGTTCAAGCTGGACGAAAACCGTACGCTGGTTAACATGCAGGGCATGCAGCTGACGGGCTACCCGGTAGCGGGTACGCCACCAACCGTTCAGACCGGTGCGAACCCTCAGGCGATTACTATCCCGAATACCCTGATGGCGGCGAAATCGACCACCACCGCGACGCAGCAGATCAACCTGAACTCAACCGATCCTGTTCAAACAGCCCCCTTCGATGCGACAAACCCGGATACCTATAACAAAAAAGGGACCGTGACCGTATTCGACAGCCAGGGTAACGCCCATAACATGTATGTCTACTACGTTAAGACGGCCGACAATAAATGGGATCTTTACACTCAGGACGGCAGCGTTGCGGGTTCTACTGCGGCCAAAGCGGCGCAGATGAACTTTGATGCGAACGGTAACCTGGCGGGTGTCTATAACTACGACGCTGCGGGTGTACTGAGCGCAACGCCAAACGCCACGCCGGCAATTAACATTACCACGGGTTCTGTCAGCGGTGCGACGGCTGCGACCTTCTCCCTGAGCTTCCAGAACTCCATGCAGCAGAACACTGGAGCGAACAGCGTTGTGGCAACCAATCAGAACGGCTACAAGCCTGGCGATCTGGTGAGCTACCAGATCAACGACGATGGCACCGTGGTGGGAAGCTACTCTAACGAACAGTCTCAGGTTCTGGGGCAGATCGTGCTGGCAAACTTCGCCAACAACGAAGGCCTGAAATCGGAAGGCGACAACGTCTGGTCTGCCTCCCAGTCCTCCGGGGTGGCGCTGCTGGGTACCGCAGGCACCGGTAACTTCGGCAAGCTGACCAACGGCGCGCTGGAAGCCTCCAACGTGGATATGAGTAAAGAACTGGTGAACATGATTGTCGCGCAGCGTAACTATCAGTCGAACGCGCAGACCATCAAAACCCAGGATCAGATCCTCAACACGCTGGTTAACCTGCGTTAAGCGGCTAACAGGAAAGCGCAATGGATCACGCAATATATACCGCGATGGGCGCGGCAAGCCAGACGCTCAACCAGCAGGCCGTTACCGCCAGCAACCTGGCAAACGCCTCAACGCCGGGCTTTCGCGCGCAGCTTAATGCGCTGCGCGCGGTGCCGGTTGAAGGGCTTTCCCTGCCAACCCGTACGCTGGTGACGGCATCAACCCCTGGCGCAGACATGACGCCAGGGCAGATGGACTACACCTCACGCCCGCTGGACGTTGCCCTGCAGCAGGACGGCTGGCTGGCGGTGCAAACGGCGGACGGCAGCGAAGGCTATACCCGTAACGGCAATATCCAGGTGAGCGCGACGGGCCAGCTGACGATTCAGGGTCATCCGGTGATGGGTGAAGCGGGTCCGCTGACCGTGCCGGAAGGCTCTGAGCTGACTATCGCCGCGGACGGCACCATTTCGGCGCTGAACCCGGGCGACCCGGCCAACACCGTTGCGCCCGTCGGACGTCTGAAGCTGGTTAAGGCGGAAGGCAAAGACGTGCAGCGTGGCGACGACGGCATGTTCCGTCTGACCCAGGCGGCGCAGGCGACGCGTGGTGCCACGTTACAGGCCGACCCGAGCATCCGCGTGATGTCCGGCGTTCTGGAAGGCAGCAACGTCAAGCCGGTAGCCGCCATGAGCGACATGATTGCCAGCGCCCGTCGTTTTGAAATGCAGATGAAGATCATCAGCAGCGTGGATGAAAACGCGGGCAAAGCTAACCAACTTCTGGCTATGAGTTAACAGGACTCCTTATGATCAGTTCTTTATGGATCGCGAAAACTGGCCTGGACGCCCAGCAAACCAATATGGACGTGATTGCCAACAACCTGGCAAACGTGAGCACCAATGGTTTCAAGCGTCAGCGTGCCGTTTTCGAAGATTTGCTTTATCAAACCATCCGCCAGCCGGGCGCGCAGTCTTCTGAACAGACGACGCTGCCGTCGGGCCTGCAGATCGGTACCGGCGTTCGTCCGGTGGCCACCGAGCGTCTGCACAGCCAGGGCAACCTGTCACAGACCAACAACAGTAAAGACGTGGCGATCAAAGGCCAGGGTTTCTTCCAGGTGCAGCTGCCTGACGGTACCTCTGCCTATACCCGCGACGGTTCGTTCCAGGTCGATCAGAACGGCCAGCTGGTGACGGCGGGCGGTTTCCAGGTTCAGCCTGCGATTACCATCCCGGCGAACGCCCTGAGCATCACCATCGGACGTGACGGTGTGGTCAGCGTGACCCAGCAGGGACAGGCCGCGCCGGTTCAGGTTGGGCAGCTTAACCTGACCACCTTCATGAACGATACCGGTCTGGAAAGCATTGGTGAGAACCTCTACACCGAAACGCAATCCTCCGGTACGCCCAATGAGAGCACCCCGGGCCTGAACGGTGCGGGCCTGCTGTACCAGGGTTATGTTGAAACGTCTAACGTGAACGTGGCGGAAGAGCTGGTGAATATGATCCAGGTTCAGCGCGCGTATGAAATTAACAGTAAAGCAGTGTCGACGACCGACCAGATGCTGCAGAAACTGACGCAACTCTAAGGTGTAGCCCGGTGCGGTAAACGCCGCACCGGCTCCCTGTTTTCGAAGATGAAGGCAATGCAAAAAAACGCGGCGTTTCGTTATCCGATACTGACTGTTCTGGCTGTCACCCTCAGCGGGTGTGCTTTGATCCCGTCTAAACCATTGGTCCAGGGTGCGACGACTGCCCAACCCGTTCCTGGCCCTGCGCCAGTGGTAAACGGCTCCATTTTCCAGACCGCGCAGCCGATTAATTACGGCTATCAGCCGCTGTTTGAAGATCGCCGCCCGCGTAACGTCGGCGATACATTGACCATTGTGCTGCAGGAAAACGTCAGCGCGAGCAAGAGCTCGTCGGCGAACGCCAGCCGCGATGGCAAAACCAATTTTGGCTTCGATACCGTGCCACGCTATCTCGAAGGGCTGTTCGGCAACGCGCGTGCTGATGTGAACGCGTCCGGCGGCAATACCTTTAACGGCAAAGGCGGCGCGAACGCCAGCAACACCTTCAGCGGTACGCTGACGGTCACGGTTGACCAGGTACTGGTTAACGGCAACTTACACGTTGTGGGTGAAAAACAGATCGCCATCAACCAGGGCACTGAATTCATTCGCTTCTCGGGCGTGGTTAACCCTCGCACCATCAGCGGCACCAACACCGTTCCGTCCACCCAGGTGGCGGATGCGCGCATTGAGTACGTCGGTAACGGCTATATCAATGAAGCGCAAAATATGGGTTGGCTGCAGCGCTTCTTCCTTAATTTATCGCCGATGTAAGCGAGGTGACCCATGTTTAAATCGATCTTCGCCGTGGCGCTCGCGCTGGTGGCAACATTTGCCCAGGCTGACCGTATTCGCGACCTCACCAGCGTTCAGGGCGTACGTGAAAACTCCCTGATTGGCTACGGCCTGGTGGTGGGTCTGGATGGTACCGGTGACCAGACGACCCAGACGCCGTTCACCACCCAAAGCCTGAACAACATGCTTTCCCAGCTCGGCATTACCGTGCCGGCGGGAACCAATATGCAGCTGAAAAACGTGGCCGCGGTAATGGTCACCGCCTCCTTCCCGGCATTTGCGCGTCAGGGGCAGACCATTGATGTGGTGGTCTCCTCAATGGGTAACGCCAAAAGCCTGCGCGGCGGTACGCTGCTGATGACTCCGCTGAAAGGCGTTGACAGCCAGGTGTATGCGCTGGCGCAGGGGAACATTCTGGTTGGCGGTGCGGGTGCATCCGCAGGTGGAAGCAGCGTGCAGGTGAACCAGCTGAACGGTGGACGTATCACCAACGGTGCGATCATTGAGCGTGAACTGCCGACCCAGTTTGGCGCGGGCAACACCATCAACCTGCAGCTCAATAATGAAGACTTCACGATGGCGCAGCAAATTGCCGATACCATCAACCGCAGCCGCGGCTACGGTAATGCAACGGCACTCGATGCGCGCACCGTGCAGATCCGTACCTCCACCGGCAGCAGCAACCAGGTGCGCATGCTGGCGGATATCCAGAATATGGAAGTGAACGTTCCGGTACAGGATGCCAAGGTGATCATCAACTCCCGTACCGGCTCGGTGGTGATGAACCGGGAAGTGTCGCTGGACAGCTGTGCCGTGGCGCAGGGGAACCTCTCCGTGACGGTAAACCGCTCCGCGAACGTGAGCCAGCCGAATACGCCATTTGGTGGCGGTCAGACGGTGGTGACGCCGCAAACGCAGATTGATATGCGCCAGAGCGGCGGGTCACTGCAGAGCGTTCGCTCCAGCGCCAACCTGAACAGCGTGGTGCGTGCCCTGAACGCGTTGGGCGCAACGCCGATGGACCTGATGTCTATCCTGCAATCCATGCAAAGCGCGGGCTGCCTGCGCGCCAAACTGGAAATCATCTAATGCTGACCGATAGCAAACTGTTGACCAGTGCAGCCTGGGACGCCCAGTCGCTCAACGAACTGAAAACCAAAGCAGGCAAAGACCCGGCGGCGAGCATCCGCCCGGTCGCCCGCCAGGTGGAAGGGATGTTTGTACAGATGATGCTGAAAAGCATGCGTGAAACCCTGCCGAAAGACGGGATGTTCAGCAGTGATTCAACGCGTCTCTACACCAGCATGTATGACCAGCAGATTGCGCAGCAGATGACCGCCGGGAAAGGCCTCGGTCTGGCTGACATGATTGTGAAACAGACCGAAGCCGCGCAGGGCATTCAGCCTCAGGAGCAGCCGCAGCAGGTGCCGATGAAGTTCGACCTGGAAACGGTGACCAGTTACCAGAACCAGGCCCTGACGCAAATGGTGCGTAAAGCCATACCTAAAGCGACGGGCAGCGGCGATGAGCCGCTCTCCGGTGACAGCAAAGACTTCCTGGCGCAGCTTTCTCTGCCTGCGCGTCTTGCCAGCGAACAGAGCGGCGTGCCGCATCACCTGATTCTGGCGCAGGCCGCGCTGGAGTCGGGCTGGGGTCAGCGCCAGATCCGCAAGGAAAACGGCGAGCCGAGCTTCAACATCTTCGGCGTGAAGGCCACCTCCAGCTGGAAGGGGCCGACAACGGAGATCACCACCACCGAATACGAGAACGGTGCGGCGGTGAAGGTCAAAGCAAAATTCCGCGTCTACAGCTCTTATCTGGAAGCATTGTCCGATTATGTCGGCCTGCTGAGCCGAAATCCGCGTTATACCGCCGTTACGCAGGCGGCGACGGCGGAGCAGGGTGCTCAGGCGCTGCAAAACGCGGGCTACGCGACTGACCCGAACTATGCACGCAAGCTCACCAGCATGATCCAGCAGCTGAAATCCATGGGCGAGAAGGTCAGCAAAGCCTATAGCACAGATATTGAAAATCTGTTCTGAAAGTTCTCAAGTCCCGGTGGAGGTTGCCGATAACCTTCATCAGGACTCGTGTCTGAACGTATAAAAGGAACCCCCATGTCCAGTTTGATTAACAGCGCCATGAGTGGCCTCAGTGCCGCGCAGTCGGCACTCAATACCGTCAGTAATAATATTTCAAGCTATAACGTGGCAGGTTACACCCGCCAGAGCACGGTGCTGGCCGCATCTAACAGCACGCTGACCGGCGGTGGCTGGGTGGGTAACGGGGTTTATGTCTCCGGTGTCCAGCGTGAGTATGACGCCTTCATCACTAACCAGCTGCGCGCCGCGCAGACGCAGAGCAGCGGTCTGACGACGCGCTATCAGCAGATGTCAAAAATTGACGATGTGCTCTCCGATACCACCAACTCGCTCTCCACCACCCTGCAGGATTTCTTCAAAAGCCTGCAAACGCTGGTGAGCAACGCGGAAGACCCGGCTGCACGTCAGACGGTGCTGGGTAAAGCGGGTGGTCTGGTCAATCAGTTCAAAACCAACGATCAGTATCTTCGTGACCAGGATACGCAGGTCAATACCGCCATCTCAAGCAGCGTGTCTCAGATCAACAACTACGCGACACAGATTGCGAACCTGAACGATCAGATTTCCCGTCTGACCGGCGTCGGTGCGGGCGCTTCGCCTAACGACCTGCTGGACCAGCGGGATCAGCTCGTGACTGAACTGAACAAAATCGTGGGCGTGGAAGTCTCCGTGCAGGATAGCGGCACGTTTAATATCTCTCTCGGCAACGGTTACAGCCTGGTGCAGGGCAGCAAAGCCAGCCAGCTGGCGGCCGTGAAGTCCAGCGCCGATCCGGCTCGTACGACCATCGCCTACGTCGATGACGTGGCGGGCAATATTGAGATCCCCGAGAAATTTATCACCACCGGTTCTTTGGGCGGTTTACTGACCTTCCGCACGGAAGATCTGGATAAAGCGCGTAACAGCCTGAACCAGATGGCGTTGGCCTTCGCCGATGCGATGAACACGCAGCATGAAGCCGGTTTTGATGCGAACGGTGATGCGGGCGGTAAGCTGTTCAACTTTGGTTCTCCGGCGGTGCTGTCCAACAGCAAGAACGGCGGCTCGGCCGTTGTCACGGCCTCCGTGGCGGACAGTAAACAGGTCCAGGCGACAGACTATAAGCTGCAGTTTAACGGTACTGACTGGACGGTCACCCGCACGTCAGACAAAACCAGCTTTACGATGAGCCCGGATGCCAGCGGTAATCTGTCGTTTGATGGTCTTAACGTCAACGTTAGCGGCACGGCAAATACCAAAGACAGTTTCACCGTGGAGCCCGTTTCCAACGTTATCATGAACATGGATCTCGCGATCAGCGACGAATCCAAACTGGCGATGGCATCGGTGCAGAACGGCGGCGAAAGTGACAACCGTAACGGCCAAAAACTGCTCGATCTGCAAAACGCTAAAGTGGTGGGGGGCAACAAAACCTTCAACGATGCGTATGCCTCTCTCGTCAGTACCGTCGGTAGCTCAACGGCGTCACTGAAGGTGAGTAGCCAGACGAAAGCCAATGTGGAAACACAGCTAATCAAGCAGCAGCAGACCATCTCTGGGGTAAACCTCGACGAAGAGTATGGCAATTTGCAGCGTTATCAGCAGTATTACCTGGCCAATGCCCAGGTGTTACAAACTGCCAGTACGCTCTTCGATGCAATTATCAACATTCGTTAAGGTTGAGGTGAACAATGCGTATTAGCACCCAGATGATGTATGAGCAGAACATGCGTGGGATCACCGATTCCCAGAGCAGATGGCTGAGCTACGGTGAGCAGATGTCCTCCGGTAAGCGCGTCAATCGTCCTTCGGACGATCCTATCGCCGCGTCGCAGGCCATCGTTCTGTCGCAATCTCAGTCGCAAAACAGCCAGTTTGCACTCGCGCGTACCTTTGCAACTCAGAAGGTCTCGCTGGAAGATAACGTGCTAACCCAGGTGAACACCGCAATCTCAAGCGTGCGCGAGAAGTTAGTCTACGCGTCGAACGGCACATTAAGCGATGACGACCGTCTTTCTCTGGCGACCGATATTCAGGGGATCCGCGATCAGCTGATGAACCTGGCCAACACGACGGATGGTAATGGTCGCTTTATCTTTGCGGGATACAAAACCGAGAGCGCACCGTTTGATGCCGCGACCGGGGATTACAACGGCGGCGCAGAGGCCATCACCCAGCAGGTTGATACGGCGCGAAATATGACCATCAGCCATACCGGACAGCAAATTTTCGAAAGCATTACCAGTAATGCGGAACAGCTGCCGGGCGGTGGATATGGCCAGACCAACATGTTCAAAATCCTGGATTCTGCCATTGCGTCGCTGAAGACACCGATTGAGAACGATCCGGCTGCCGCAACGGCGCAAAACCAGGTGATTGCCAATGCGCAAATCGGCATCAAAAACTCCCAGAACAACGTCCTGACGGTCGTTGCGGATGTGGGAACCAAGATGAACGAGCTGGAAAAACTCGATACACTGGGTGATGACCGCGCCCTGGGTCAGACCAAGCAGATGAGTGACCTGGTGGATGTTGACTGGAACGAAGCGATTTCCTCTTACACCATGCAGCAGGCGGCCCTGCAGGCGTCTTATAAAGCGTTTAGCGATATGCAGGGCATGTCTCTGTTCCAGCTGAACAAATAACATCTTGACCTCTTAGAACATGTCTTGAAACTGGGCATGTTTTACTGCCCAATCCGTCTGGATTGGGCATTTTTTTTATGCAACTTCCGCCGGTGCGGAGGCGACTCGTGCGCTTTCTATCAGACGGATTGCCAGCGCAATGACGCCACAGACTGTCGCCAGCGCGACCACGCCCGTCCAGCCAGCCAGCGAGTAGATATTGCTGCCTAACGCGGAACCCAGCGCCATCCCGATAAAGACCACCGTAAAGAGCAGGGCATTGAGACGACCCCGCGCCTGCGGTTCAAGGCTGTATACCAGGTTCTGGTGAGCGACCAGGCTGGACTGCAGGCCCAGGTCGAACCCGACGGCGGAGACGGCGATAAGCATCAGCTGTCCATGAACGCCCAACGCGGGCATCAGGAACATCAGGGCGAATGAGACGGTCACAAGAACTGCACCAAGCTGCGTGACTTTTCCCGCGCCGAGTTTGTCCGCCAGACCTCCTGCCAGCGGGGCAGCTAACGCACCGGCGGCACCAACAATACCAAAGCCCCCCGCGACGGCACTACCCAGGTGATAGCGTTCCAGCAGCATGACCGCAAGCGTAGACCAGAAGGCGCTAAAGGCAACCGACAGAAAACCCTGGGCCAGCGCCGCACGGCGCAGCGCCGGATAGCGACGCCACAGATGTTCCATTGAGCGCATCAGCGCCGGGTAGCTCAGCGTGGAGTGAATGGCAAAACGCGGAAGCACAAACCACATCATAACCCCGATGAACGCAATGCTCGCCGCCGCCAGCTGGTACATGACGCGCCAGCCAAACGCTTCGCCCACCACGCCGCTCACGGTTCTTGATAATAAGATGCCCATCAGCAGCCCGGTCATTACCGTGCCTACGGTTTTCCCCTGTTTACCTTCCGGCGCAAGAATGGCCGCGGCAGGGACGATATCCTGTGCCATGGTGGCGGCCATGCCGATGAGCAGGCTTGCCAGCAGCAGAGAATGGATCTGCCCGGTCAGGCTACAGCCGAGAAGAAACAGCGCCAGCGCCGCACTCTTTATCAGGATTAACGTCCTGCGGTCGTGGCGATCGCCGAGCGGTAGCAGGAACAGGATCCCCAGGGCATATCCCGCCTGGGTGAGCGTCGGGACCAGGCCCATTCCTTCGATACTCAGGTGAAGGTCTGCGCCCATCAGCGGCAGCAGAGGCTGAGCATAATAGATAGATGCCACGCTGAAACCTGCACCTATCGCCAGCATTAAGATTACCCAGCGGCTCACGGCATGGGCGGCGGTTGTTGTGTTCATAAGATGTTCCTCATTCGTCGTGTGAGGCTATTTTTTATCAGTACGTCTTGCGACGGTAGCGGGCCCGGTGGTAAAACGCTTATACGTTGAACGTATAAGTGAAAATGCGATGAAAAGAGCTGAGCGTATAGACAGGGTCGAGTTAATGCGGACGTTTGTCCGCATTGTGGAGGCGGGTTCCCTCTCTGCGGCGGCGCGGCAGCTGGCCACCACTCAGGCCACGGTGAGCAGACGGTTACAGTCGCTGGAGACCATGCTGGGGGTGCGCCTGATACTGCGCACTACCCATACGACGCGGCTGACGGATGACGGCGAGCGCTGCTATCAACACGCCCGTCGGGTGATTGACAGCTGGCTGGCGCTGGAAGATGAGGTGGGGCAGACGGAAGATGAGCCCGTAGGCGTGCTGCGGGTGCGGGCACCCCACGCGTTTGGTCAGGACCAGCTTCTGAAACCCGTAACCGAATTTTTGCAACGCTATCCACAGCTTTCGATTGAGTGGATGCTTAACGATCGGTCGGCGGACTTCCTCGGCGACAACCTTGACTGTGCTATTCGGGTGGGCGTGGAGGTCGATCCGGCGACCGTATCCGTGCTGCTGGCCGAAGTGCCGCGCTCGGTGGTGGCTTCACCGGCGCTGCTGGCCCGTTTTCCAACGGTTACCACGCCGGAGGATTTGCAGCAGTTTCCCTGGATAGCGATTAGCTCTTTCTACCAGCGCCATGTAGAGCTTTTTCACGATGCATCACCTGCCACCGCGCGAGTGGCGATTACCCCACGCCTCAGCACCGATAGCCTGTATGTCGCACGCAATACGGCGCTCACCGGCCTTGGCGTGGCGGTGGTATCCAGCTGGACGGTACAGGATGATATTCGGGAAGGGCGGCTGGTGCATTTGCTGCCAGAGTGGCAGCCAGCGGCGCTACCGGTGCATCTGGTTTATCCCTGGTCCCGTTATTATCCGGCACGCTTGCGGCGTTTTCTGGAGTTGATGCGGCAGGTCATGCCGGAGGTCACCGGGATGAGAAAGCCCGTGCAGCAGCCATAAAAAAAGCCGACCCTAAGGTCGGCTTTTTACTTTCAGCGTCGTTATTCGACAGACTGCGGACGCGTTGCCGGTGCAGTCGCCTGATGCGTTGCACTGTGGCCGCCTGCAGCGCCTTTACCGTCAAAGCTGAACGCCGGGCGTACCCAGTCACTGTGACGCGGGGCTTCTGGCACGTAATCCGGCGCCGGGGCGCGCGTCATTGGTGCCGTCGCCACGTGGGCAGCGGCTGGCGCAGAGACAACCGGCTCAGGTTTCACCTCAGGCGCTTTCGCTTCTTCGACAACCGGTTCAACCTGAATCTCAACGTCCTGAACGACTTCTTCAGTGGTGGTTTCAACGAGGGTTTCAGCGGTGTCTTCCACTGCGGCTACAGGTTCGGCCTCTTCAGCGACTTCCTCAGCCACCACGGCATCTTCCTCGGCGATAAGCTGCGGTGCGGCATCAACCGGCGCGGCAATCACTTCTGGATGGGTGGTTTCAACTTCCACTGCGTGAGGTGCTTCCGTTTCAACAACCTGAGGTTCAACCACGGTTGCTGCTTCAGTCACGACGTCTTCTACCGCTGCTGCGGGTGCAATCACCTCTTCGGTTACAGGCTGTTCTTCAACAACCTGCTCCGGGCGAGCAACCGGGTAGCGGATCCAGACTTTACCGGAGGCCATTTCTGGTGAAGCACAGGCAATGGTCAGCGGCATTGGCGACTGAGTTGGGTAACGCTCGTCACGATAGCGACGACGGCGCTGGCCGCTGACGCGCAGATGACGTGGAGAACGGCGTGAACGGCGCGGCATACCGGCGTTATCACGGTTTTCACCGTTATCATCCTGCTCAACGTTGTTTTCAACGACCGCTGGGAGATCAACTTTCGCCAGCTGCGTACCGGTTGTGCTCTCGCTGGTTTCAACCGCGACAACGGCTGACTCTTCGGTTACTTCAGAGGCGAAGCGAACTTTCTGAGCAAGCTGGCGCTGCTTACGACGCGGCATAACCTGAGTACGTTCTTCCTGCTCGCCGTCCTGCTGTTCAACAGGCTCTTCGCGGTTCAGGTTTTTGACTTCCTGCTGTGCCTGACGCTTCTCGTCGTTACGACGACGGCTGCGTTCACGGCGCGGCTGCTGGTCATCACGCTGTTTGCTCTTCTCAGACTCATCGCCCGCCTGCTGGCGAATTTCACGATCTTCAACATTTGGCTGTTGTTTCTCGCGACGGTTGCGGCGGTTGTCTTCGCGTTGCTCACGGCCTTCGCCATTCTCAGAGCGATTGTCGCGGTTGTCACGACGCTCGCTGCGGTCATTACGGTCATTACGATCGCTGCGGTCGTTACGATCGCGGCGGTTGTTTTGACGCTTGCGACGATCCTGCTGACGCTCTGGTTTGGCCGCTTTAGGCTCTTCTTTCGGCTGCTCTGGCTGAACTTCTTCTTCAGCAAACATCTTCTTCAGCGCGCCAAAGAAGCGGCTCAGCAGACCCGGCTGTGCCGGCTGGGCTTTCGCTGCAGCTGCTTCTGGTTTCTGCGCTTCAGGTTTGGCAGCAGGTTTTTCCAGAGCTGCTTCCGGTGGCGCTTCTGGCATGATGAAGGTCGCTAACGCAGGCTGCTCTGGCAGTTTGCGCTCGGCAGGCTCTTCATCGGAAGGCAGGGCCATCTCTTCTTCATGCAGCTTCGGCAGCAGGTAGCTGAGGGTGGTTGTCTCTTCGCCCTTACGCACACGCAGTACGTGATAGTGTGGGGTCTGCATCTGGTCGTTTGGCACGATGATGCAGCGAACGCCGCCCTGACGCGCTTCAATCGCACTTACCGCTGCACGTTTTTCGTTCAGCAGGTAAGAGGCAACGGGCACTGGCACAATGGCGTGAACCTCTTTGGTATTCTCTTTCAGCGCTTCTTCTTCAATCAGACGCAGAATGGAGAGGGACAGAGATTCGTTATCACGCACGGTACCGGTGCCGGAGCAGCGCGGACAGACGTGATGACTGGACTCACCGAGAGACGGGCTCAGACGCTGACGGGACATCTCCAGTAGGCCAAAGCGTGAGATATGGCTAATCTGGATACGCGCCCTGTCCTGACGCACTGCTTCGCGCAGACGGTTTTCAACCGCACGCTGATGGCGAACAGGGGTCATGTCGATGAAGTCGATAACAATCAGACCACCCAGGTCGCGCAGGCGGAGCTGGCGGGCGATTTCATCAGCGGCTTCGAGGTTAGTGTTGTAGGCGGTCTCTTCGATATCGCCACCGCGCGTTGCACGTGCGGAGTTGATGTCGATAGCGGTCAGCGCTTCAGTGGTATCGATAACGATAGAACCGCCGGAAGGCAGGCGCACTTCACGCTGGAAGGCCGACTCAATCTGGGATTCGATCTGATAGTGGCTGAACAGCGGGATTTCACCGGTGTACAGTTTAATTTTGCTGGTGAAATCCGGACGACCCAGCGCGGCGATGTGCTGGCGCGCCAGCTCAAGCACTTTCGGGTTATCGATAAGAATCTCACCGATGTCCTGACGCAGGTAATCACGGAAGGCACGCACGATAACGTTACTTTCCTGGTGGATCAGGAACGGAGCAGGGCGGCTTTCCGCTGCTTTCTGAATGGCTTCCCAGTGCTTCAGACGGAAGCTCAGGTCCCATTGCAGCGCTTCGGCTGATTTGCCTACGCCTGCGGTACGCACGATAAGCCCCATGCCATCAGGCAGTTCGAGGCTTGCCAGCGCTTCTTTCAGCTCGGTACGGTCATCACCTTCGATACGGCGAGAGATGCCACCCGCACGCGGGTTGTTAGGCATCAGAACCAGATAGCTCCCTGCCAGGCTGATAAAAGTGGTCAGTGCGGCACCTTTGTTGCCACGCTCTTCTTTATCAATCTGAACGATAACTTCCTGACCTTCACGCAGAACATCTTTGATGTTTGGGCGGCCATGGGCGTTGTAGTTTGCAGGGAAATATTCGCGGGCGATTTCTTTCAGGGGGAGGAAACCATGACGCTCAGCACCGTAATCGACAAATGCAGCTTCAAGGCTTGGTTCAATGCGGGTGATTTTACCTTTGTAAATGTTCGCTTTTTTCTGTTCGTGTCCAGGACTTTCGATATCCAGATCGTACAGGCGCTGCCCATCCACAAGGGCGACACGCAACTCTTCTTGCTGAGTTGCGTTGATTAACATTCTTTTCATCGTAACTTACTCGTTATTCTTACATTGACGACAAAGCTGCGGGCAAGGTGACGCTTTCCGGGGTATGAACCGATGGCCTCGTGTCTGTTCACGTCGCCAACCTCACGGTTGTCGCTCGCTTAAGAGGCGCAGAGTGTCGGTTGCCTGTGTTTCATACGGAAACACAGCGCAATTATCAGGGGAATTGCCTGGGTAGAACTCTCCAGAGAACAATCCTTATACCGGGAAGTACTGCAACCCGCAGCCCGCTAACTGCCTGAAAGATCAATACGTCTTACGCCATTGCTGCGTTGATGATCGGTCAGACAAAATTGGTCATTCCGTCAACATCCTTACTTAACCAGGATTTAACACGGAAAACAGCCTCATTATTCCACTGCTCGCCGGGTTATAGCAAGATGACTTTTACCAATTATCACCCGGTTACTCACAGTTTCTTCACTTCAGAATGGCGATTGGTTTAATAACCACCAAATCGGTTGCGCGAAACGGGGAGCTGGCCGGATAAAAGTAAATATAAGCATAGAAAAATGAGTGGCGCTAATGGCTGACGATATTTAGAATCGCCAACCATGAAAACAGAGACTCCAGCCGTAAAAATGGTTGCCATCGCCGAAGATGACGCGGGGCAACGTATCGATAACTTTTTGCGCACCCAGTTGAAAGGTGTGCCAAAGAGTATGATTTACCGCATCCTGCGTAAGGGCGAGGTGCGGGTTAACAAAAAACGCGTGAAGCCCGAGTACAAACTCGAGGCGGGCGATGAAGTGCGTATTCCGCCGGTGCGCGTTGCGGAACGTGAAGAAGAGACCGTTTCACCGAAGCTACAGAAAGTGGCGGCCCTGAGCGATGTGATCCTTTACGAAGATGATCACATTCTGGTGCTCAATAAACCGTCAGGAACGGCTGTCCATGGCGGTAGCGGTCTGAGCTTCGGCGTGATTGAAGGGCTGCGAGCCCTGCGCCCGGAAGCGCGCTTCCTTGAGCTGGTGCACCGTCTTGACCGCGACACCTCTGGCGTACTGCTGGTGGCGAAAAAGCGTTCTGCGCTGCGTTCGTTGCACGAACAGCTGCGAGAAAAAGGGATGCAGAAAGACTACCTGGCGCTGGTTCGCGGTCAGTGGCAGTCCCACGTAAAAGTGGTGCAGGCGCCGCTGCTGAAGAATATTCTGCAAAGCGGTGAACGCATTGTCCGCGTGAGCCAGGAAGGGAAACCGTCTGAGACGCGCTTTAAAGTTGAAGAGCGCTATGAGTTTGCCACGCTGGTGCGCTGCAGTCCGGTGACCGGTCGTACCCACCAGATCCGCGTGCACACGCAGTTTGCAGGACACCCTATCGCCTTTGATGACCGCTATGGCGACCGCGAGTTTGATAAGCAGCTGGCGGGGACGGGGCTGTCGCGTCTGTTCCTGCATGCGGCAGCGCTGAAGTTTACCCATCCTAATACGGGGGAAGTCATCCGTATTGAAGCGCCGTTAGATGAGCAGTTGAAACGCTGTCTTAAGGTTCTGCGCGGCTGATTTTGCTTTCCTCCCTCTCCCTGTGGGAGAGGGCCGGGGTGAGGGCATCAGGCCGCAGCGTCCCAGTCACATTGTCAGCGGATTACACTCTTCTCGTCTTAACATCTGACACAGGGCAATCAGCGGTAACCCCACCAGCGTGTTGGGATCGCGACCGTCCAGCTTGTCGAACAGCGCAATCCCCAATCCTTCACTTTTAAAGCTCCCCGCACAGTTCAGCGGTCGCTCACGGCGAACATAATCCACGATCTCTTGCTCGCTGAGATGGCGGAAGTGTACGTCGAACGGCTCGCACTCCGTTTGCAGATGACCGGTGGCGGAGTTATAGAGCGCCAGGCCCGTATAAAAGGTCACGATCGTGCCTCGCGCACGCAGAAGCTGCTGGCAGGCGTTCTCTTCCGTATGGGGCTTGCCGGTGATTTCGCCGTCCAGCACGCAAACCTGATCGGAGCCTATAATCAAATGCGAAGGATAGCGTGCGGCCAGCGACTGCGCTTTCTCCTTAGCAAGACGCGTCACCAGATGACGCGGTGACTCGCCCGGCTGTGGCGTCTCATCAACCTCTGGCGCGGCGCATTCAAACGGGATCCCGAGCTTTTCCAGCAGCGTTCGGCGGTAGGGAGAAGTGGAGGCAAGGACGAGATTTGGCATATTTTTATCACCAGATATAGCGTATCGATGCCAGCCATTTTAAACTACAGGCCGCAATGTGTGCGAATAATTGGCAAAAGGCAGCTCTGGTTGCCTTTTTCTTTGACTCTATGACGTTACAAAGTTAATATGCGCGCCCTATGCAAAAGGTAAAATTACCCCTGACTCTTGATCCGGTTCGTACGGCTCAAAAACGCCTCGATTACGAAGGTATCTATACTTCCGATCAGGCTGAGCGTATTGCCGAATCCGTAGTCAGTGTGGACAGTGATGTAGAATGCTCCATGTCGTTCGCTATCGACAACCAGCGTCTCGCCGTTTTAACCGGTGATGCAAAGGTGACGGTAACGCTCGAGTGTCAGCGTTGCGGGAAACCGTTTGTACAGCATGTTCACACAACGTATTGTTTCAGTCCGGTTCGTTCTGACGAACAGGCTGAAGCACTCCCGGAAGCGTATGAGCCGATTGAGGTTAACGAATTCGGTGAAATCGATCTTCTGGCTCTGGTTGAAGATGAAATCATCCTCACCTTGCCAGTGGTTCCGGTGCATGATTCTGAACACTGTGAAGTGTCCGAGGCGGACATGGTCTTTGGGGAACTGCCTGATGAAGCGCAAAAACCAAACCCATTTGCCGTATTAGCCAGCTTAAAGCGTAAGTAATTGAGGAGTAAGGTCCATGGCCGTACAACAGAATAAACCAACCCGTTCCAAACGTGGCATGCGTCGTTCCCATGACGCGCTGACTGCAGTTACCAGCCTGTCTGTAGACAAGACTTCTGGTGAGAAACACCTGCGTCACCACATCACCGCTGACGGTTTCTACCGCGGCCGCAAGGTTATCACTAAGTAATCACGCGCAAGCGTGATTAGGCTTAGTGAGGATTTCCCCGTGCAAACGGGGAATTTACCGAACCAGGCTGCGACGATACCTTGACACGTCTAACCCTGGCGTTAGATGTCATGGGGGGAGATTTTGGCCCTTCCGTGACAGTGCCTGCAGCATTGCAGGCACTGAATTCTAATTCGCAACTCACACTTCTTTTAGTCGGCAATCCCGACGCAATCACGCCATTACTCGCAAAAGCTGACTTTGAACAACGTTCGCGTCTGCAGATTATTCCTGCGCAGTCAGTTATTGCCAGTGATGCCCGACCCTCGCAGGCTATTCGCAATAGTCGTGGCAGCTCTATGCGGATAGCGCTGGAGGTGGTGAAAGAAGGGCGAGCCCAGGCCTGCGTTAGCGCGGGGAATACCGGCGCGCTGATGGGGCTGTCGAAATTACTGCTCAAACCTATTGAAGGTATTGAGCGTCCGGCGCTGGTGACGGTGTTACCGCATCAGCAGAAGGGCAAGACGGTGGTGCTCGATTTGGGCGCTAACGTCGACTGTGATAGTACTATGCTGGCTCAGTTTGCCGTGATGGGATCGGTGCTGGCAGAAGAAGTCGTCGGGATCAACACTCCCCGTGTTGCGTTACTGAACATTGGTGAAGAAGAGACCAAAGGCCTGGACAGCATTCGCGAAGCGGCTGAATTGCTCAAACAGGTTCCCTCCATCAACTATATTGGTTATCTCGAAGCCAATGAGTTGTTGACGGGTAAAACGGATGTTCTGGTGTGCGATGGCTTCACCGGAAACGTCACGTTGAAGACCATGGAAGGGGTCGTGCGCATGTTTCTTTCTCTGCTGAAATCTCAGGGAGAAGGCAAAAAAAGCGCCTGGTGGCTAATTTTATTAAAGCGTTGGTTACAAAAGAGCCTGACGCGGCGATTCAGTCACCTCAACCCCGACCAGTATAATGGCGCCTGTCTGTTAGGATTGCGCGGCATCGTGATTAAGAGTCATGGCGCCGCCAATCAGCGAGCATTTGCTGTCGCGATTGAACAGGCAGTGCAGGCGGTGCAGCGACAAGTCCCTCAGCGGATTGCCGCTCGCCTGGAATCTGTATTAGCTAAAAGTGACTGAGCGTACATGTATACGAAGATTTTAGGTACCGGCAGCTACCTGCCAAAACAAGTGCGTACCAACGCCGATCTGGAAAAAATGGTAGATACGTCTGACGAGTGGATTGTCACGCGCACAGGTATCCGTGAACGTCGTATTGCCGCGCCAGACGAAACCGTGTCGACCATGGGTTACGAAGCCGCACAGCGTGCTATCGAAATGGCCGGCATTGATAAAGAACAGATTGGTTTGATCGTGGTCGCCACGACGTCTGCCACGCATGCTTTCCCAAGCGCGGCGTGCCAGGTGCAGAACATGCTCGGCATCAAAGGTTGCCCGGCGTTTGACGTCGCTGCCGCGTGCGCAGGCTTCACCTATGCGCTGAGCGTTGCCGATCAGTACGTGAAATCCGGTGCTGTTAAATATGCGCTGGTGATCGGTGCTGACGTGCTGGCGCGCACCTGCGATCCAACCGATCGCGGAACGATCATTATTTTTGGTGATGGTGCAGGCGCGGTGCTGCTGGGGCAGTCCGAAGAGCCGGGTATCATCTCGACGCATCTGCATGCTGATGGCAGCTACGGCGAACTGTTGACTCTGCCTAACGCCGATCGCGTTAATCCGGACAACTCGATTTTCCTGACCATGGCAGGGAACGAGGTGTTCAAGGTGGCGGTGACTGAGCTTGCGCACATCGTTGATGAAACGCTGGAAGCGAATAACCTTGAGCGCTCCGCGCTTGACTGGCTGGTGCCGCATCAGGCGAACCTGCGTATCATCAGCGCGACCGCGAAAAAGCTCGGCATGTCGATGGATAACGTTGTGGTGACGCTGGATCGTCACGGCAATACCTCTGCGGCGTCGGTACCGTGCGCATTTGATGAAGCGGTACGCGATGGACGAATCAAACGGGGCCAGCTGGTCTTGCTTGAAGCCTTCGGTGGCGGGTTCACCTGGGGTTCCGCGCTGGTTCGTTTCTAGGATAAGGAATAAAAAATGACGCAATTTGCTTTTGTGTTCCCGGGCCAGGGCTCTCAAACCGTTGGGATGTTGTCTGAAATGGCAGCACACTATCCGGTTATTGAAGAGACTTTCCGTGAAGCTTCTGATGCACTGGGTTATGATTTATGGGCGCTGACCCAGCAGGGTCCGGCCGAAGAACTGAACAAAACCTGGCAGACCCAGCCAGCGCTGCTGACCGCGTCCGTTGCGCTGTGGCGCGTCTGGCAGCAGCAGGGCGGTAAAGCGCCAGCGCTGCTCGCCGGTCACAGCCTGGGTGAATACTCTGCGCTGGTGTGTGCCGGCGTGATCGCGTTTGCTGACGCGGTACGTCTGGTTGAACTGCGCGGTAAATTCATGCAGGAAGCGGTGCCGGAAGGCACGGGCGGCATGTCTGCCATCATCGGTCTGGATGACGCTGCAATTGCAAAAGCGTGTGAAGAATCTGCTGAAGGCCAGGTTGTCTCTCCGGTAAACTTCAACTCGCCGGGCCAGGTGGTTATCGCCGGTCATAAAGAAGCGGTTGAACGTGCGGGTGCTGCCTGTAAAGCCGCTGGCGCGAAACGTGCGCTGCCGCTGCCGGTCAGCGTGCCTTCTCACTGTGCGCTGATGAAGCCTGCTGCCGAGAAACTGGCGGTTGAGCTCCAAAAAATTACGTTTAACGCACCGACGATTTCTGTTGTGAACAACGTCGATGTGAAATGCGAAACCACGCCGGAAGCTATCCGTGACGCACTGGTTCGCCAGCTCTACAGCCCGGTACAGTGGACCAAAACCGTTGAGTTTATGGCAGCGGAGGGCGTTGAGCATCTGTATGAAGTCGGTCCAGGTAAAGTCCTCACCGGTCTGACAAAACGTATTGTTGACACCCTGACAGCCTCGGCGATTAACGAGCCGGAAGCAATGTCAGCGGCACTCTCGCAATAAAAGAGGAATACCATGAGTTTTGAAGGAAAAATCGCCCTGGTCACTGGCGCAAGCCGCGGTATCGGGCGTGCAATTGCTGAAACACTGGTTGCGCGCGGCGCGAAGGTGATTGGTACAGCAACCAGCGAGAATGGCGCTCAGGCCATCAGCGAGTATCTGGGTGCAAACGGTAAAGGTCTGGTACTGAATGTGACTGAACCTGCATCTATCGAATCTGTTCTGGAAAATATTCGCGCAGAGTTTGGCGAAGTGGATATTCTGGTAAACAATGCCGGGATCACTCGCGATAACCTGTTAATGCGAATGAAAGACGACGAGTGGAACGATATCATCGAAACCAACCTGTCATCTGTATTCCGTCTGTCAAAAGCGGTAATGCGCGCTATGATGAAAAAGCGTCATGGTCGTATTATCACTGTCGGTTCTGTGGTTGGTACCATGGGAAATGCTGGTCAGGCTAACTACGCTGCGGCGAAAGCAGGTCTGATTGGTTTCAGTAAGTCGCTGGCGCGTGAAGTTGCGTCCCGCGGTATTACGGTAAACGTTGTTGCTCCGGGCTTTATTGAAACGGACATGACGCGTGCGCTGACTGATGAGCAGCGTGCGGGTACGCTGGCGGCAGTTCCGGCGGGTCGTCTTGGCGACCCTAAAGAAATCGCCAGTGCGGTTGCATTTTTAGCCTCTGACGAAGCGGGTTACATCACTGGTGAGACCCTCCACGTCAACGGCGGGATGTATATGGTTTAACCACGATGAAAAATATTTGCGTTATTAGGGCGAATGGCCTCAAAATAACGTAAAATCGTGGTAAGAACTGCCGGGATTTAGTTGCAAATTTTTCAACATTTTATACACTACGAAAACCATCGCGAAAGCGAGTTTTGATAGGAAATTTAAGAGTATGAGCACTATCGAAGAACGCGTTAAGAAAATTATCGGCGAACAGCTGGGCGTTAAGCAGGAAGAAGTTGTGAACTCCGCTTCCTTCGTTGAAGACCTGGGCGCAGATTCTCTTGACACCGTTGAGCTGGTAATGGCTCTGGAAGAAGAGTTTGATACTGAGATTCCGGACGAAGAAGCTGAGAAGATCACCACCGTTCAGGCTGCCATTGATTACATCAACGGTCACCAGGCGTAAGTGAACATCTCCAGGCGGTCATTCGACCGCCTGAGTTTTATCTTTTTTAGTCCCACGAATCTCTTTTTTTATCCCTCCCTGGAGGACAAACGTGTCTAAGCGTCGTGTAGTTGTGACCGGACTTGGCATGTTGTCTCCTGTCGGCAATACCGTAGAGTCCACCTGGAAAGCTCTCCTTGCCGGTCAGAGCGGCATCAGCCTAATCGACCATTTCGATACTAGCGCCTATGCAACGAAATTTGCTGGCTTAGTAAAGGATTTTAACTGTGAAGAGATCATCTCGCGCAAAGAACAGCGCAAGATGGATGCCTTCATTCAATATGGAATTGTCGCTGGCGTTCAGGCCATGCAGGATTCTGGCCTTGAGATTACGGAAGAGAACGCAACCCGTATCGGCGCCGCTATCGGCTCCGGGATTGGCGGTCTTGGCCTGATCGAGGAAAACCATACATCTCTGATGAATGGCGGCCCGCGTAAGATCAGCCCGTTCTTCGTTCCGTCCACGATTGTTAACATGGTGGCGGGTCACCTGACCATCATGTTCGGCCTGCGTGGGCCAAGCATTTCTATCGCGACCGCCTGTACGTCTGGCGTACATAACATCGGCCAGGCCGCGCGCATTATCGCGTACGGCGATGCAGATGCTATGGTTGCGGGCGGTGCTGAAAAAGCCAGTACCCCACTGGGTGTCGGCGGTTTTGGTGCGGCGCGTGCGCTGTCTACCCGTAATGATAACCCGCAGGCGGCGAGCCGTCCGTGGGATAAAGACCGTGACGGCTTTGTGCTGGGCGACGGGGCGGGCATGATCGTACTGGAAGAGTACGAACACGCGAAAAAACGCGGTGCGAAAATTTATGCTGAAATCGTTGGTTTCGGCATGAGCAGCGATGCTTACCACATGACGTCTCCTCCTGAGAACGGCGCGGGTGCTGCGCTGGCGATGGAAAACGCGATTCGTGATGCGGGTATTACCCCAGCACAAATTGGCTACGTGAACGCGCACGGCACCTCTACGCCTGCAGGCGATAAAGCTGAAGCTCAGGCGGTTAAGTCTATCTTCGGCGAATCTGCCAGCCGCGTAATGGTGAGCTCCACGAAGTCCATGACCGGTCACCTGCTGGGTGCGGCGGGTGCAGTAGAGTCAATCTACTCCATCCTTGCGCTGCGCGATCAGGCTGTACCGCCAACCATCAACCTGGATAACCCGGATGAAGGTTGCGATCTGGACTTCGTTCCTCACGAAGCGCGTCAGGTTAGCGGTATGGAGTACACCCTGTGTAACTCCTTCGGCTTCGGCGGCACCAACGGCTCTCTGATCTTCAAAAAGATCTGATCCTGACGTCCCGATAGCGTTTAAAAAGGTCCGCTTGCCGGGCCTTTTTTATTAAGCCTAATCTTCTTGTCGGCTGCATGACATCCTGCCAGACTAAACGCCCACGCATAAGGAGCCACCATGTTTTTAATCAATGGCCTTGAGCAGGACACGCTGCCTGCCAGCGACAGGGCGATACAGTTCGGTGATGGTTGCTTTACAACGGCGCGCATTCTGGATGGCGATGTCTGCCTGCTGGAGGCGCATATTCGACGCCTGCAGCATGGCTGTGAAAAGCTCATGATCCCCTTTACGCACTGGGAAATGCTTCGCCAGGAAATGTGCCAGCTCGCATCAGTTAAGCACAGCGGCGTACTCAAAGTCATCATCAGCCGCGGCAGTGGTGGCCGGGGTTACAGCGCCGCATCGTGTATCAACCCAACGCGTATTCTCTCCGTTTCTGCTTATCCCGCGCATTACTCTCGCTGGCGAGAAGACGGCGTCACGCTGACGCTGAGCCCGGTACGGCTGGGACGAAACCCGATGCTGGCCGGGCTTAAGCATCTCAATCGCCTGGAGCAGGTGCTCATTCGTACTCATCTTGAACGGACGGACGCCGATGAGGCGCTGGTTCTTGACAGCGAAGGGTTCATTACGGAATGCTGTGCGGCTAATTTACTCTGGCGGCAGGGGGAAGAGGTATTCACTCCGTCGCTGGAACACGCTGGCGTAAATGGGTTAATGCGTCAGTTTTGTCTGCAACAGCTGGCACGCTCTGGCTTTCGCGTTGTCGAAGTTAGCGCAGGAGAAGCCGCGCTACAGACTGCCGATGAAGTCATCATCTGCAATGCGCTGATGCCTGTTGTACCCGTCCGTGCGTATGGCCAACAACGCTGGTCTTCGCGCGAACTGTTTCAGTTTTTAGCCCCGATATGTGAGCAAACCAGATAGTCATGAAAAAAATGTTGCGCTTTGTCCTTATCCTCATCGTTGCGCTGGGCGTCGCTGGCGGAGCTGGCGTATGGAAAGTTCGCCAGCTGGCGGACAGCAAAATCCTGGTTAAAGACGAAACGATCTTTACCCTGAAAGCGGGAACCGGCCGTCAGGCGCTGGGGGAACAGCTCTATGGCGACAAGATTATCAATCGTCCACGGGTATTTCAGTGGCTATTGCGCGTGGAGCCTGAGCTGTCACATTTTAAAGCCGGTACCTATCGCTTTACGCCGGGAATGACCGTCAGGGAGATGCTGCAGCTGCTGGAAAGCGGCAAAGAAGCCCAGTTCCCCCTGCGGTTTGTAGAAGGGATGCGCCTGAGCGATTACCTCAAACAGCTGCGTGACGCGCCGTATATCAAACATACGTTAAAAGACGATAGCTATCAGACGGTGGCTGACGCGCTGAAGTTTGAACACCCGGAATGGGTGGAAGGCTGGTTCTGGCCAGATACCTGGATGTACACGGCAGGCACGACCGATGTGGCCATCCTGAAGCGGGCGCACAAAAAAATGGTCGCCGCCGTGGATGCGGCCTGGGAAGGGCGAATGGAAGGGTTGCCTTACAGCGATCAGAATCAGTTTGTGACCATGGCCTCGATTATCGAGAAAGAGACAGCCGTTGCCGCCGAGCGCGATCGGGTAGCGTCAGTATTTATCAACCGTCTGCGCATCGGCATGCGTCTGCAAACCGACCCTACCGTTATCTACGGCATGGGCGAGAGCTATACCGGCAAGATCTCAAGAAAAGATCTGGAGACGCCAACGGCGTATAATACCTACGTGATTAGCGGTTTACCGCCTGGCCCGATCGCCACGCCAAGCGAAGCGTCGCTCAAAGCCGCCGCGCATCCGGCTAAAACTCCGTATCTCTATTTTGTGGCTGATGGAAAAGGGGGGCATACCTTTAACACCAACCTTGCCAGCCACAATCGCTCTGTTCAGGACTATCTGAAGGCACTTAAGGAAAAAAATGCGCAGTAAATACATTGTCATTGAGGGACTCGAAGGGGCGGGTAAAACCACCGCCCGCAACGTGGTGGTGGATACGCTCAAAACGCTTGGCGTGGCGGTCATGGTATTTACCCGCGAGCCGGGCGGCACGCAGCTGGCTGAAAAGCTGCGCAGCCTGGTGCTGGATATCAAATCCGTCGGCGACGAAGTTATCACTGACAAAGCCGAAGTGCTGATGTTCTACGCGGCGCGCGTTCAGCTGGTTGAGACGGTTATCAAACCTGCCCTGGCCGAGGGTAAGTGGGTGATCGGCGACCGTCACGATCTGTCGACTCAGGCGTATCAGGGCGGAGGACGCGGTATCGACCAGACAATGCTGGCCACGCTGCGTAATGCCGTATTGGGTGATTTTCGCCCCGACCTGACGCTCTATCTGGATGTGACGCCGGAAGTGGGCCTCAAGCGTGCCCGCGCGCGCGGCGAGCTGGACCGCATTGAACAAGAGTCATTTGATTTCTTTAACCGCACCCGTGCGCGCTATCTTGAACTGGCCGCACAGGACAGCTCAATTTGTACCATCGATGCGACGCAGTCCCTGGACGACGTCACGCGTGACATTCAGCATACCATTACTCAGTGGGTGCAGGGGCAGCAGGCATGAAATGGTATCCATGGTTGCGCCCACACTTTGAACAGCTGATCGGCAGCTATCAGGCGGGTCGGGGGCATCATGCTTTACTGATTCAGGCATTGCCAGGGATGGGTGATGATGCGCTGATTTATGCCATCACCCGTTTTCTGATGTGTCAGCAGCCGGAAGGACACAAGAGCTGTGGTAAATGCCGTGGCTGTCAGCTGATGCAGGCGGGAACACATCCTGACTACTACACCCTTGAGCCTGAAAAAGGCAAAAGCGCGCTCGGTATTGATGCCGTGCGTGAAGTCGGTGAAAAATTGTATGAACACGCGCGACTGGGCGGCGCTAAAGTGGTCTGGCTTAAAGACGCTACGCTGCTCACCGAGGCGGCCGCTAACGCTCTGCTCAAAACCCTGGAAGAGCCGCCGGTAAAAACGTGGTTTTTCCTCTCATGCCGTGACCCGGGACGATTGCTGGCGACGTTGCGCAGCCGTTGTCGTCTTCATCACCTGGCGGTGCCCCAGGAATCGTGGGCGCTGAGCTGGCTTGAGCGTGAGGTGACAACGTCACCTGAGAGCGCGCTGACCGCCTTGCGTCTGAGCAGCGGTGCGCCTGCTGCGGCACTGGCATTACTGCAGCCTGACGTCTGGTCAGAGCGAGAAACGCTCTGCCGGGCCGTCGACGCTTCACTGAACAGTCACGACTGGCTAAGTTTACTGCCTGCGCTTAACAGCGATCGGGCCGTTGAGCGTCTGCACTGGCTGGCCTCCTTGCTGCTGGATGCGCTCAAAATCCAGCAAGGGGCAACGCTTCTGACCAACCCGGATGCGTGGCCGCTGGTAAATACGCTGGCGAACCGCCTTTCAGGAAAGATTCTTCACGCGATGCTCCATGAAATTTGCCAGAGTCGTGAACAGCTTTTAACCGTGACGGGTCTTAATCGCGAGCTTTTACTGACCGACCAGTTACTGCGTATCGAACATTACCTGCAACCCGGCGTCACACCGCCAGTTTCCCATCTCTGAGAGAGACATTATGTTTTTAGTCGACTCACACTGCCATCTTGATGGCCTGGATTATCAATCTCTGCATAAAAACGTGGATGACGTGCTGGCAAAAGCCGCTGCCCGCGATGTGAAATTCTGTCTTGCGGTAGCAACCACGCTGCCGGGCTACCGCTCCATGCGTGAGCTGGTGGGCGTTCGCGATAACGTGGTGTTCTCCTGCGGCGTGCATCCGTTGAATCAGGACGAGGCGTACGACGTTGAGGATCTGCGCCGACTGGCGGCAGAAGAGGGCGTGGTGGCGATGGGTGAGACCGGGCTGGACTATTTTTACACGCCGGAAACCAAACCGCGTCAGCAGGAATCCTTCCGCAACCATATTCGCATTGGCAGGGAGCTGAACAAGCCGGTTATCGTCCACACCCGCGACGCGCGTGCGGATACCCTGGCGATCCTCCGGGAAGAAAACGTGACGGATTGCGGTGGCGTACTACACTGTTTCACAGAAGACAGAGAAACGGCGGGTAAGCTGCTTGATTTAGGGTTTTATATCTCGTTTTCGGGGATCGTGACGTTCCGTAACGCTGAGCAGCTGCGTGATGCTGCACGTTATGTTCCGCTCGATCGCATTCTGGTGGAGACAGATTCTCCGTATCTCGCACCGGTACCGCATCGCGGTAAAGAGAACCAGCCCGCTATGACGAGAGATGTGGCTGAGTACATGGCCGTTCTGAAGGGCGTCAGCATCGACGAGCTGGCCCGCGTGACGACGGAAAACTTCTCCACGCTGTTCCATATCGACCCCGCCCGCCTGCAATCTGTCTGATACACCTGTTTTTTTTAGGCTCGTAATTAATAAGTAAAGCGAGTAAAGTTCACCGCCTCATTTGGGGCGGTGAGGGTGTTTTTAGACACATCCGGACATGCTTTTTGTAAATAACTGAAAGTTTTTCGACCGCCTTAAGCTGAAACGTGATAGCCGTCAAACAAACTCAGAGGGAATTATTTTACTCTGTGTAATAAATAAAGGGCGCTTAGATGTCCTGTCCACGGCACGGTACTCCCCCCGGGCCAATGCGTGAAAGCGTAAAAAAAGCACAAATACTCAGGAGCACTCTCAATTATGTTTAAGAATGCATTTGCTAACCTGCAAAAGGTCGGTAAATCGCTGATGCTGCCAGTATCCGTACTGCCTATCGCAGGTATCCTGCTGGGTGTCGGTTCTGCTAACTTCAGCTGGCTGCCAGCCGTAGTGTCCCACGTGATGGCCGAAGCAGGCGGTTCTGTCTTTGCTAACATGCCACTGATCTTCGCGATCGGTGTGGCTCTGGGCTTCACCAATAACGACGGCGTTTCTGCGCTGGCTGCAGTGGTTGCCTACGGCATCATGGTGAAAACCATGGCTGTGGTTGCGCCGCTGGTTCTGCATTTACCGGCAGAAGAGATCGCCGCGAAACACCTGGCGGACACCGGTGTTCTGGGCGGTATCATCTCCGGTGCGATTGCAGCGTATATGTTTAACCGCTTCTATCGCATCAAGCTGCCTGAGTATCTGGGCTTCTTCGCGGGCAAGCGTTTCGTTCCGATCATCTCTGGTCTGGCAGCGATTTTCACTGGCGTGATCCTGTCCTTCATCTGGCCACCAATCGGCTCCGCTATCCAGACCTTCTCTCAGTGGGCTGCTTACCAGAACCCGGTTGTGGCGTTTGGTATCTACGGCTTCATCGAGCGTTGCCTGGTGCCATTTGGTCTGCACCACATCTGGAACGTTCCATTCCAGATGCAGATTGGTGAATTCACCAACGCAGCAGGTCAGGTATTCCACGGCGATATCCCACGTTACATGGCGGGCGACCCAACTGCAGGTAAACTGTCTGGTGGCTTCCTGTTCAAAATGTACGGTCTGCCAGCCGCTGCGATTGCTATCTGGCACTCTGCTAAGCCAGAGAACCGTGCAAAAGTGGGCGGTATCATGATCTCCGCAGCGTTGACCTCGTTCCTGACCGGTATCACCGAGCCGATCGAGTTCTCCTTCATGTTCGTTGCGCCGATCCTGTACGTTATCCACGCGATTCTGGCGGGCCTGGCGTTCCCAATCTGTATTCTGCTGGGTATGCGTGACGGTACGTCCTTCTCTCACGGCCTGATCGACTTCATCGTTCTGTCCGGTAACAGCAGCAAACTGTGGCTGTTCCCAATCGTGGGTGCGTGCTATGCGGTTGCGTACTACACCATCTTCCGCGTGCTGATTAAAGCACTGGACCTGAAAACCCCAGGCCGTGAAGATGCGACAGAAGACAGCAAAGCAGGCGCTACCAGCGAAATGGCTCCGGCACTGGTCGCAGCGTTCGGTGGTAAAGAGAACATCACTAACCTGGACGCGTGCATCACTCGTCTGCGTGTGAGCGTTGCCGACGTAGCGAAAGTAGACCAGCCGGGTCTGAAAAAACTGGGCGCAGCAGGCGTAGTTGTTGCAGGTTCTGGTGTACAGGCAATCTTCGGTACCAAATCCGATAACCTGAAAACCGAAATGGATGAGTACATCCGCAGCAACTAAGTTGTGACCTGGGGAGACTAAGGCAGCCGAATGGCTGCCTTTTTTATTCCTGCGGTTTATGGTGCCGGGTGGCGGCTGCGCCTTACCCGGCCTGGGTGATGGGTAGGCCCGGCAAGCGTCGCGCCACCGGGCTTCTGTCACTCAGAAATCGTAGCTCGCGCTCACCGAGACGTTTAGCGGCGCGCCATAAACCACATAAGAGCCGACGTAATCGTAATACTCTTTGTCGAACAGGTTGTTGACGTTCGCCTGAACGGCAAAATCTTTGGTGACCTGATAGCGGCTAAAGAGGTTAACCAGCCCGTAGCTGCCTTGCTCCGCACGGTTGCGGCCAGCCGGAGCGCCATCCACATCCGTCCACACTTTGTTTTGCCAGTTTACGCCACCGCCTACGGTCAGCGCTGGCAGCATTGGCAGCTGATAACGGGTGAACAGTTTCATGGTCGTGCGCGGCTGATCGGCGCTGACCGCGTTGCCGTTCTTATCTTCAGCAATGTAACGAGTCGCGCCGAAGGTCAACTGCCAGCTATCGGTCAACGCGCCGTTCAGCTCGAACTCAATCCCTTTGCTCACTACGCCGTCCAGCGACTGATAGATCGACTCACCGCTCGGCATGTAGGTATACGTGTTGCTTGCTACGTTATCCTGCTCAATGCGGAAAATCGCCAGCGAGGTGGTAAGACGGGTATTGAACCAGTCTGCTTTCACACCGGCTTCGTAGCTTTTGCCCGTGGTGGGGTCGAGATAGCGTCCGCTGGCGTTCCGCTTGTCCTGCGGCTGGAAGATGGAGGTATAGCTGACGTAGGTCGACCAGTCTTCATTGATGTCGTAGACCAGCCCCGCGTAGGGCGTAACGTCATCTTTAGTGCTTTCCAGACGGGTGTCCGGGGAGCCCGCTGGGTTATAGCGAATATTATAGTTGGTATAACGCGCGCCGAGGATCAGATGCAGCGGGTCAGCCAGCGAGAAGCGGGCGGAGGTATACGCTGAGGACTGGCGGATGTCGTCCTGGCTGTAGAGCTTCCACGGCGTCCACTGCGGATCGGCAATGTTCCCGTTCCAGTTTTTAAAGTTACCCACATCAACCATGCCATAAACCGCGTCAGGCATGGTGTTGTCGTAATGGTTACGCTGACGGCTGAAGCTGCCGCCGAACATCATTTCGTGCTGACGGCCAAAGAGATCGAAATCGCCGCGCAGGAAAGCGTCCACCGCATCCTGTTTACGTTCACCGCGGTTCCAGCCGCCGTAGCCCACCATGCCCGCGCCGGTTTCTTTATCCGGATAACCGGACATATACATCAGCTTAGAGTCGAAGTTGGTTTCAGCATGCATGCCGTTAATGTGCGCTTCCCAGCCGTTGTCGAAACGCTGGGTCAGGTTAGCGAAGATGCGGGTGCTGTCCTTGTCCGAGTAGGCCCAGTCAGGCGCGACGGTCTGGCTACGATTGTAATCAGTTTTACTCCCGTCGCTGTACCAGGTCGGCAGTCCGCCCCAGGTTGGGTCGGCGGTATGGCTTTCCTGATATTCATATCCCACAGAGAGGGCGGTGCTGTCGGTGATGTCAGCGTCCATCACGCCATAGAGGAATTTTTTCCGGTAGTGGTAGTTATCCACGAAGCTGTCGTTATCCTGATAACCCGTAATCAGGCGGCCCCGCACCTTGCCTGACTCCACCAGCGGCGCCTGCAAATCCAGCACGTAGCGCTGCTTGTCCCAGCTGCCGTAGCTGGCGGAGACATTCCCTTTGAATTCATTACTGTCCGCATGCTTACGTACCATATTAACGTACGCCGCCGGGTTGCCCGTACCGGACATCAGGCCGGTTGCGCCGCGGACCACTTCGATGCGGTCATAGATCGCCGTATCGGCGGCGGTATCACCAAAGTTCCATACCTCGCTGATGGAGGTCGGCAGGTCGTCATAGGCGTAGTTGCTAACGAAGAACCCGCGTGAGTAAAACACGGTACGGTCGCTGTCCTGCACCTGCGCGGTAACGCCCGTGGTGTTAGTTAACACCTGGCCGATGGACTGCAGGTTCTGATCGGCCATGCGCTGCTGGCTGATCACGCTGACGGACTGCGGGATATCGCGGGGAACCAGCAGCAGTTTGGTTCCGGTGGTGGTGGTTTTTACGCTGTAATCCTGAGTCTGGTTTGCGGAAGGATCCTGTGTATTGTCAAAACCTTCGTCTACGATGACGGTATCTTCGGCTGTTGATGCAGCGAAAGCGGCGGCTGGCGTCAATGCCATAGCAATGCAGACTGCCAGCAACGAAGGCGTTGCGACAGGCTGATGTTGCCCATCCCTGGTGTGATTAATGAAAGACATTATCAAACCCTTATGAACGGTGTAGAGGGTATGCGTCAGTCCCGCAGAAACGGGCTGGCGTCGTTTTCTATGTTAAAAATGCGCATGAAAATGCAAATGCGAAATATACGCATTGCTATTAATGCTGTAAACAAATGTGTCGACCGGAATTGAAATAATGTTTCAGCCCGTTGAGGCATACGAGCGGTCACTCTTCACCCAGCTGATGAACATTCAGGAAAGAAATCGAGGGAGGAGGTTGAAAGGACAGGAGAAACTCGCTCATACTCTTGAATTGTGTCACACACCGATCCCCGGAGTGTGTTTACAGCGGACGCATTGCGCCAGATTAAACAAAAAAGGAAAAGGTCATGGCTGAAGAAACGATTTTCAGTAAAATTATCCGCCGCGAAATTCCGTCGGATATCGTCTATCAGGATGAACTGGTGACGGCTTTCCGGGACATTTCCCCTCAGGCCCCGACGCACATCCTTATCATTCCCAATATTCTGATTCCGACTGTAAACGACGTAAAAACCGAGCATGAAGTGGCGTTAGGTCGTATGCTGACGGTGGCCGCGAAAATCGCTGAACAGGAAGGGATTGCAGAAGACGGTTACCGTCTGATCATGAACTGCAACCGTCATGGTGGCCAGGAAGTTTATCATATTCACATGCATCTGCTGGGTGGACGTCCTCTGGGGCCGATGCTGGCACATAAAGGTCTCTGACATGCTTAAAGGGCGTATTGCAGCGCTGGTAATGACGATGATGATTGTGGGGTGCAGCTCGCGTCCGGCAATCCCCGTGAATGATGAACAGACGCTGGTCATGGAATCCTCCGTGCTTGCCGCGGGCATCACGGCGCAACAGCCCGCGTTGACCATCAGTGAAATCAACTCATCTGCCTCCTCTACGCTCTTTAATGAAAGACATGAACCAGTGACGGTTCACTACCGTTTTTTCTGGTATGACGTAAGAGGTCTTGAAATGCATCCGCTGGAGGCGCCGCGCAGCGTCACCATTCCGGCCAGGTCGTCGGTAACGCTCTATGGCAGCGCCAACTATCTGGGTGCACATAAGGTGAGACTTTATCTTTATCTCTGAGGGGTGAACCTTGATTAAAAATTTGAGCCGCTATGCGCTCGTGACAGCTTTCGCTCTGTTTCTCGCAGGGTGTGTGACCCGAACTGAACAGCCTGCGCCTGTGGAAGAGGCTAAACCGGGTACTGAACAGCCGACACCGCCAACGCAGCAGCAGCCAACCGTGCCGTCTGTACCATCTATTCCGGCCCAGCCAGGCCCGATTGAGCATCCGGACCAGACGTCACAGCCCACGCCGCGCGTGCGCCATTACGACTGGAACGGGGCAATGCAGCCGATGGTAGGCAAAATGCTGCAGGCGCAGGGCGTGACGGCGGGCAGCGTGTTGCTGGTCGACAGCGTCAACAACCGTACCAACGGTTCGCTGAACGCGGGTGAAGCGACGGAAACCCTGCGCAATGCTCTGGCTAACAACGGCAAGTTTACGCTGGTCTCGGCTCAGCAGCTCGCGGTAGCCAAACAGCAGCTGGGCCTGTCGCCGCAGGATAGCCTCGGCACACGCAGCAAGGCGATCGGCATCGCCCGTAACGTTGGCGCGCAGTATGTGCTTTACTCTAACGCCACCGGTAACGTGAATACCCCAGCCCTGCAGATGCAGCTGATGCTGGTTCAGACAGGCGAAATTATCTGGTCAGGTAAAGGTGCGGTTACGCAACAATGACGGCACGCGTGAAGAGATTCTGACGCGCTATTTTCCTCAGTATCGCCTTATCGCGCCGCAGGCCCATTCCGGGCTTGGCGGCGCGAGTTGCATTATAGAGCAGGGCGAACACCGTCTGGTCTTGCGGCAGAATCACGATCCCTACGCGCCTGCTTTCCATTTCCGTCGTCAGTTTCGTGCCCTGAGACGTCTTCCGTCAGATCTCGTACCTGAACCCCGTTTTTTCAGACAGGGCTGGATGGCCGTCGACTATCTGGACGGTGACGTTAAAAGCGCGCTGCCGGACACCCCAGAGCTTGCGGCAATATTGTATCATCTGCACCGGCAGCCACGTCTGGGATGGCGAATTACGTTATTCCCGCTGCTTGAACATTACTGGCAGCAAGCCCTGCCTGACAGGCGTACACCAGTATGGCTGGCACATCTCAAGCGGCTGCGTAAAACGGGTGAGCCGCAGCCGATTCGGCTCGCGCCGTTACATATGGATGTTCATGCCGGGAATATTGTTCATACGCCAGCGGGCATCAGGCTTATCGACTGGGAGTATGCCGGAGATGGCGATGTGGCGCTGGAGCTGGCGGCAGTCTGGACGGAGAGTGACGCCGCGCGGCAGACGCTCATCAGGGAGTACGCCCGGGTGGCACATATTGACCCCGATGCGCTTACGCGTCAGGTCAGGCGCTGGCGACCCTGGGTCGTCATGCTAATGGCTGGCTGGTTTGAAATGCGCTATCGGCAGTCCAGAGACAAACAATTTATTGCGCTGGCAGACGATGCCTGGCGTCAGTTACAAACTAAAGGATAAGAGAGGTGGATGTGGGTCCAGTCATGTTGGATGTAGAAGGGTTTGAGCTGGATGCGGAGGAGCGTGAAATTCTGGCGCATCCGCTGGTGGGTGGCCTGATCCTGTTTACCCGCAACTATCACGATCCGGCGCAGCTGCGTGAGCTGGTGCGTCAGATCCGCGCCGCGTCGCGCAATCATCTGGTGGTGGCCGTCGATCAGGAAGGCGGACGCGTGCAGCGTTTTCGCGAAGGGTTTACCCGCCTGCCCGCCGCCCAGTCTTTTGCCGCGCTGCTGGGCACGGAAGAGGGTGGAAAACTGGCGCAGGAGGCCGGCTGGCTGATGGCCAGCGAAATGATTGCCATGGATATCGACATCAGCTTTGCCCCGGTGCTGGATGTAGGGCATATCAGCGCTGCCATTGGCGAGCGCTCATACCATGAAGATCCGCGTATTGCGCTGGCAGTAGCGACCCGGTTCATCGACGGCATGCACGATGCCGGGATGAAAACCACCGGGAAACACTTCCCGGGGCACGGGGCGGTGACGGCGGATTCTCACAAAGAGACCCCGCGCGATCCGCGCCCGGAAGCGGAGATCCGCGCCAAAGATATGTCGGTTTTCCAGTCGCTTATCACCGATAACAAGCTGGATGCCATTATGCCCGCGCACGTCATTTACAGCGACGTCGACCCGCGTCCGGCGAGCGGTTCTCCGCACTGGCTGAAAACCGTTCTGCGTCAGGAGCTGGGTTTCAACGGCGTGATTTTCTCTGACGATTTATCGATGGAAGGGGCAGCGATTATGGGCAGCTACGCTGAACGCGGTCAGGCATCGCTGGATGCAGGTTGCGATATGATCCTGGTCTGCAATAATCGTAAAGGTGCCGTTAGCGTGCTTGATAACCTGTCGCCGATCAATGCAGAGCGTGTTACACAATTGTATCATAAAGGTTCATTTAGCCGTCAGGAGCTGATGGATTCGGCGCGCTGGAAGACGGTCAACGCCCGGCTTGAAGACCTGAATGAGCGCTGGCAGGCACATAAAGCCAGCCTGTAAACCCTCCCGGAAGGCGTAGCGTGGTGAGAAGACGATGATCATCTATTTACACGGTTTTGACTCAAACAGTCCTGGTAATCATGAGAAGGTGCTGCAGCTGCAGTTTATCGATCCGGATGTACGGTTGATCAGCTACAGCACGCGCCATCCGAAGCATGATATGCAGCATCTTCTCAAAGAGGTGGATAAGATGTTGCAGCTCAACGTCGACGATCGCCCGTTGATCTGCGGCGTGGGGCTGGGCGGCTACTGGGCGGAGCGCATTGGCTTCCTGTGCGACATTCGCCAGGTGGTGTTCAATCCTAACCTGTTCCCGAACGAGAACATGGAAGGCAAAATTGACCGCCCGGAAGAGTATGTCGATATTGCGACCAAGTGCGTCAGCAATTTTCGTGAGAAAAACCGCGACCGCTGCCTGGCGATCCTTTCCCGTAATGATGAAGCGCTCAACAGCCATCGGGCAGCAGAACTGCTGCATCATTACTATGAGATCGTCTGGGACGAAGAACAGACCCACAAGTTCAAAAACATCTCTCCGCATCTGCAGCGTATCAAAGCGTTTAAAACGCTGGGTTAACTCTATACCCACAGGCATCAAAGCCCGGCCGCGAAAGCGTTCCGGGCTTTCTTTTTGACCAGAATTGTCTACTTTTAAGCCATCAAAACTTGATGCATATCAATTTTGGTATGACCAATGCGCCTGACGTGTTATTCTCAATGCACCTGAATGGTTTCAGTGCTGTAACCTGTTGTTAATTAAGGGTTATTTTTATAACTTTTAATTAACAATTGGTTAATAATTTGAGGGGGTCACGTTGACTACGCCATTGAAAAAGATAGTGATTGTAGGCGGTGGTGCTGGCGGGCTGGAGCTGGCTACACAGCTGGGCAAGAAGCTGGGTCGCGGTAAAAAAGCCAAAATTACGCTGGTGGATCGTAACCACAGCCACCTGTGGAAACCGCTGCTGCACGAAGTGGCGACCGGCTCTCTGGATGAGGGCGTGGACGCGCTCAGCTATCTGGCGCACGCGCGCAACCATCATTTCCAGTTCCAGCTGGGCTCGGTGGTGGACATCAACCGTGAAAGCAAAACCATCACCCTGGCAGAGCTGCGCGATGAAAAAGGGGAGCTGCTGGTTCCCGAGCGTAAACTGGCGTACGACACGCTGGTCATGGCGCTGGGCAGTACCTCCAACGATTTCAACACGCCGGGCGTGAAAGAGCACTGTATCTTCCTCGATAACCCGCACCAGGCGCGCCGTTTCCATCAGGAAATGCTGAACCTGTTCCTGAAGTACACCAGCAATATGGGTGCGAACGGTAAGGTGAATATCGCCATTGTCGGCGGCGGCGCGACCGGCGTTGAGCTGTCTGCGGAGCTGCACAATGCGGTGAAACAGCTGCACAGCTACGGTTATAAAGGGTTAACTAACGAAGCGCTGAACGTCACGCTGGTTGAAGCCGGTGAACGCATCCTGCCTGCGCTGCCTCCGCGAATTTCCGGTGCGGCGCACAATGAGCTCACCAAGCTGGGCGTGCGGGTGCTGACGCAAACCATGGTGACCAGCGCCGACGAAGGCGGTCTGCACACCAAAGACGGCGAGTATATTAAAGCAGATCTGATGGTCTGGGCGGCAGGTATCAAAGCGCCTGACTTTATGAAAGAGATCGGCGGTCTGGAAACGAACCGCATTAACCAGCTGGTAACCGAGCCAACGCTGCAAACCACGCGTGACCCTGAAATCTTTGCTATCGGTGACTGTGCCTCCTGCGCGCGTCCTGAAGGTGGATTCGTGCCGCCGCGCGCGCAGGCCGCTCACCAGATGGCAAGCCTGGTGCTGCACAACATTCTGGCGCAGTACAAAGCCAAGCCAATGAAAGCCTATGTCTACAAAGACCACGGTTCACTGGTGTCGCTGTCAAACTTCTCTACCGTCGGCAGCCTGATGGGCAACCTGATGCGCGGCTCAATGATGGTAGAAGGGCGCATTGCCCGCTTCGTGTATATTTCCCTGTACCGTATGCACCAGATTGCGCTGCACGGCTACTTCAAAACCGGGCTGATGATGCTGGTGGGCAGAATCAACCGCGTGATCCGTCCGCGTCTGAAGCTGCACTAATCTTCCACTCCCTCCGGGCCCTCCGGAGGGAGTTTTTAGCATTTCATGCTGTGGATCACAGTTTGACTGCTTAAGAGTTCTCCTAAATACAATATATCTCCTCTCAACGCCCCTTTTTTGATCCTTTATCTTATTGGCGAAGCGTCGCCTCCATTGCAAAATTGTTACCAATAGCAACAAAGGAGGAAGTCCCGTGAATAAATCAATGTTGGCGGGTATAGGGATTGGCGTCGCGGCTGCGTTAGGTGTGGCTGCCGTTGCCAGTCTCAACGTATTAGATCGCGGCCCGCAGTATGCACAGGTGGTTTCTGCTACACCGATTAAAGAAACCGTGAAAACCCCTCGTCAGGAGTGCCGCAACGTCTCCGTGACGCACCGTCGTCCTGTACAGGATGAAAACCGCATTGCCGGTTCTGTTCTGGGTGCAGTAGCGGGTGGCGTTATTGGTCACCAGTTTGGCGGCGGCCGGGGTAAAGACGTGGCGACCGTGGTCGGCGCGCTGGGTGGCGGCTATGCCGGTAACCAGGTGCAGGGCGCGATGCAGGATAATGATACCTACACCACGACTCAGCAACGCTGCAAAACCGTCTATGACAAGTCGGAAAAAATGCTGGGCTATGACGTGACGTACAAAATTGGCGATCAGCAGGGCAAAATCCGCATGGATAAAGACCCGGGCACGCAAATTCCACTGGATGGAAACGGCCAGCTGGTTCTGAATAACAAAGTGTAAAAAAGATGTTCTCTGAATTTAGCTCCTCATGCGCTCAGGCTGAGGAGCTTTTTTTTACGTCAGATTTTCAGTAGCTCAGGCCACAGCCGCAGTGTGGTTTCGCTAATATGCTGCAGTTTTTCCAGCGTGGCCCCTTCACGGGCGCTGATCGACATCCCCTGCAAAATACAGCTCAGGTATTGCGCCAGTAGCTGAGGGTTGCATTGCGCGGGGATTTCACCGCGCTGTTGGCGCTGAGCCAGAAATGCGCTGAGCGTCTCCTCCTGCATCGCATGCCGCGATTTCACCGTATTGGCAATCTCTTTGGAGGACGCCGCAAGGGTGGCAGAGGTGTTAATCATAAAGCAGCCCGCAGGCGTCTCTTTACTGGTGAAACAGGTCGCGACGGCGGTGAAATAGTCGCGAAGCGCCTGTTCAACGCTTTTCTCTTCACAGAACAGCTGGGCTTCGTGTTTCGCCGCAAAGCGCGAAATGTATCTGTCCAGCACCGCCCTGAACAGCCCCTCTTTATTGGTAAATTCGGCATACAGCGTCGGCGCTTTGGCTCCGGTGGCTTCTACCAGATCGGAAAGCGAGGTTGCTTCATACCCATGTTGCCAGAAGAGAGTCATGGCCTTATCAAGCGCTGCATCCCTGTCAAACACTTTTGGTCGGCCACGGCTTTTCTTCGCACAACTCGTGACATCGGTTGTCATTTGCCGGTGGTCCTCTGTTGGTTTGGTGAATGACCATTATAAAAATAAACGCAACCCACCACCAGTGCAGAATGCTTAAAAATAAATTAATCATATATGTATGAAAAATAACAATTTTAAAATTAAGTTAACGCTCGTTATAAAATTATGTTGACGCGTGACCTGGATCACATTTATGATTTACCTATCGATCGTTAACTAAATGATTAGCGACCTCCAAATTCATCTGCTAAAGGTAAACATCATGAAAAACGTAAAAACCCTCATCGCTGCCGCTGTCCTGAGTTCACTCTCTTTCGCAAGCTTTGCTGCTGTACAAGTGCAATCTACGCCTGTTGACCAGCATAAAGTCGGGACAATCTCTGCTTCTGCCGGTACTAACCTGGGTTCCCTGGAAGATCAGCTGGCACAAAAAGCGCAAGAGATGGGTGCAAAATCTTACCGCATCACCTCCGTGACCGGTCCTAACACCCTGCACGGCACGGCTGTCATCTACAAATAAGCCGGGCATAAACCCTCATTTATGCCACTGCAATTAAAAACGCCCTGCTCAGCAGGGCGTTTTTTTATTTCTGATTTACATCGACTGCTGGACGACGTCGTGATGCCGGGTGACATCGGTCGGCATGCCTGACCGCGCTTCCATCGCGCGCTCCATCACCACGCTATTGGTATTGGCATTCGTTTTGAAGCTCACCATCGCGGCATTCAGGTTAATGGGCAGCGTCTGCGGATCGTCGCCAATGTTTTTCGATAACGGCTGATGAATCTCAACCAGCCGCACGCCGCCGGGCTCTTCTGAAACTTTAATCGGCGTATTGATAATATTTACTTTGGTTCCCGGCGTAACGACGTTAAACAGCGTTTTGATATCGTCATCGCGCAGACGAATACAGCCGGAGCTGACGCGCATACCGATGCCAAAGTCCGCATTCGTTCCGTGCAGCAGGTAAACACCGCCGTATGCTGCCAGGCGGATCGCGTGGTGCCCCATCGGGTTATCCGGGCCTGCCGGCACCACGGCAGGAAGATCGATCCCCTGGGCCTTATAGCGGGCACGAATGTTGGCCGTCGGGGTCCAGGTTGGATTCGCGCGTTTATCCGAGACGGTGGTGACCATCGTCGGCGTCAGCGTGTCGCCGCCCAGCTGGCCAATACCGATAGGGTAGACGGTTACTTCGTTTTTACCCGGCGGGTAATAGTACAGGCGCAGCTCGGCGAGGTTTATCACCATACCCTCGCGCGGGGCGTCCGGCAGGATAGTCTGTAACGGGATGGTCAATACGCTGCCCGCGCGCGGGACATACGGATCGACGCCGGGGTTCGCCTGCAGCAGGGCCAGAAAACCGACGTTATATTTTTTGGCAATCGCTTCCAGAGAACCACCGTTGTTTTCAACCACATGAAAGCGGTTTTCACCCACCACCTTGCTGCCGGGAGGGGGAAGGGGCCAGGTGTTTGCCCGAGCGGGAAGCGCAACCGCAATGGTGGCTGCCAGCGCAAACAGGGTCATCCAGCGAGTAAAACGCGAAGAGGTCATCATCACCATAATCCATGTAAATGATAAGGTTATTGTTTTGTAAGGGGTTAAACATAATTATGGCGAATGGGTGTGTCGGGAAGATCGGGTGAAGTGCAAAGAGTTTGTAAATTGTCCCCCCGTAGCGCTGGGCTAACAGGGGGAAGGGAGGTTATGCGATCGCGTTCTCTTCCAGCTGGCGCATGAAGTTACGCACCCAGTCCATACGGGTTTTGCGCTCCGTCAGCTCCTGGGTAAATTTCAGACGGGTTGGGCCATCAAGACGGAAATGCTGCGGCTGTTTTTGCAGCAGGCCGATCAGCCACATCGGGTTGACGTGATTCTTCTCGGCGAATTCGATCACGCCGCCTTTTTCATTGCCTTCGAGCTTGCGAATCCCCAGCTTTTGCGCCTGCTGGCGCAGTCTCGCGATGTCCAGCAAATTTCTCGCCGCATCGGGCAGCAGGCCAAAGCGATCGATCAGCTCAACCTTGATCTCTTCCAGCTCGTTCTCCTTCTTCGCGCTGGCGATGCGTTTGTAGAATGAGAGGCGGGTATTCACGTCCGGAATGAAATCGTCCGGCAGCAGGGAAGGCATACGCAGCTCGACCTCGGTCTGCTGGCTGGTGAGATCTTCCAGCGACGGCTCGCGCCCGGCCTTCAGGGCATCGACCGCGTTCTCCAGCAGTTCCATATAGAGCGAGAAGCCGATGGTTTCCATGGAGCCGCTCTGGTCTTCACCCAGCAGCTCGCCGGCACCGCGGATCTCAAGATCGTGCGTGGCCAGCGCAAAGCCTGCGCCGAGGTCTTCCAGCGAGGCGATGGCTTCCAGGCGCTTTTGCGCGTCGGTGGTCATCGCTTTCGGATGCGGCGTCAGCAGCCAGGCGTACGCCTGATGGTGCGAACGCCCGACGCGGCCGCGCAGCTGGTGAAGCTGCGCCAGACCAAAGTGATCCGCACGTTCAATGATGATGGTGTTCGCCGTTGGAATGTCGATCCCGGTCTCAATGATGGTGGTGCACACCAGCACGTTAAAGCGCTGGTGGTGGAAGTCGTTCATCACCCGTTCCAGCTCGCGCTCGCGCATCTGCCCGTGACCGATAGCAATGCGCGCTTCCGGTACCAGCTCCGCCAGCCTGTCTGCCGCTTTCTGGATATTTTCCACGTCGTTGTAGAGGTAGTAGACCTGTCCCCCACGAAGCACTTCACGCAGAATGGCCTCACGCACCACCAGATTATCGTACTCGCGGACAAAGGTTTTCACCGCCAGACGGCGCGCCGGCGGCGTGGCGATAATCGACAGATCGCGCATGCCGCTCATCGCCATGTTCAGGGTTCGCGGGATTGGCGTTGCGGTTAGGGTGAGGATATCGACGTCGGCGCGCATCGCTTTGATGCGTTCTTTATGACGCACCCCGAAGCGGTGCTCTTCGTCGACGATCAGCAGCCCCAGATCTTTCCACTTCACGTCGCTTTGCAGCAGCTTGTGGGTGCCGATCAGAATATCGATTTTGCCTTCGCTGGCCTGTTCGAGGATCTGGATCTGCTCTTTAGTACTGCGAAAACGCGAGAGCATCTCGATACGTACCGGCCAGTTGGCGAAACGGTCGCGGAAGTTGTCGAAGTGCTGCTGAGCGAGCAGGGTAGTCGGCACCAGCACCGCAACCTGCTTGTTGTTTTCCACCGCAAGGAAGGCGGCGCGCATCGCCACTTCGGTTTTACCGAAGCCGACGTCGCCGCAGACTAAGCGGTCCATGGCCAGCGGCTGGCACATGTCGCTCAGCACGGCGTTGATGGCCTGGGCCTGATCCGGCGTGGTTTCAAACGGGAAGCTGTCGCAGAACAGCTGGTACTGTTCTTTATCATGCTTAAAGGCGAAGCCCTGTTTGGCCGCGCGCTGGGCGTAGATATCCAGCAGCTCGGCCGCCACGTCGCGCACTTTTTCCGCCGCCTTCTGGCGCGCGCGCGCCCAGGCATCGCCGCCCAGCTTGTGCAGCGGCGCATTGTCTTCGGCACCGCCCGCGTAGCGGCTGATCAGATGCAGGGACGATACCGGGACATACAGTTTGGCGTCGTTAGCGTAGGTCAGCATCAGGTATTCACCTTTGATGCCGCCCGCTTCCAGCGTGGTCATCCCCTGATAGCGCCCAACGCCATGTTCCAGGTGGACAATCGGCTGGCCAGGATGCAGCTCGGCCAGGTTACGGATCAGCGTGTCCGGGTTGATGGTCCGACGGCTGTCCTGACGGCGACGCGCGACGCGCTCACCCAGCAGGTCGCTTTCGCAAATCAGCGCCAGGTTGTTGAGCGTGTCGATGAACCCGTGCTCGGCGGCGCCAATCATCAGGTAACGACCGTTTCCGGTCGCTTCGCTCAGACGCAGGATGCGCTTCGGCGCCACCTTAATGCGTCCCAGCAGCTCGCCTAAAGCTTCACGGCGGCCTTCACTCTCAACGGAGAACACCACCGGGCCGGTAAAGGACTCCAGGAACTTGCGCAGATTATCCAGCGGGGATTTCTGCTGCGCCTGAACGGCCAGGTCCGGCAGCGTCCGGAAGGCGAGGTTGGTGTTGGCGGCCTTATCGGCAAGCGAATCGGTTTTCAGCTGCATGCGCGGCCAGCGCTTCAGCTCGGCGTTGAGCTCGTCGGTGCGCAGCCACAGCGCTTCCGGCGGCAGCAGCGGACGCATCGGGTCAACGCCACGGTTTTCAAAACGGGCGCGGGTTTCGCTTTCAAAGCGGCTGGCGCTGGCGTCGATATCCCCGGTGTTAACAATCAGCGTGTTCGCCGGGAAGTAGCTGAACAGGGCAGGCAGCGGCTCGTTGAAGAACAGCGGCTGCCAGTATTCGATCCCGGCAGGAAGCGTGCCTTTACTGACCTGCTGATAAATATGTTCCGCGTCGCGCTTCACCTCGAACTTATCGCGCCACTGGCTGCGGAACAGTTCGATAGCGGTTTTGTCCGTGGGGAACTCATGCGCGGGCAGCAGGTTGATGGACTCCACTTCTTCCAGCGTGCGCTGCGTGTCGGCGTCGAACACGCGCAGGCTGTCGATTTCATCATCGAAAAAGTCCAGACGATACGGCTGGTCGCTGCCCATTGGATAAAGGTCGAGCAGCGCGCCACGGGTGGCGTATTCCCCGTGCTCCATCACCTGGTCGACGTGACGATAGCCGGCACCGTCAAGCTGCGCGCGCAGGGCATCACGGGACAGGCGCTGGCCTTTTTTCATCACCAGCGCGTGACCGTGCAGATAGCTGTGCGGACAGACGCGCTGCATCAGGGTATTTACCGGCACAATCAGCACGCCGCGCTGCATGGTCGGGAGTTGATAGAGCGTCGACAGGCGCGATGAGATAATCTCCTGATGCGGAGAGAAGCTGTCATACGGCAGCGTCTCCCAGTCGGCCAGGCTGAACACCAGGCTATCGGTGAACTGGCGAATTTCATCGTGCAGGCGCAGGGCGTTTTGCATATCCGGGGCAACCAGAATCACCGGGCCTGGATGACGCTCGGCGATTTCCGCCACCAGCGTGGCGCACGCCGCGCCCGTGAGTTCACCCAGCTGGCGCTGGTCGCCCGCTTTGACAGGTAATGAATAACGATAGTGTTCAGGCATGGCTATGTCAGAGTCTCTTATGGATATACCAACAGTATTGGGGCATATCACTGATACGCAATGTCTTTATTATCCTCGATCGTTTTACATAAGCAAATCGTAACCGCACGGCAGGGCTAAACGCCCCCGAAACGGGGGCGGAGAGGGCATTAACGCGTTGAAGGTGACAGGGGCAGCGTAGACGGAGGAGAGAAGAAAACGTCCCCAAACAGCGCGGTAGAGATTTTACGCACCCCGAGCCCGGCAAGGGTACAGATAAGCAGGCTGACAAACGGGTAGACCAGAATTAAGCACAGCTCTGCCCAGACCGGCCAGTAAGCGGCATTCATCTCGCCAATCAGGAACAGGCTAAAGGCCTCAATCAGGATTCGGTGGGTGGTATAAATCGCAATGGTGTTTGAGCCAATCACATTCAGCAGATTGTTCGGGTGAACGGCATAGCGCTGCTCGAGGCTGTAGAACAGCTTCATGATCAGCACAATCGACAGCAATGAGAGCAGCAGCGGAACGTTAGCAAACCACAGCACCACGGAGACGGCGGCGAAAGCGCCGGTTGCCAGCCAGATGCGGCGCAGGTTGACGCTTTTCATCCACGCCATCAGCTCTGCGCCATACCACGCCCCGAGGCTGTAGTAGATCATGTTGCGTACTACGCTATTCATTCCCCACCACGGCAGCGGCAGGAAGTTAATCGCGATGCTTGCCAGCGCCAGCAGTGCCAGTACCGGCAGCTTCCAGCGGCTCAGCAGTTTACACAGCGTGAAGTAGACCACCAGAGCATACAGATACCACAGGCTGGTGCTGGCGGTGATCATCCCCAGCACAAAGCCTGAGAACGAGTCGGCGTAGGCCGCGTTCGACGAGGTGGCAAGCTCACGCTCGGGTGCCAGCCAGGCGTTCAGGTGGGTCAACGCCTGCCATTGCAGAACGCCCCACAGCGCCAGAACCCAGACAATGCTCCAGATCCGTTTGTCGAGACTGGTTCGCCAGTCCACCTCGTCAATATAACGACGGATCAGATAGCCGGAGATAAAGAAGAAGACCGGCATACGAAACGGTGCGAGATAGAGGTTAAAATAGACCCAGCATTTGGCGAGAAGGCCGGAGAGCGGGTGTTGCAGCCCAATCAGATGCGGATAAAACGTGATAACCGAATGGTAGATAACCACCAGGCAGATACACAGCCCTTTTATCTGGTTAATCCATAATGCTTTTTGCTTCATTGTTCGCCACTACCTTATTGCCATAAACGAACGAGCAATTGTTGTAAAACGAAACCAGGATGTAATGGGTAACAGTCTGTATCAGGAGGTTTTTCGGAAAAGGTGGAGGTTGCGAGGTGAGTATTCAGACAATAGCACCCTGATTTATCTGAATTTTTCGGAAAAATGATTACCAAAGCTTACTGTTTCAGTCATTTACGCTTAACGGATTCGCTTATATACTCGTGGGTCTGCTATCAGCAAACAGACGGATTTCATGTATCAACCTGTCGCACTCTTCATAGGCTTACGTTACATGCGTGGGCGCGCCGCGGACCGCTTCGGTCGCTTTGTCTCCTGGCTTTCGACTATTGGCATTACGCTTGGCGTGATGGCACTGGTGACGGTGCTTTCCGTCATGAATGGCTTCGAACGCGAGCTGCAAAACAACATCCTGGGGCTGATGCCGCAGGCCGTTCTCTCATCATCCAACGGTTCGGTTAACCCGCAACAGCTGCCGGAAAGCGCGGCGAAGTTACAGGGCGTCACGCGCGTTGCGCCGTTGACGACCGGCGACGTGGTGCTGCAAAGCGCCCGCAGCGTGGCGGTCGGCGTGATGCTGGGTATTGACCCGGCGCAAAACGATCCGCTGACGCCGTATCTGGTTAACGTGAAGCAGACCGATCTGGAAGCCGGAAAATACAACGTGATTCTGGGTGAGCAGCTTGCCGGCCAGCTTGGCGTCAACCGTGGCGACCAGCTGCGCGTGATGGTGCCTTCTGCCAGCCAGTTTACGCCGATGGGGCGCCTGCCAAGCCAGCGCCTGTTCAACGTGATTGGTACCTTTGCCGCCAACAGCGAAGTCGATGGCTACCAGATGCTGGTTAACATTCAGGATGCATCACGCCTGATGCGCTACCCGGCAGGGAACATCACCGGCTGGCGCCTGTGGCTCGATGCGCCGCTGAAGGTCGATACCCTCAGCCAGCAAAAACTGCCGGACGGCACCAAATGGCAGGACTGGCGCGAGCGCAAAGGCGAATTGTTCCAGGCCGTGCGGATGGAAAAAAACATGATGGGGCTGCTGCTGAGCCTGATCGTGGCCGTGGCCGCATTCAACATCATTACCTCGCTGGGCCTGATGGTGATGGAGAAGCAGGGCGAAGTCGCCATTCTGCAAACCCAGGGGCTCACGCCGCGCCAGATCATGGCGGTGTTTATGGTGCAGGGGGCCAGTGCCGGTATCATCGGCGCGCTGCTCGGTGCCGTGCTGGGGGCATTGCTTGCCAGCCAGCTTAATAACTTAATGCCGATCATCGGCGCGCTGCTTGACGGCGCGGCGCTGCCGGTGGCTATCGAGCCGCTGCAGGTGGTCGGTATTGCGCTGGTCGCGATGGCCATTGCGCTGCTTTCTACGCTTTATCCTTCCTGGCGCGCCGCCGCCACTCAACCCGCTGAGGCTTTACGTTATGAATAAGATCCTGTTGCAATGCGACAACCTGTCCAAACGCTATCAGGAAGGCACTGTGCAAACCGACGTGCTGCACAATGTGAGCTTTAGCGTGGGTGAAGGCGAGATGATGGCGATTGTCGGCAGCTCCGGCTCGGGCAAAAGTACGCTGCTGCATCTGCTGGGCGGGCTGGATACGCCAACCGAAGGCGACGTGATTTTCTCCGGCCAGCCGATGAGCAAAATGTCCTCCGCGGCGAAGGCCGAGCTGCGCAACCGCGAGCTGGGCTTTATCTACCAGTTCCACCACCTGCTGCCGGATTTCACGGCGCTGGAAAACGTGGCGATGCCGCTGCTGATTGGCAAAAAGAAACCGGCAGAAATTAACGCTCGCGCCAGCGACATGCTGAAAGCGGTAGGGCTGGGCCATCGCGGTAACCATCGTCCCTCTGAGCTTTCCGGCGGCGAGCGCCAGCGCGTGGCGATTGCCCGTGCGCTGGTCAACAACCCGCGTCTGGTGCTGGCAGATGAGCCTACCGGCAACCTGGATGCCCGCAATGCGGACAGTATTTTCCAGCTTCTGGGCGAGCTGAACGCTTCGCAGGGTACCGCGTTTTTGGTCGTGACCCACGATCTGCAGCTGGCAAAACGCATGGGGCGTCAGCTTGAGATGCGCGACGGCCATCTGAACGCGGAACTGACCCTGATGGGAGCAGAGTAATGGCGTCACCGTTATCGTTACTCATCGGTTTACGTTTTAGCCGCGGCCGCCGTCGCGGCGGCATGGTGTCGCTGATCTCCGTCATCTCGACCATCGGTATTGCGCTGGGCGTGGCGGTGCTGATTGTGGGCTTAAGCGCCATGAACGGCTTTGAACGCGAGCTGAATAACCGCATTCTGGCAGTGGTGCCGCACGGGGAGATCGAGCCGGTTAACCAGCCGTGGACGAACTGGAGCGATGCGCTCAACAAAGTTGAAAAAGTGCCGGGCATTGCCGCGGCCGCGCCCTACATCAACTTTACCGGGCTGGTGGAGAGCGGGGTAAACCTGCGCGCCATTCAGGTGAAAGGGGTCAACCCCGTCCAGGAAGCGCGTCTCAGCGCGCTGCCAAACTATGTGCAGAACGGCGCGTGGGCCAACTTTAAGGCCGGTGAGCAGCAGATCATCATGGGTAAAGGCGTTGCCGATGCCCTGAAGGTGAAGCAGGGCGACTGGGTGTCAATCATGATCCCGAACGCCAGCGCCGACCACAAGCTGCAGCAGCCTAAGCGCGTGCGCCTGCACGTCACCGGTATTCTTCAGCTGAGCGGTCAGCTCGATCACAGCTTCGCCATGGTGCCGATGGAAGATGCGCGCCAGTATCTCGATATGGGCGACAGCGTGACGGGTATTGCCATTAAGGTGAACGACGTCTTTAACGCCAACAGGCTGGTCCGCGACGCGGGCAGCGTGACCAATAACTATGTCTACATCAAAAGCTGGATCGGCACTTACGGGTATATGTACCGTGATATCCAGATGATCCGCGCCATTATGTATCTGGCGATGGTGCTGGTGATTGGTGTGGCGTGCTTTAATATCGTCTCGACGCTGGTGATGGCGGTCAAGGACAAGAGCGGCGACATCGCCGTGCTGCGTACGCTGGGGGCGAAAGACGGTCTTATTCGCGCCATCTTCGTCTGGTACGGTTTGCTGGCAGGGCTGTTTGGCAGCCTGTGCGGCGTGGTGATTGGCGTGGTGGTTTCCCTGCAGCTGACCCCAATTATCAACGGGATCGAAAAGCTTATCGGCCACCAGTTCCTGTCGGGTGATATCTATTTTATTGACTTCCTGCCGTCTGAACTGCACTGGCTGGATGTTTTTTATGTGCTGGTTACAGCACTTTTACTGAGTCTGCTGGCAAGCTGGTATCCGGCGCGTCGCGCAAGCCGAATTGATCCGGCGAGGGTATTAAGTGGCCAGTAATTACGTCATGGTGTAGCGGTCCTGAGGCCGCTATGTCAGAAAGAGGAATGCGTTTATGTATTATGGATTTGATATTGGCGGCACCAAGATTGCGCTCGGCGTGTTTGATAAAGACCTCAAGCTGCAGTGTGAAACCCGCGTTCCCACGCCGCGCGAAAGCTACGACGAATTTTTAACCGCGATTGCCGCGCTGGTGGCGCAAGCCGATGAACGCTTTGGCGTGAAAGGCAGCGTCGGCATCGGCATTCCTGGGATGCCCGAAACCGACGACGGCACGCTGTATGCAGCCAACGTGCCTGCCGCCAGCGGTAAACCTCTCCGCGCCGATCTCTCTGCCCTCCTTGAACGCGACGTGCGTTTAGACAACGATGCCAACTGCTTTGCGCTCTCCGAAGCCTGGGATGATGAATTCCGCCACTATCCGCTGGTGATGGGGCTGATCCTCGGTACCGGCGTCGGCGGGGGGATTGTCATCAACGGTAAGCCCATTACCGGGCGCAGCTACATCACCGGAGAGTTTGGCCATATCCGTCTGCCGGTGGACGCGCTGGCGGTTGTGGGGCGTGATTTTCCGCTGACCCGCTGCGGCTGCGGCCAGCACGGCTGTATTGAGAACTACCTCTCAGGGCGCGGATTTGCATGGCTTTACGAACACTTCTATCATCAGAAACTTGAGGCCCCTCAAATCATTACCCTGTGGGAGCAAGGGGATGCGCAGGCGAGTGAGCACGTCGAGCGCTATCTGGATCTGCTGGCGGTGTGTCTGGGAAATATTCTCACCATCGTCGACCCGGATCTGCTGGTGATCGGGGGAGGGCTTTCAAACTTTACCGCGATTACGGAACGGTTGTCCGGGCGTTTGCCCCGTCATTTATTGCCGGTTGCCCGCGTGCCGCGTATTGAACGCGCGCGACACGGGGACGCAGGAGGCATGCGCGGAGCCGCATTCCTTCATCTCACCGATTAGTTTACGAGGTTTCTATGCTGTCGCGTCGCCAGGGTCGACTCAGCCGTTTTCGCAAAAACAAACGCCGCTTACGTGAGCGCTTGCGCCAGCGGATCTTTTTCAGAGACAGAATGATGCCAGAAGCGATGGATAAACCCAGAGTGGTGGTGCTGACCGGGGCGGGGATCTCCGCCGAGTCAGGAATTCGAACCTTCCGCGCGGCGGACGGGCTGTGGGAAGAGCACCGCGTGGAGGATGTGGCTACGCCGGAAGGCTTTGCCCGCGACCCGGATCTCGTGCAGGCGTTTTACAACGCCCGCCGTCGTCAGCTTCAGCAGCCTGAAGTTGCGCCGAATGCGGCGCATCTGGCGCTGGCAAAGCTGGAAGAGGAGCTCGGCGATCGTTTTCTGCTGGTAACGCAGAATATCGACAACCTGCACGAGCGGGCCGGTAACAAGAACATCATCCACATGCACGGCGAGCTGCTCAAGGTTCGCTGCGCCTGGAGCGGCCAGGTGCTGGACTGGAAAGAAGACGTGCTGCCAGAGGATAAGTGTCACTGCTGCCAGTTCCCGTCGCGCCTGCGTCCGCACGTGGTCTGGTTCGGCGAAATGCCGCTGGGAATGGATGAGATCTACAGCGCCCTGGCGATGGCAGACGTGTTTATTGCCATCGGCACATCCGGTCATGTTTACCCGGCGGCGGGGTTTGTCCACGAAGCGCGACTGCACGGTGCGCATACGGTTGAACTGAACCTTGAGCCAAGCCAGGTAGGCAGCGAGTTTGAAGAGAAACACTACGGCCTGGCAAGCACGGTCGTCCCGGAGTTTGTCGACAAGCTGCTGAAAGGGCTGTAGCGGTAAGAAAGAAAACAGGCACCCGTCAAGCGGGTGCCCGTTTAGTTATGAATGGAAGAACGCCAGCGTCTTCTCCAGCGATTTAGCCTGCTCATCCAGCGAGAGTGCTGCCGCGGAGATCTGCTGAACCAGAGAGGCGTTCTGCTGGGTTGTACTGTCCATCTGGTTAACGGCAGTGCTCACCTGGCTAATTCCCCGATTCTGCTCGTCCAGCGCCTGAACGATATCGTTAATGACCAGATGCACATGCGATACCGCTTCAATCACCTGTTTCATCATCACCCCGGTTTCATTGACCAGCTCAACGCCTTTGCTTACGCGGCCTGAGGACTCGGCAATCAGCTGAGAGATCTCTTTTGCCGCGTTGGCGCTTCGCTGGGCAAGATTGCGCACTTCCCCTGCGACAACCGCGAAGCCGCGCCCCTGTTCGCCAGCCCGCGCCGCTTCAACGGCAGCATTCAGCGCCAGGATATTGGTCTGGAAGGCGATGCCATCGACAATGCTGTTAATCTCACCGATCTTACGCGCGCTCTCGTCAATCTCCCCAATCACCACGACCACGTCGTTTACCAGCGTTTCGCCATGCCCGGCGAGGCTCGCGGCGCGATCGGTCAGCATTGTCGCCTTATGGGCGTTGTCGGCGTTATTTTTCACCGTGACCGAAATCTCTTCCATGCTGGCTGCCGTTTCAACAATTGCAGCCGCCTGTTCTTCGGTTCGCGAGGCGAGGTCAAGGTTGCCCGCCGAAATTTCGCTGGTGCCGCCGTGCACGGAATGGCTGGCTTCGCTGATATTGTCGACGATGCGCTTGAGCTGCATCTGCATGGTGTGTAGGGCATAAAAAATGCTGTGGGTATCCCCGGAACGCACCGGGATGGTGTTGTTCAGATCCCCCCGGGCAACGGCCAGGGCGATCCCGGCGGCTTCCGAAGGTTCACCCCCCACCGGACGGTCTACTTTGCGGGTAAAGATCTGCGCCATCACCAGGCTAACCGCCACGATGCTTAACACCATCAGGACGATGGCTTTCAGTAAAAATGCGCGCGCTTCGGCCATCACTTCGCTGACCGGGGTGATAATGGCGAGTTTCCACGGCGTCTGGCTATTACCGACGGCGATGTCCTGCCAGGTGATAAACACGTCCTCCTTCAGCAGCGGATCGTTTACCCGGGTGACGTCATGACCGGTAATCTGACCGGCGTAAGGCTTGCCTGCCGCGCGCTTGTCCGGGCTGGATACTACGTTATTACCCGCGGAGAGGAGCAGGGCGTAGCCTGTGCCGTTCCACGGTTTAATCGCTCCAATGGTCGATTGCAGCGTGGCGAGGGAGAAGTCAGAGGTGACCGATCCCAGAAACTGACCGTCGCGCATGATGGGGGCGGCAATCGAGGTGAGCATCACGTCCACGCCGTTGTAGGGATAAATATAGGGCTCGATGATCACATCTTTATGCCGTTGTTTCGGCAGCAGATAGTAATCACCGCTGCCGGGGGTTTCGATGTCCGTCAGCAGGTGTAATGCCGGTTTGCCGGTGGCGTCCCGGTCAACGTAGCGGGCGTAGCGCCCGGCAGGATCTTCACCGCTCTGACCGGCCCAGGCGGCATCTTTATCGTCGAACGCGTTGGGCTCAAAGGCCATCGACATAGAGAGAAACTGTGGATGAGCCGACAGATAGTGAATGAGCAGCTGGTTCAGGCTCTGGCGATCGGATACGCCCGCCTCGCGCAGCGCCAGGGCGCTGTTGCCCATGTCCCGGGCGGCAGTCAGGGCAGAATCAAGCTGTTTGCTGACCTGCAACGATTGCACCTCGGCAATCTGGCGGATATGTTTTTTGGCCAGAACCTCCTGCTGCGCTATCCACTGCCACATCATAAACCCGATTGTTGCCGTAAAGCCCACCGTCACGGTGAGGAAAATGGACAATAGCATCAACGTCTTGACTCTTATTTTTTGTCTTCGGACCATGGCGTCTTTCATTCTCTTCTCCCGTAATATTGTGCATGTCGGGCAGGCACATATTCCTTATCGGATATTTTTTCCTCTTTCTGTAGATCGCCAGGTATATTTAATTTAAATCCTGAACATATAAATCCCGTTAATTAGTGTGGATGCTTTTATTTTGTGCATTCAATCAAAATAGTGCTCGATAATGCTCGTTATCGTCGTGTAGAAAGAGGATGCTAATAAATAATAAAGTTGTAGAGGAGGATGGGATATGTACGGATTTATTGCGCGACAACCCATTTTTAACCCTGAAATGAATACGGTGGCCTATGAACTGCTCTTCAGAGATGGGATGACAAACCGTTTTCCGGACGTGTCGGCGGAATATGCCACCTCCAGAATGATATCAGATCAGTTTTTATGCGTGCCGTCCCAGCGCATCGCCGGGGCGCATACGTCGTTTATTAATTTCCCTTCGCGAATGGTCATTGACCGCAGCGGAGAAGCGCTGGATAAAGAGAGCGTGGTCATTGAGATCCTTGAAGATGCTGTGCCAGGGGCTGAACTGCTGCAGGCGGTCAGGGAGATGAATGCGCACGGCTATCAGTTTGCGCTTGATGATTTCACCCTTGCACCTGAATGGGATGCTTTTTTACCCTATATTTCTATACTGAAATTCGACGTCAGGAATTATTCCTTAGCGCAAATTAAAGCGTATCTGAAAGAGCGTAAACATCTGACCGGGCATATTAAATATCTCGCTGAAAAAATTGAGACTAAAGAGGAATTCAACCAATACAGGGAAGAGGGATTCTCGCTGTTTCAGGGCTATTTTTTCTGCCGTCCGGAGGTCATTAAATATAAACGGCTATCGCAAAATCAGCTGGCGATTTTTCGGCTGCAAATGGAGGTTGGGCGCAATAAGCCTGATTTTCGGATCGTCGAGTCGTTGATTAAAACCGACCTCACGCTGTCCTATAAAATCATGCGCTACATGAAGCACACCGCATTTAAACATATCGGGGCCTGTAATTTCAGTAAGTTAACCCTGAGCGAAGTGCTCAGATACCTCGGGGAAAACCAGCTGAGGCGGTTTGTTGCGGTCGTGGTCCTCGCCAGTGCGGGCAATGACACCGTCAGCGAGCTTTACCCGTTGAGTATGATGCGCGGCAAGTTCTGTGAGCTGATAGCTGAGACGATGAAAGAACCGGCGCTGGCTGAGAATGCCTTCATGTGTGGCCTGTTTTCTCTGCTCGATACCCTCCTTGAGCTGCCGATGGCCGAGTTGATGAAGCAAATTGCGGTGCCGCAGAGCGTGAGCAACGCGCTGTGCCACCAGGAGGGACGGTTAGCCGATATGGTGAGCCTTTGCCGTTACTATGAGCAGCAGCAGTGGGACGAGGCGACCAGAGTTCGTCAGGCGCTGGGTCTGTCGGATGAGGAGGTGGTTGAGGCGATGAGAAAGGCGACGGTCTGGGCCGGGGAGAATGCGGTCAGTTAATCCTTCCTCACGCCGTACGGGCGGCGCGAGGAAGAACGCGATACCGTTTATCGGCCCGCTTTCAATTTCTGATAATACTCTTCGTAGAGGCGGCTGGCGTCACCGACATCGTTCTGCCATTCACCCTTGCTGATGGTTTCGGCATCCGGATAGAGCGATTTATCGTTAGCTACCTCAGGCTTCAGCAGCTTGCGTGCGGCGAGGTTTGGCGTGGGGTAGCCTATCGTCTCGGCAACCTGTTTCGCCACGTCAGGGCGCAGCAGGAAGTTAATCAGCTTAAGCGCGCCATCCACGTTTTTCGCGTTGGCCGGAATCGACAGACTATCCATCCAGAAGATCCCGCCTTCTTTCGGCCAGACCACCTCAAGCGGCGTACCGGCCTGGCGGGCCACGTACGCGGAGCCGTTCCACACCATCCCCAGATTCACTTCGCCTTCCATATACGGGTTAGCCGGGTTATCAGAGTTGAACGCCGCCACGTTAGGCATCAGCTTTTTCAGCTCGTTATACGCGGCTTCAATCTCTTTCGGATCCGTCGTGTTGCCCGAATAGCCCAGCTTGCGCAGCGCCACCTGGAACACTTCACGCGCGTCGTCGGTTAACAGCAGGCTTCCTTTGTATTCCGGCTTCCACAGGTCGGCCCAGCTCGTCACCGTTTTCGGATCGACGGCCTCGCTGTTAACGCCAATCGCGGTCGCACCCCAGATATACGGAATGGAGTAGTCGTTATTCGGGTCGAACGGCTTGTTGAGCATCTCCGGATCGAGGTTTGAAAAATGGGTCAGCTTCGTTTTATCGATCTTCTGGATCATGCCCTCTTTGCGCATTTTGTCGACAAAGTAGGTGGAAGGAACGACCAGATCGTACGCGCCGTCTTTGTAGGTTTTCAGCTTGGCGTACATGGTTTCATTCGACTCGTAGGTCGAGTAGATCACCTTGATGCCCGTCTCCTTCGTGAACTGTTCCAGCAGGCCCGGCGGCACGTATTCGGTCCAGTTGTAGAAGTAGAGCGTTTTACCGTCATCAGCGTGCGCGGCACCCATGCCAAGCACCAGCGCCGCAGCGGCGAGCATTTTTTTCATTTCATTGTCCCCTGAGATTTTGTTTTATCACGAGCAATAACCTGGCTGGCGATCACCAGAACCAGCGACAATACCAGCAGAATGGTCGCCAGCGCGTTCACCTCCGGTGAGACGCCGACTTTCACCATTGAATAGATCTTCAACGGCAGAATTTCATAGCTCGGACCGGTGACGAAAGAGGACACGACCACGTCATCCATCGACAGGGTGAAGCTAAGCAGCCATCCGGCCGCCACGGCAGGCATCGCCAGCGGCAGGATAATTTTACGCAGGATGGTCATCTCGCTGGCGCCCAGATCTTTCGCCGCCTCCAGCATGCGCACGTCGAACCCTTTTAGACGCGCGAAGACGGTCACCACCACAAACGGCAGGCAAAAGGTGATATGGGAAAACAGCAGCGACCAGAAGCCAAGCTGTACGCCCAGCAGCATAAACAGCACAAGCAGCGAAATGGCCATCACGATGTCCGGTGACATCATCACCACAAACAGCATGCCGCTGACGAACGGTTTGCCGCGAAAGCGATAGCGGTACAGCGCTACGGCGGTGAGCGAGCCAATGAGCGTCGCGAAGGTGGCGGAGACGATCGCCATCGTCAGCGAGTGCTGAGCGGCCTGCAGCAGGCTGTCATTGTTCATCAGCAGGCTGTACCAGCTGGTCGTAAACCCTTGCCAGTTAATCCCGAACCGCGAGCTGTTAAACGAGTTCACGATCAGAATAACGATCGGGATATAGAGATAGGCATAGATGGCGGTCATAAAACCGCCGCGAAGCAGTCGACCGATCATTCGAGTTCCACCTTTTTGTTCAGCAGGCGTGAGGCGCGCCAGTAGACCAGCAGCATCAGGCCCATTACCACCGTCAGCGTAATGCTGGTGGCCGAGCCGAACGGCCAGTCGCGGATGTTGAGGAACTGGCTCTTGATGACGTTACCGATCAGCAGGTTTTTCGCGCCGCCCATCAGATCCGACACATAGAACAAGCCCATCGCCGGGAGCATCACCAGCAGACAGCCCGCGATAATGCCGGGCATCGTCAGCGGAATAATGATGCGAAGAAAGGTTTGCAGCCTGTTGGCACCCAGATCTTTTGCCGCTTCCAGCAGCGGTTTATCCAGCTTCTCAATGCTGGAGTAGAGCGGCATCACCATAAACGGCAGCAGGATGTAGACCAGGCCGATAATGACCGCGCTCGGGGTAAACATGATGCGGATCGGCGTATCAATCACCCCCAGCCACAGCAGAAACTCATTGAGATAGCCCTTTGTGCTGAGGAAGATCTTCAGGCCATAAATACGGATGAGCGAGTTCGTCCAGAAGGGAACGATCAGTAAAAACAGCAGTAGAGGCCGCACCTTTTGCGGCAGGCCCGCGAGGAACCATGCGAAGGGATAACCCAGCACCAGACAGGCAAGGGTGGCAATCAGCGCCATATTGAGCGAGTGCAGCAGCACGTCAAAATAGAGCGGATCGAGCAGGCGCGCGTAGTTGTCCAGCGTAAAGACCAGCGAAACGAAGCTAGCGTCGTCGCGGGTCAGGAAGCTGGTGGCAACGATCATCAGGTTGGGTAAAAAGACAAACAGCACAAGCCAACCGACGATCGTGGCGATCACCACATTCTGGAATTTACTTGTGTTCTTCATCAGCCAGCACAACCTCCCAGCTTTCTACCCAGTTGATAACCATTTTCTGGTCGAGAGAGTGGTCGAAGTCAGGGTCGTCTTCGTTAAAGAATTCGCTGACCATCACCATTTTGCCGTTCTCCAACTCGACAACGGACTCCAGCGTCATCCCTTTGTAGTTGCGCTCGCGGATATAGCCGATTAACCCTTCGGCCTCGGTATTGCCGTGAATTTCATCGACGCGCAGATCTTCCGGGCGCAGCAGAACGTTGAGCTTTTGTCCCTTTTCGACGGGGAAAGTCACCGTGATGTTGCACTCGCGTCCTTCGACGCTGGCGCGCACGCGCTGGTCGTCCAGACGCTCAATCACCGTGGCGTCGAAGATATTGATCTCGCCAATGAAGCTGGCAACAAACAGATTCTTCGGCTCTTCGTAGATTTCGCGAGGCGTGCCGTCCTGCTCGATTTTGCCGTCGCGCATCACCACGATGCGGTCAGACATGGTCAGGGCCTCTTCCTGATCGTGGGTGACGAAGACAAAGGTAATGCCGAGCTTGCGCTGCAGGGCTTTGAGCTCGTTCTGCATCTGCTTGCGCAGCTTGTAATCCAGCGCCGAGAGGGATTCATCCAGCAGGAGCAGGCGAGGCTTGTTGACGACGGCGCGGGCGATGGCAACGCGCTGCTGCTGGCCGCCGGAAAGCTGATGGGGTTTACGCTGGGCAAACGTCTCAAGCTGCACCATGCGCAGGGCGTCGGTGACGCGCGGTTCGATCTCGCTCGCCGGGGTTTTTTGCATCCGCAGACCAAACGCCACGTTTTCAAACACGGTCATGTGCGGGAACAGGGCATAGCTCTGAAAGACGGTATTGACGTGGCGATCTTCGGCGGGAACCCGGGTGATGTCCTGGTTCTCAAGATGGATATGGCCGTTATCGACGCTTTCCAGCCCGGCGATAAGGCGCAGTACGGTTGTTTTGCCGCAGCCAGAGGGGCCAAGCAGCGTCAGAAACTCACCGTCATTGATGGTGAGAGTGAGGTCGGAAATAACATCTTTGCCATCAAAACTTTTACGAATTCGTTCCAGTTGCACCAGCGGTGAACGTGAACGGGATTGTGTATTCAATTTTTGCGCTGTCCCATATAGACGCCTCAGGCAGCAGACTGAAGCGGGGTTTGTGTGTAACCACCTTGGTGACTCGTAATGAGGGCGGACATTCTACGGCAATCCCCCGCAATCGCCAATCCTTGTCACTGATTCATAAGCTACATTTATTAACGCATAACGATATAAACGGAAAATATTCTCGTTTGCGGGATAAAAGTGACCTGACGCAATATTTGCGTTTTGATGCTTATTGATAATGTTGTCACAAAAAGTGAGGGTGACTGCATGGATAAATTACTTGAGCGTTTTTTACAGTACGTTTCGCTGGATACCCAATCTAAGCCGGGTGTTCGCCAGGTGCCGAGCACCGAAGGCCAGTGGAAGTTGTTAAACCTGCTCAAAGAGCAGCTTGACGCCATGGGGCTGGTCAACGTCACGTTAAGCGAGAAAGGCACTGTGATGGGAACGCTGCCGGCGAATGTTCAGGGTGATATTCCGGCGATTGGCTTTATCTCCCATGTCGACACCTCTCCGGATTTTAGCGGTAAACATGTGAACCCGCAGATTGTGGAAAACTACCGCGGCGGCGACATTGCGCTGGGTATTGGCGACGAAGTGCTCTCGCCCGTGATGTTCCCGGTGCTGCACCAGCTGCTGGGCCAGACGCTGATCACCACCGACGGCAAAACGCTGCTGGGGGCGGATGACAAGGCGGGCATTGCGGAGATCATGACCGCGCTGGCGGTGCTGAAAGAGAAAAATATCCCGCATGGGGATATCCGCGTGGCCTTTACGCCGGACGAAGAGGTCGGCAAGGGCGCGAAGCACTTCGACGTGGAAGCCTTTAACGCGCAGTGGGCCTATACCGTTGACGGCGGCGGCGTCGGTGAACTGGAGTATGAAAACTTCAACGCCGCGTCCGTCACGATCAAAATTGTCGGCAACAACGTTCACCCCGGTTCGGCGAAAGGCGTCATGGTGAACGCGCTGTCGCTGGCGTCACGCATTCATGCGGAAGTCCCGGCGGAAGAGAGCCCTGAACAGACCGACGGGTATGAAGGGTTCTATCACCTGACCAGCATCAAAGGCACCGTGGACAGCGCGCAGATGCACTACATCATCCGCGATTTCGACCGCAAAGCCTTTGAGGCGCGCAAGCGTAAGATGATGGAGATCGCCAAGAAGGTCGGTAAAGGGTTACACCCTGATTGCTATATTGAGCTGATCATAGAGGACAGCTATTACAACATGCGCGAGAAGGTGATGGCGCATCCGCACATTCTCGATATCGCCCAGCAGGCGATGCGCGACTGTGATATTGAACCGCAGCTTAAGCCGATCCGCGGCGGCACCGACGGTTCTCAGCTGTCGTTTATGGGGCTGCCGTGCCCGAACCTGTTTACCGGTGGCTATAACTATCATGGCAAGCATGAGTTTGTGACGCTGGAAGGGATGGAAAAAGCGGTGAAGGTGATTGTGCGGATAGCTGAACTGACGGCAAAACGCTGAGAAAACGCCCGGTGGCGCTTCGCTTACCGGGCCTACATTCGGATCGTAGGCCGGGTAAGGCGTAGCCGCCACCCGGCATTAAGGCAAGGAATGCCCATGTCAAATTATCGTCGCCACTACGTCCCGGGTGGAACCTGGTTCTTCACCGTCAATCTGCAAAACCGCCAGAGCGATTTGCTTACCCGTCATATCGACAGCCTGCGTGCTGCCACCTCAACGGTTAAACATGCAAAGCCATTTACTATCAACGCATGGGTAATCCTTCCTGAACATATGCACTGTATCTGGACCTTACTGGAAGGCGACAGTGACTTTTCGGCCCGCTGGCGCGACATCAAAAAGACATTTAGCCGCAACATCGAAATGCGCCATATCTGGCAGCCACGCTTCTGGGAGCACACCGTCCGTAACGAAGAGGACTACCGGCGGCATATGGATTACGTCTACATCAATCCGGTGAAGCATGGCTATGTCAGCAAAGTCAGCGACTGGCCGTATTCAACGTTTCATCGCGATGTACGGGAGGGGTTGTATCCGGTGGATTGGGCGGGAGAGATCGAGGATTTTGCAGCGGGGGAGCGGAAGTAAAAAGCCGGGTGGCGGCTACGCCTTACCCGGCCTACATTCGGATCGTAGGCCCGGTAAGCGAAGGGTATGAACCGGAAACATGGGTAACACTTTAGACCGGATACATGGGTAACAGTTATAACTGGCATAGAAGAGGAGACTCGCTATGCCCTGGACTG